>JBEGTQ010000104.1:0-7265 GCA_041179305.1 Pseudomonadota bacterium | reverse complement strand
GTTGATGGCATAGAAACAACACGTACTTTGCGGCCTGTCGCGGTCAATTTATCTGCTGCTGCAACGGCCAGTTCAACTTCAGAACCCGTAGCAATAAAGATCAGCTCTGGCTGATCAACACAATCCTTCAGGATATATGCACCTTTAGAGATATTGGCTAACTGCTCAGCAGTACGTGGCTGCTGTGCCAGGTTCTGACGGGAGAAGATCAGCGCACTTGGCCCGTCTTTACGCGCCAACGCGTACTGCCATGCCACTGCGGATTCAACCTGGTCACATGGGCGCCAGGTGCTTATGTTAGGTGTCACACGCAAGCTGGCCATTTGCTCAACCGGCTGATGGGTTGGGCCATCTTCGCCCAGACCGATAGAATCATGGGTGTAAACGAATACGCTGCGGATTTTCATCAGTGCAGCCATACGTACCGCGTTACGCGCATATTCTACAAACATCAGGAAGGTTGCGCCGTAAGGGATGAAACCACCGTGCAGAGCGATACCGTTCATGATGGCAGACATACCAAACTCACGTACACCATAGTGAATGTAGTTACCCGCATGGTCTTCGTTCAACGATTTAGAGCCAGACCAGATAGTCAGGTTACTGGGTGCCAGGTCAGCAGAACCACCCAGGAACTCAGGCAACACTTTACCGAAGGCTTCCAGCGCATTTTGTGATGCTTTGCGGCTGGCGATATTGGCAGGGTTAGCTTGCAATTGTTCAATAAATTTCTTGGATTCAGTTGCCCAGTTAGCAGGCAATTCACCGTTTACGCGACGCTTGAACTCAGCAGCCAGCTCTGGGTAAGTTTTAGTATAAACCGCGAACTTCTCATTCCAGGCAGCTTCTTTAATTTTACCCGCTTCTTTGGCATCCCATTGAGCATAAATATCTTGTGGAATTTCGAATGCTGGGTATTTCCAGCCTAGTGCTTCACGCGTGGCGGCAACTTCATCGGCACCTAATGGTGCACCGTGTGCGTCATGGGTACCGGCTTTTTTCGGTGAACCAAAACCGATAATGGTTTTGCACATCAACAATGACGGTTTGTCGGTGACGTTGTGGGCCTCTTCGATAGCCGCTTTGATGGAATCAGCGTCATGACCATCAACACCACGAACGACATGCCAGCCGTAAGCTTCGAAACGGGCAGCCGTATCGTCAGTGAACCAACCTTCAACGTGACCGTCGATAGAAATACCGTTGTCATCATAGAAGGCTGTCAGTTTGCCCAACTTCATGGTTCCAGCCAGTGAACAAACCTCGTGGGAGATGCCTTCCATCATGCAACCATCGCCCATAAATGCGTAGGTGTGGTGATCAACAATGTCATGACCTGGGCGGTTAAATTGCGCAGCCAACGTGCGCTCGGCAATGGCAAAACCAACTGCATTGGCAATGCCCTGCCCCAGCGGGCCGGTGGTGGTTTCTACGCCAACGGTATAACCGTATTCAGGATGCCCTGGTGTTTTAGAGTGCAATTGACGGAAGTTTTTCAGCTCTTCCATCGGTAGAGAGTAGCCAGTGAGATGCAGCAGGCTATAGATCAACATGGAACCGTGACCATTCGATAAAACGAAACGGTCACGATCAGCCCAATGTGGATTTGTTGGATTATGGTTCAGATAATCACGCCACAGAACTTCTGCGATATCTGCCATGCCCATTGGGGCACCGGGGTGGCCGGAATTCGCTTTTTGCACTGCGTCCATGCTTAGTGCGCGGATCGCGTTGGCAAGCTCTTTACGAGAGGACATGTTTTACTCCAGGTCGGATTAAAAAAACGTTTAAGTCTACCATTTTCTCAGACTCGGTATTGAAACAGCAATCACTAAAACCAAAAATGGCACCAGATGAGGGGTTTTCATTTTCAAGCAAAGGCCGAAATCGTAAAACAAACGCAATCTTTTGTAATATACATTTACTTTTAAACAGCCAACTCTGTTGGACCCCATAAGGGTTTTGTGTTTTTTAAGTATTGGGATTATTAAGAATGCTACGAGCTATTTTTGCTATGCCAACATCAAAAAATTTGGCGTGGCGCAAAATTGAATACAGCAATGAAGATCAATGTTTGGTTGGTCATATTACCGGGATCGCTGACGTGATCGGTTCCCATGCAGATAACGTCGCTGATTTGCGTATCGCCGTTGTAACGAGTTATAGCAATGGGGGCGCTAATTTTTACCTTTAGATGATTGTTTTCTAAATTCATCCATCAAAATAGCCAGATTTACAATTTTCAGGACAGGCCTGAATTCTGAACACTCTCTTATCTCTCTCGCCACCTTTCTACAATTTAACGTAACTTGGGTATATATATTTTCTCTTTGGAAAATTTCTGACTTTAATTGAAATCTCTATCCCATTGTTGTTTCTCATTAATTCAATGAGATTCCGATGCATTCCTTTTTATGATTTTGCCATTTATCATATTATCCGCCTAATCAGTTTCCATTGGCTTATTTATTCATGCATTTATAAACCTCTTTTTTATGTATTTATTTAATTTCGAATTTAATGCGTGTTCTATTATGCCAATAACAAACCAGGAATATTATAATGGATTCAATTCTACAGGGCATAGAAAAACACTCACTCTTCGGCTTTCTCAAAAAAATAATTGCATACACTCAAATAGTTTTACAAATATCATTGAGTACTCTTCCACTGTACTCAATGAGTTTCAGCACTCAGGCGAATAGCGATATTACAAAAAAAACAACGCTGTTTAAGCGTCTTTATACGCTCACTTCAACCGATACACTTGAATCGGTCGCATCGACCTATGGGTTGTCTGTGGATGAACTTTGGGCGTTAAACATCAATTTATATATTAATCGCAGTGTTTTTGACGCGATCAAATATGGCGCGGTTGTTTATGTCCCTAACCAAGATGAAGAACCAAAAAATACAAAACAAGCATCATTGGTTGCTTCTCATTTTTCACAGATAGGGAATTCGCTAAGCAGCGAAAATAGTGGGGATGCATTTTCTCGTTTAGCCAAGGGGATGTTGTTATCCTCCACAGCGAAAACGGTCGAGGAATGGTTAGGCCCTATCGGTCAGGCACAAGTTAAATTACAGTCTGACGATAAACATGATTTCAGTGGTTCAGAAGTGGATTTATTTATCCCACTCTATGATCAGCCTGATAGGTTGGTATTTAGCCAGTTTGGTTTTCGTCGCATTGATAAACGTAATATTATGAATATTGGGTTGGGTCAACGCCATTATATGTTTGACTGGATGTTAGGATATAATGTTTTCTTTGATCAACAAATATCCGGCAATACTCATAGGCGAGGAGGATTTGGCGGAGAAATTGCGCGGGACTACGTTAAACTCTCAGCCAATAGTTATTATCGTTTGGGCGGATGGAAGAATTCAACTCGGCTTGAAGATTACGACGAACGTGCCGCTAATGGTTATGACATTCGAACAGAAGCCTACTTGCCTCATTATCCGCAGTTAGGCGGAAAGCTAATGTATGAGCAATACTTCGGTGACGAAGTCGCATTGTTTGGCATTAACGAACGGCAAAAAAATCCGTCAGCATTAACTGCCGGTGTGAGCTATACCCCTATTCCATTGGTGAGTTTAGGTCTTGATCATACTATTGGTAACAGTGGGAAAAATAAAACTGGCTTGAATCTAGCTGTCAATTACGAAATTAATACGCCCTGGCAGAAACAGATAGATCCTGCTGCGGTACAAGCGACCCGGACGCTGGACGGTAGCCGAATGGATTTGGTCGATCGCAATAACAATATTGTGTTGGAATACCGTAAACAGCAGGTAGTGACATTAAATTTACCTGAGAAAATCAGTGGTAAAGAAACACAGATATTGCCTGTAAATTATACGTTTAATGCCCGTTATGGCCTGGATCGTATCGAATGGGATGCCGTTGATGTGATTAAGGCCGGTGGGCAAGTTAGTGATCGGGGTAATTTGTCTTATCACGTCGTTTTGCCTCCGTATATTGATGGTGCGGTGAATGCGTATGTATTAAGCGGGCGTGCGGTTGATAAAAAAGGTAACTACTCCACTACCAGCTCAACGAATATTTATGTCACTGGCGTGAATATTAATAGTGTAAATAGTGTTTCCTCATTAACACCGCCAACGTTGCCAGCTAATGCAACCAGCCGTTCCCTACTTCAGCTTGCTTTAAAAACGGACGCAGGTAAAGCCGTCGGGGGGGTTGCACGTAACATTACTTTTGCTGTGCGCGACGTCACTGGCAATGTTCCGAGAGCCCGAAGTTTTGCTCCGGTGGTGGTAAGTGATGCACGGGAAATTCAGACCGGTGTTTATGAGGCGTCGGTAACCAGTGGTAGTTCGGTTGGGCGTTTTGAAATTACCGCAACCGTCCGTGGGGTTCAGTTAAACCCGATTATTCTCACTCAAACTGCTGATGTAACTACCGCAACTATTTATAGCAGCGCCTCAGTTTCTATTTCTACTTCATCAATTACCGCTAATGGCACGGATAAAGCCCGCCTTGAAGTGCAGGTGACTGACGCATTTGGTCATCCTGTGCCGGGCGTTGAGGTCAAATGGGCAAGCGATTTGAATTCACCCGGTCTGGAGCACGCCACCAGTGTTACCAACGAACACGGTATTGCAGAAAATGCCTTCAGTTCCACTGTAACGGGAACCGCCCATATTACTGTGCAGGCAGGCGCTTCAGCACCTATTGAGGCGGATGCTATACAAATAACCGCCGATAACAGCACCATCAGAGCCAATGCCAGCGACTTTATAGTTACTAACACGCCAGTTGTCGCGGATGGAGTGAGCAAAGCACTTTATAAACTGAAGGTTACGGACATACAAGGTAATGTTGTTTCCGGTGCAACAGTGGAATGGTCGAGTAACATTGGTTCATTTACTCAGGGCAGCAGCACGACGACCACTGACACTAACGGGGAAACCTTTATTGAGCTGGTGAGTACCAAGGCAATACCGGCTAAAGTGACCGCAATGATCGGCGGAAAGCCTTATAACGCTGACGAGGTTACATTTATTGCCGATCGTAGGAGTGCTTATATAGCGTTACTCCCAGTGAGCAAGAGCAAGGCGGCAGCCAATGATAATGATTGGATTACTCTCATGGTCAAAATTGTTGATGCACACAATAATCCAATTAAAAACGAAGAAATTTTTTGGCATGCAGCCAGCCATAAGGTGATATTTGATCCTGCAAAGGAAAAAACTCACACCAATGATTTGGGTGAGTCACAGATTAAAGTTGCCAGTGCCCAAGTGGGAGATGCTTCTCTCACTGCACAGGTAGTTTCAAATGATTTATCAATCAACAAAGTAAGCCAAATTCTGACGTTCAGTGCTAATGCCGTCACGGCAAAAATATCTGACTGGTTAGCACTAACAAATACAACGCAGATTGCCGATGGTCAGGCACAAGTAACTTACAAAGTTGTGGTGAAAGACAGCAATGGACATCCTGTAGCGCATAGTCAGGTGCTTTGGCAAACCAATTTAGGGGAATTCACTTCAGGACAAGTTAAGACAGAAATGACCCAAACCGATAGCAACGGCGAGGCTACCATCGTGCTTTCCAGCGTCAAGGCAGGTATTGCCACGGTTCAGGCATCGGTTAATGGCAATCAAAGCACATCGCCTGCCAACGTTGAGTTTATTGCCAATAGCAGTAGTGCGAAAATCATCATAGCACCGATGATTCAGCGCGATTTTGTTGCCAATGGCAGCGATAAAGCCACTTATAACGTTACGGTGTTTGATGCTAATAACAACCCAGTTAACGGTGAAGGTATAAGCTGGAATGATGAGAACGGACATCCGGTTAGCATTGAACCTAAGGCCAGTCAAACGGGAGCAGATGGCAAAGCGGTCGTCAATATCAGTTCCCTGAAAGCGGGCAAGGCGCAAATTAGCGCAAAACTTAGCAACAATGTCAAAGATATTGCGCAGCCAATTACCTTTAATGCCGATCGGCAAACAGCGAAGATCGAGAGTGTGCTTGTCAGTGGTAACAAACAGGCCGAACCTAATGGTTACAGCCCTATCAGTTATATTACGACAGTAAAAGATGACAACGATAACTTGGTTAGCGGGATGATTCTAAGCTGGAGCAGTAATATCAATAAGGTTACCAGCCAGACGACGACGACCGATGCCAACGGTACTAGCTATCAAGCCATTACCGGTACGCAGGCAGGTAAGGTTGATGTTTCCGTACAGTTAACCTCCGGTAATTATGCGGCCGACAAAGTGAAGAATGATGAGGCTGAGTTTGTCGCTGTAGTGCCCGCGATGGTCAACTCAGATTTGTTATTACAACCTAACTTGCTCATTGCTGATGGTAAGCAAACCGCTACGTTGCGGTTTACTCTGCGTGATGCCAATCACAATCCGGTTTTTGGTCGGGCTGCTGATATTGAAGTCACTCAATTCCCAGTCAACTCTGTAACCGTAGGTACCATCACTGAATCAACAGTAAAAGGGGTTTATCAAGCGAAAATCACTGGCATGAAAGAAGGTACGGTGGATTTAACAGCCGTAGTTAAGGGGAGTAATGTTAGCAAAACACAGAAGCTAACCTTACAGGCCGATAATAAAACTGCCCGCCTGCAATCAGTGACGCGAAATAAAACCACGGCCAAAGCTGATGGTGTGGATAGCGTAATTTATACCGCAACCGTGACAGATGCTCAGGGTAACACGAACCTTGACAATGTCTCGGTTGGCTGGAGAACCAATTTGGGTGAGTTAGCGGCTATCACCAAAACCGATGCTGCCGGCAAGGCAACCGCCACGTTGACCAGCAAACAAGCTGGTACTGCTACGGTAACAGCTATCGTCAGCAGCACCAGCGAGAAAAACGCCGCTACGGTAGATTTTACTGCTGATGTTTATTCGATCGCGCATTCATCATTTGACCTATCACACACTGAGCGAGTGGCTGATGGTGTTCAGGCAGCTATGCTGAGGGTAGCGCTTAAGGATGTGCAAGGTAATCCGGTGGCAGGAAAAGCGTCAAGTATCAGTGTAGCCCAGAGTGGTTTGACGGGGTTAGTCTTGCCAAGTTCGTTTATCGAATCCAATACGGGGGTTTATACAGCTCAACTAACCAGTACAATAGCGGGTAAAGCCAATATAAGTGCAACAGTAGATAGTTCTGCTTTTGCTCAGCAATCATTGACGTTTATTGCCAATGTGAGTACCGCTAAAATTGCCGATGTTAAACCCATGAGAGCCGGCACTCTTACTGTGGGTGA
>JBEGTQ010000103.1:0-16614 GCA_041179305.1 Pseudomonadota bacterium | reverse complement strand
AGCCCTTTTCTCCTTATCTTTTTCTGGCCTCTCTGCAATGAAACTGACTATTGAACGATTAATAATCCTTACTCATCAGGACGTTATAGATCTAACCAAAATCTGGTCTGAACAACATTATTCTGCACAACAGCAAACAGCGTGGCAACGCTGGATTAGTGAGAGTAATCCGCTCTTTGCAGCACGTTTCAATGAGCGTCTACTGGGCATAGTCAAAGTAGTCGTTCATGGTCAACGGGCGGAGCTACAAGGTTTATATGTCAGGGAAGTGACGCGTCGCCGCGGAGTTGGTTTATATCTGATGGAGGAAACATTGCGTCAGTTACCAGCAGTGAAGCACTGGCAATTGAAGGATGATCAGGTGACGGCCGCAAACTATGAGGTTGTAGATAGCTTTATGCGCGCCTGTGGTTTCAGCCGCGATACACAGGGCTGGCAGCGGCAACTGGCAGGATTAATTTTAAATAGATAAAAAACAAAAAGGCGATATTGCTACTGCCCTTTGTATGGTTTTAGCATCTGTGTTGTTGTATCAGGCCTCAATCGCCATACGTAATTTTTTCATCGCGTTCTTTTCAAGCTGACGTACGCGTTCGGCGGATACGCCGTATTGATCGGCCAGTTCCTGCAACGTTGACTTATTATCATCGTCCAACCAGCGCGCACGGATAATATGCTGACTACGCTCATCCAACCCTTCGATAGCGTAAGATAGCTTGTCTGCTGCGTGGCTATCCCAATTATCTTCTTCAATGCCGTCAGCAAAATCAGAACTTTTATCTTGTAGATACAGGACTGGGGCCATAGATTGGCCATCACGTGCTTCGTCATCAGGAGAGGGATCAAATGTCATATCCTGAGCGGACATACGTGACTCCATCTCGCGAACGTCTTTACTGGTTACGCCCAGCTCTTTGGCAACCAATTCAACTTCATCTTGATTGAACCAGCCAAGACGCTGTTTGGTTTTACGCAAGTTAAAGAACAACTTACGCTGAGCCTTAGTGGTTGCGACTTTCACAATCCGCCAGTTGCGTAGCACATATTCATGAATTTCTGCTTTGATCCAGTGTACTGCGAAAGACACCAAACGAACCCCAACTTCAGGGTTAAAACGGCGAACCGCTTTCATCAAGCCAATATTACCCTCTTGGATAAGATCAGCCTGGGGTAAACCGTATCCAGAGTAGTTGCGGGCAACATGAGCAACAAAGCGCAGGTGAGAAAGGATGAGCTGTTTGGCCGCTCCCAGATCGCCCTGGTAATGCAGCCTCTCAGCCAGTTCTCGCTCTTCCTCTGCGGTCAGCATCGGATAGGCATTGGCAGCCCGAATATAGGCTTCCAGACTACCCTGCGGCACTAAGGCTAAAGTTTGCATTTCTTTGGTCATTCAAAACCCTCTCAGCATGTTTAGGGCAGATTTTTCTCAGCGCGGCCATTTTAGCATCTGTTTAAATAGATTCAAGCACTGGGCGCCTCGATCACCCACCGTACAGTTGGACTGGTTGTTGCCGTAAAAGTTCCAACGTGATCGTGATTTTTGACAGTAGTTGGTCGCAATTAGCTCATCGTGTATCGGGGAACATCATTGGGATTCAGCAGTAGAATCAATCGTAGAAAAATCACTCTTTCCTTGCATGATATGACCACTTGCAGGGAAAGAGTATAACAAACATTTTTTACTGCGGTGTAAATCGGCGTAAATGTTGAACCGTCGCCAACCAAGCGGCGATCCAGCCGATCATCGCAGAGATAAGCACCAATAGCAGGCCTTCATCCCAACTCAAACCATTTAGAATAAAGTGGGTGCCGAATACCGTTGCGACCTGCGTTACAACCGATCCGAGTTTCCACACCAACACTTGAGAGAGTATCAGCGATAACATCGCACCACCGAATCCGAACATCGCGCCGCCATTCAGGAATGGTCGCAAAATGAATCCATCAGTCGCACCAATTAGCTTCATAACGTTGATGGTATCACGGCGGCTAAAGATACTCAGGCGCACACTGTTACCAATGACCAGGAAGACAGCGATCACCATCAAAACACCAATTATTGCAGCGACCTGCCCTACCAGCCCAGTCAGTGCCGCCAAACGAGCGAACCAGCTATCATCCATACGGACTTCAGCAACACCTTCGACCTTACTTACACGTTCACGCAGCATGTTGAGCGTGCCAGCACTTTGGAAGTCCAGCTTAGGCGTGATAATAGCAACGGCTGGCAGTGGGTTTTCCTCCAGCATATCCAGCGCACCACCAAAACCGGACCAGTTACGGAACTCTCCCATCGCTTCTTCGCGCGACAGGTAATTCACCTTTTCAACGCCAGCCTCTGCTTTCAGGGTGGTAACGACATTTTCAGCCGCCTTGTCATCCAACGCTTTATCCAGATAGATTGTCAATTGTGGGGTTGGATACCATTGGTCCGCTGCCTGACTGACGTTCTTCCACACGATATAGCACACACTTGGCAGGGTCAGGGAGATCGCGATCACCATTACCGTTAACAGCGTGGCCAAGGGTTGGCGCATCATATCGGCGATGGCATTAACCCACGAGTAGCGCCACTGCTCACGCCAACCGCCTTTCAGCGCCTTGGTTTTTGCTTTTTGCGCGTTATTCACCATGATGCACTCCTAACATCCGCCCCTGACTCAAGGTCAGAACCGGGTAGTGCCGCCGGGCAATCAACGACGTATCATGGGTAGCCATCAATACCGTGACGCCCACACGGTTAAATTCTTCAAATAGACGCAATATCCCTTCTGATAAAGCATCATCCAGGTTACCGGTCGGTTCATCCGCCAGTAACACCGTAGGTTTATTCACAACTGCACGAGCAATGCCCACGCGTTGTTGCTCACCACCCGAAAGTTGAATAGGGAAGTTCTTCGCCTTATCCAATAACCCAACTTTATCCAGTGCAGCCGATACCCTACGGCGGATATTTTCTGTACTGGCACCGGCGATAATCAATGGCATGGCGACATTGTCATATACCGTTCTGTCCAACAGCAAATGGTGATCCTGGAAGATCATCCCTATCTGGCGGCGCAGGAAAGGGACTTCGCGGTTTTTCAGACGGCTAATATCGTGACTACCAAACCAAATATGGCCGGCACTGGGCCGTTCGATACCACAAATCAGTTTCAGCAGCGTGCTTTTACCGGCGCCAGAAGGCCCTGTCAAAAACGCCATTTCCGCCGGATGCAGATGAAAATCTACCCCTTGCAGCGCCTGTCGTCCGCCCAGATAAGCTTTACTGACCTGTTCAAAACGAATCATCCGTTTTAGTCCTCTCGGGCAAAAAGAGCCTCAATAAAATCGTCAGCCTTAAATAACCGTAAATCTTCTATGCCTTCTCCGACACCGATATAACGGATTGGAATACCAAACTGATCGGCAATAGCAAAAATCACCCCACCTTTGGCGGTACCATCAAGTTTAGTCAGAGCAATCCCCGTCAGACCCACGGCTTCATTAAACAGTTTCGCCTGATTCACCGCATTTTGTCCGGTACTGGCATCCAACGTCAGCATAACCTCATGGGGGGCATCGTCGTCCAGCTTTTTCATTACCCGAACAATCTTCTTCAGCTCTTCCATCAGGTGGGCTTTATTCTGCAAACGCCCAGCGGTATCGGCCAACAATACATCGATTCCACGGGCTTTAGCCGCCTGGATGGCATCAAAAATAACTGAAGCTGAATCTGCACCGGTATGTTGTGCAACCACTGCAATTTTGTTGCGATCACCCCATACCTGCAACTGTTCAACCGCCGCTGCCCGGAAGGTATCACCCGCAGCCAACATGACGGACTTACCTTCAGCCTGGAACTGGCGTGCCAACTTACCAATGGTGGTAGTTTTACCCACGCCGTTTACGCCAACCATCAAAATGACAAATGGTTTTTTGCCACTGACATCCAATGGTTTGTCTACTTTAGACAGAATTTCAGACATTTCCTCTTTGAGCTTGCCATAGAGCGATTCAGCATCTTTTAGCTGTTTACGATTGGCATGCTCTGTTAGAGAAGTAATGATTTTACGGGTGGCCTCGACACCGACGTCAGCGACCAGAAGCTGTTCTTCCAATTCTTCGAACAGATCGTCGTCGATTTTCTTGCCACTGAACAACCCGATAAATCCAGAACCAAGATTCTGCCTGGTTTTGATTAAGCCACGTTTTAAGCGTGCGAATAAGCCTTTTTTCGTTGGCCGCTTTTGTTCCTGAGTGACTGCCGGTACGATTTCGGCTTTAACCTCTTCTTTTGGTTCAAATTCGTCTTCAACTTCTTCAATCACCGCAGGTTCTGCGACCACCTCAATCAATGCTTCCTCCACAATAACTTGCGGGGCGGGAATATCGATAACGGTATTATTTTTGGTTAACAGCAGATCCGACGTGCTGACAGTATCCTCATTCCATTCAGTATTGTTATCGTTAGCAGTATGATGCTGTAAATACTGGGGATTTGAAGAGCTATATGTTACTTCAACCTGTCTTTCACTGATGGCTTGCTCTTCCGCTTGCTCAGTAGCATCTTTTTTTTCAGTCGCCAGCGGTTCTGTTGTTTGCTTTTCACTCTGACGACCAAGACCTAGCCAGGAAAGAAGCCCACCTTTTTTTTCTTTTGCCATTTGCGACTACACTCCCCGCGGTTTAATCATGGCGTTACCCTTATGACTCTGGGTTTGCACAAATAAGATAATAGTTCGCAAGTCTAACACTTTCCCCTAAGCAGCAACACGCGCACGATGCTGCTTTCTATTGTGAATTCAGTTGCGATAACTATCCTCAACGTAATTGGAGTATAACGTTTCCCCCACACAACAGTCGTGGGTAGAATAGCGACTAACTCTTTTATTCAGCGCTGTAATAATGGCCAACGTTCAAGCAAAGAAATCTATGGCAAAGCGACCTATAGCGACACGATCTACCACCAAACGATCCACAGTAAAACGAGCACCATCACCGTCGGCAGGGCGAATCCGCATCATTGGCGGCAAATGGCGTGGGCGCAAGTTGCTGGTGCCTGATAGCCCAGGACTGCGCCCTACCACTGATCGGGTCAGAGAGACGTTGTTCAACTGGCTCGCACCCATGATTCAGGGTGCGCGTTGTCTGGATTGCTTTGCCGGTAGCGGTGCCTTGGGGTTAGAAGCGCTATCCCGTTACGCTGATGAAGCGGTGTTGCTGGAGGCCGATCACCGCGTTGCCAGGCAACTGAGTAGTAACCTGACATTATTGCAAGCCGGGAACGGACAGGTGATAAATACCAATTCTTTACAATGGCTTGTACAACCTGGGCAAGCTTTTAACCTGGTATTTCTTGATCCTCCTTTCCGCACAGGTTTGTTGGCTGAAACCATCACCTTGCTGGAACAATATAACTGGCTGGCAGACGATGCCTGGATCTACGTTGAGGCCGAGGCAGAAACTACTGCGGCTGATGTTCCCGCAAGTTGGCAGTTACATCGAGAGAAAATTGCCGGCCAAGTTGCCTATCGGCTCTATACTCGAAATAAACAGGTTCACCAACACGCTACATCAGCAGAAGAACAGGAGCAACACCATGTGGATTAATCTCGGCCGGTTATTAATGTCAGGCGTATGGTTTTTCTTACTGCTGAATCTGTTCCAACCGTTCCCTAAGCCATTGAGATACTTTATTAATGTTGCCATGATATTTATGTTTTTGATGCATGGTTTACAACTGGTACTACTTAAGTCTACACAACCCAAAGATCAGCCGATCAGCGGCTGGCAACAACTTAAAATCTTTGTATTCGGTGTCTTTGAATTATTGGCCTGGCAGAAAAAACAACCGCCACAGCCTAAAAAATAATGCGCCTGTCGCCATAACATGGTGATGAATATTCATTTAGCGGCTGAATTTGGAGTGAAAGCAGCATGATGGGTACCCTGGGTTCTGTCGAGAACTTTCCTTTTGAAGAGCCGATTATCATTAAGAGACACAGGTTGAGGAGACCTACTCAATCACCCAGGCAGGCGCCGTTACGCTGAAACAGCGCCTTTATGAGCCTGGGCTGAAAGCCGTTATCACCCGTGCGGCTCATCGCTGAGCGGTTTCATATAAATCAAAATGGCGGCAATCATGGCAGAAGGCCACGTAGTGGTAAGAAGAATTAGGGAACCGGCGGTAAAATTTTTAGCAGAAGCACTGTGTGCAGGAAGGGTTGTTGCCGTCAATAAATTCTTTGAAAACAGACAGATTGGTAAGGAAAGCGATTTAGCCGCGCGACTTCTTTTAGCACCTGTTTGACCATTTTGGTATGAATTTACTGATGTTCGGGAGAGTGGGACACTGCGCTTACCTGCGGTTGGGTTATTTCAGGACGTCACCATTAGTTTTCATGGCGCACCTTGTATAGCTGTATGATAGACAAATTATAAACCACCGTAATACAGATTGTACGCTGACTGAGAGGTGCACGCTGGATAGCGCTACTTTTTACAGGGTGTAATAGAAATTATCGCTAATTAACATCAGCATCAGAGAAACAATCTGATGTTGTTATTACTTGATCATACAGTAAGTGTGGTTTGAAATTTACGGGCTAACCGTCTCTTGCGGTGCCAGCAGGTTACGGCTGATAAACATCGCATCGCCATAACTGAAAAAGCGGTATTGTTTTGTCACAGCTTGTTGATAAGCATTCATCGTATTTTTATAACCAGCAAAAGCAGAGACCAGCATTATCAATGTCGATTCTGGTAAATGGAAGTTGGTCACCAATGCATCTACAATTTGATAGTGATAACCCGGATAGATAAAGATACGGGTATCACCAAAAAAAGGAGCGATTAGACCGTTTTCAGCCGCCTTGGCGGCACTTTCTAGTGAACGTACTGATGTGGTACCCACGGCAACAACACGATTACCTCGCGCCTTACAGGCTAAAATAGCATCTACGACATCTTGAGGCACTTCTGCATACTCAGCATGCATGATGTGTTGCTCTATTGTCTCCACTCGCACAGGCTGGAATGTTCCCGCACCAACATGCAATGTCACGAAAACCATTTCAATGCCTTTTTCGCGGAGTGCGTCCAACATCGCTTCATCAAAATGCAGCCCGGCAGTTGGCGCCGCTACTGCGCCCGGACGTTGGCTATAAACCGTTTGGTACAATTCACGATCAGCATCTTCATCAGGGCGATCAATATAAGGAGGTAAAGGCATATGGCCGACGGCATTAAGGAGGGTCAAAACATCCCGCTCATCATCAAAACGCAGCTCGAACAGCGTGTCATGCCGTGCCAACATGGTGGCACAGATACTCTCATCATCGCCTAACAGCAGCGCTGCTCCGGGTTTCGGGGCTTTAGAGGATTTTACATGAGCCAGTACTCGATGATCGTCCAAAACACGCTCAACTAATACTTCAAGCTTACCGCCACTGGCTTTACGACCAAATAAACGAGCCGGAATAACCCGAGTATTATTGAATACCAACAGATCGCCTGGCAACAGTTTATCCAGCAAATCAGTGAAAATACCGTGCGTTAATGCTCCCGTTGGGCCATCCAGAGACAATAAACGACAACCGCTACGCTGGGGTTGAGGGTAATGGGCAATAAGAGATTCCGGGAGTTCAAAAGAAAAATCAGCAACACGCATGGCTTTCCACTTCGTATCAGAATAGGCCAAAACCAACAGGGATGATCGACAGGCCGACAAAAACAGGCGGCCAGTCTAGAGTCATCAAGGGCTAGCTGCAAGAAATAAGCGTAATTGGTGGTCATTTTCACCGAATGCGCGGCAGGCTCTTCACTTCGGCGAGACAGGTAAATGAGTACAGCGAACAACGCTGCGACTTCAAGTAAGAAGAGTATATACTCGACACATGAACTTTCTCGCTCACCTCCATTTAGCAACACTGGCCAATAGCTCGCTACTGGGTAATCTGTTGGCCGATTTTGTCCGTGGTAATCCGCAGGATGAGTATGCCCCTGAAATTGTCGCAGGCATTATGATGCATCGTCGGGTTGATGTAATGACCGATACGCAGCCCCTGGTCAAAGAAGCCCGCTGTTATTTCAGTGCCGATTATCGTCGGGTTGCGCCTATTACACTGGATGTTTTATGGGACCACTTTCTGGCCCGCCACTGGGATTACTTGATGCCTGACTGCACTCTGCACAATTTCACCCAGTATGCACAAAGCCAGATTTTACCCTATCTACAACAGACACCGCCCCGCTTCCAGACGCTAAATGCCTGTCTGTGGCCGGAGCGTTGGCTGGAACGCTATGCTGAATTACCCTTTGTAGCTGATGTGTTACAAAACATGGCAAACCGTCGGCCAAAATTGGCCGCGCTGGCAGGTTCTTTTCACGACGTAAAACAACACTATCAACCGCTAGAGCAACTGTTTTTGGCTTTTTATCCTGTAATGATGCAGGAAGCCCGACGTAAACAAATATAGACAAAAACACTTTCACTGCATGGTTATCAGCGCTAAGTCACTTGCACTTTCCGTCAAAACGGGTATCTTAATAAAATTATTAATATAAAATTAAACTAACGATAGGTAAAAGCTATCACAGCGATTGGTATTTATCCCTTTATTCATTTAGCTTAAATACTTATGCTGTACCGATACCTTTTAAGACATCTGGTTAATCCATCCTTAATTAACAGGAGTAATTTATGGTTCTGGTAACTCGTCAAGCCCCTGATTTTACAGCAGCGGCTGTTCTTGGTAGCGGCGAAATCGTTGAAAATTTCAATTTGAAAAAACACCTGAACGGCCGCCCTGCTGTCCTGTTCTTCTGGCCAATGGACTTCACTTTCGTTTGCCCTTCAGAGCTGATCGCTTTTGACCACCGTTACGAAGAATTCCAGAAACGTGGCGTTGAAGTTGTTGGTGTTTCTTTCGACTCCGCGTTTGTACACAACGCATGGCGTAACACCCTGGTTGGTAAAGGCGGTATTGGCGAAGTTAAGTACCCAATGGTTGCTGATATCAAGCGTGAAATTCAGAAAGCCTACGGCATTGAGCACCCAGATGCTGGCGTTGCACTGCGCGGTTCTTTTTTGCTCGATAAAACAGGCGTAGTCCGTCATCAAGTGGTTAACGACCTGCCACTGGGCCGCAACATTGACGAGATGCTGCGTATGGTTGACGCACTGCAATTCCATGAAGAACACGGCGATGTTTGCCCTGCTCAGTGGGAAAAAGGCAAAGCAGGCATGGGTGCATCTCCAGACGGCGTAGCTAAATACCTGTCTGAAAATGCCGCTAAACTGTAATAAATACTTATACTGCTAACTATTTAGTTGTTAGCCATAAAGCCAGTCAAGTTCACACTGACTGGCTTTTTTTATTCTGACAAAGCTTCAGCCTGCAAGGTACTTAACATAGCATCCCCAAAGTAGTTGGCGTCACTGTAGTGGTTTACTGTTTTTAGCAACGTACCGACATACCTTATTTGAATAATATTCAAAACAGACAGCTTCAGGCATTCGTCACCAAGTCTATAAAAGAACAGTTTTACGCCCAGCCTATCCCTCTTAACAATATCTTTTTTTTCAATAAGTTGTTTTTTTAATCGAGACAGTTCAAAAAACAATCTACCCCCCGAAGTCACCTGCCAATAAATCATATGCATATAATTAATTAGTAATAATAGTATTAATTCTGATATTAATTATCATTGATTCATTTTGTACATTTTATAAGCAGCACTTGTACGTTGCCAAACAAAAATAATCAGGTAACCCCTGGCGGACAGCAAACAACGGGAGTCAGAATGTTTTTGAAAAAATGGAACAAACCTTTAACTGTATTGGCTTTACTGGTGAATGGCACACTTCATGCCGCCTCAACACCTGCGGTAGAAGCTAAAAATGGCATGGTAGTAACCTCCCAATACCTCGCGTCACAGATTGGAACCGACATTTTAAAGATGGGCGGGAATGCGGTTGATGCCGCAGTCGCGGTGGGATATGCACAAGCAGTAGTGAACCCATGTTGTGGCAATATCGGCGGCGGCGGCTTTATGACCATTCACCTTGCCGATGGAACTGATACATTTATAAACTTCCGTGAAACCGCACCGGCCGCTGCCAGTGCTGATATGTATCTGGATAAAGAGGGAAAAGTGACCAAAGACGCCAGTTTGTATGGCTATTTGGCCGCGGGTGTCCCCGGAACTGTTCTGGGTATGGACAGCGCACAGAAGAAGTACGGTAAATTAACGCGCCAGCAAGTGATGGCTCCGGCGATAAAACTGGCTCGGGAAGGCTTTGTACTCACGCGCGCCGATACTGATATTCTGGATACCACCGTCAAACGTTTCCGTCAGGATCCTGAATCTGCCCGCATTTTCTTACGCAAAAATGGCGAAGCACTGCAACCGGGAGATCGACTGGTTCAAACTGACTTGGCTGATACCTTGGCTGCAATATCTGAAAAAGGGCCGAATGCCTTCTATCAGGGCAAAATACCGCAAGCAGTGGAAGCGGCAGCAAAAAAAAGCGGCGGTATTTTGACAGCCACTGATTTCGCCAACTATAAAATCACTGAAACCGCGCCGATTACCTGTAGCTATCGTGGCTATAAATTCGTTTCATCACCGCCGCCTAGTTCTGGCGGGGTTACGCTATGTGAAACACTGAATGTTCTGGAAGGCTATGACCTGAAAAACATGGGCTTCAACTCCGCAGCTTACATCCATACTCTGACAGAAGCCATGCGCCATGCCTATATGGATCGCAATACCTTTCTCGGCGATCCTGAATTTGTTAAGAATCCTATTGACCGTTTATTGAGCAAAAGTTATGCCGCTGACATTCGTAAGCAGATTATAGCGAACAAAGCGACCCCCTCGGTAGAAGTGCAACCGGGAATGCAACCTCATGAAAAACCAGAAACAACCCATTACTCTATTGTTGACCATGAGGGTAATGCAGTCTCAACCACTTATACCGTCAATGGCCGTTTCGGTGCTGTGGTGATTGCTCCTGGTACTGGCTTCTTCTTGAATGATGAAATGGACGATTTTACCGTCAAGGTAGGTGAGCAAAATATGTATGGTTTAGTGCAAGGTACAACCAACGCTATCGCCCCTGGTAAGCGCCCACTATCCTCTATGAGCCCAACATTGGTAACTAAAGACGGTAAGATTTTTATGGTGTTAGGCTCTCCAGGGGGATCACGAATTATCACCATTACCCTGCAAACTGCCCTGAATGTCATTGACCACGGTATGGCTCCACAAGAAGCGGTGGATGCGCCACGAATTCATCATCAATGGTTGCCAGACGAAGTTTACTACGAACAGCGCGGCATCTCTTTTGATAGTATTAGTCTTTTAAAAACAATGGGATATAAAA
This sequence comes from Pseudomonadota bacterium, assembly GCA_041179305.1. GTDB lineage: Bacteria > Pseudomonadota > Gammaproteobacteria > Enterobacterales > Enterobacteriaceae > Yersinia. Next base: position 5,243 of record JBEGTQ010000103.1, on the reverse strand, counting down.
TGGTTGAGCAGAGTCCGTGGGGAGCTGCTGAATTGATCCTGGTAGGGCTGGCAGGTGTCGAGGGTGCCAGCCCTGCTAACTCCGGCAACGACTCTGCCGTTTCTGGCAAAGTGCGTGAAGGCTACCTATACGGCGCTAATGATGTACGCCGCCCGGCGGGTGCAGCTATCGGTTATTGATTGCTGTAGTTATGAATAACCCTCTATCAAGATATTGATAGAGGGAATTTACCAAGATTCATTATCTACCACGACAATGAATGACCCTGATAAATAAAGTCAAAAGCGGGGGCATATCCCAGTGGAATAGCGATTATCTACTTAATATTACTCCGCATTTTTGGCAAGCTGCGCCTGCTTCTTCTGGTGACTGACCTTGAAACAGTATCCTACCAACAGCAGTACAATCCACACTAACCCGACATACAGCGAAACCCGCGTCGTTGGAAACCAACCAATCAAGCCAATGATGAATACCAGAAAAATGATTGCCAGCACTGAGGTAAACGTCCCGCCCCGCAGCGGGAAGTCCAACGCTTTAATTTGATCTTTGCTCAGTGAACGGCGGAAACCAATCTGAGAGAACAGGATCATGATCCAGACCCATACCGTGGCAAACGTCGCCAGTGATGCGATAACCAGGAAGACGTTTTTCGGCATGATGTAGTTCAAATAAACTGCAATCAGCATAGCAAACATCATCACCAACACCGTGACCCACGGCACTCCACGCTTGGAAATAGCACTAAACACTTTAGGCGCATGGCCCTGCTCTGCCATCCCGTTTAACATGCGGCCAACACCAAACACATCACTGTTAATGGCAGATAACGAGGCGGTGATCACCACAAAGTTCAGAATACCGGCGGCAACGGTTATCCCCATGTGTTGGAAGGTCAGAACGAACGGGCTACCATTAGTGCCCACCTGATTCCACGGGTAGATAGACATAATGACAAACAGGGTACCGACGTAAAATACCAGAATACGCCACGGTACTGAGTTGATCGCTTTCGGAATGGATTTTTTCGGATTTTCAGCTTCACCGGCAGTAATACCGATGATTTCAATCCCGCCATAAGCAAACATCACCAGTTGCAATGACAATATCATGCCGACAAAACCGTTACTGAAGAAGCCGCCATTAGTCCATAAATTATGAATACCGGTCGGTTGCCCCCCGTTGCCAATACCCCAGACAATAATGCCGATCCCGGCCAGGATCATGATGATGATGGTGGCAACTTTAAAAAATGAAAACCAAAATTCCAGCTCACCGAACACTTTCACGTGCATCATATTGATAGCACCGATGATCAAGACCACACTTAATACCCATATCCAATGAGGAACATCTGGAAACCAGACACCCATATAGATACCGAATGCGGTCACATCGGCAATAGCTACAATTAATATCTCAAAGCAGTAAGTCCAACCGGTAATGTAACCCGCCATTGGCCCAAGGTAGTCTTGTGCATAACGGGAGAAAGAGCTGGCCTGCGGGTTGTTGACCGACATTTCACCCAAAGCACGCATGATGATAAATGCCACCACACCACCAATCAGATATGCCAATAACACGCTTGGCCCGGCCATTTTGATTGCATCAGCCGAACCATAGAATAAGCCGGTACCTATTGCAGAACCCAATGCCATGAAGCGGATATGACGCGTTGTCAGGCCGCGTTTAAGCTTATTTTTGACTGGTAAACCCATAAACATTGCCCCGTCTTTTTTCAGCAAAAAGCCACGGGGATAAGCCGTGGCTAAAAATACGCTCGAACCGTGTCGTTATTGCTTAGCAGCAACTTCCTGACGACAGTAGATGCGATCGTACAACCCTACGACGACGAATACCAGCAATGAAGGTAACAACCACGCCAAACCTTGTTCAGCCAGCGGTAAATGCTGGGTCCACCCAGGCAAGAAATAGGCAAAAGTAGAGACTTTTACCGCATCAAGAATGCCAAGTAAAAGGCTTACCAACATCACCGGAACCACTATACGTGGCGCGTGGTGCCACCAGTGTAAGGTGAAGCTCATTAGCACCAGCACAATGCAAGGCGGATAAATGGCGGTCAAAACCGGAATCGAAATCTGAATCAGATGGCTCAACCCCAAATTAGAGACCAGCATTGAGAAGATACCGAGGATAAACACCAACGAGCGGTACGATAGCGGCAGATATTGTGCAAAAAATTCAGCGCAGGCGCAGGTCAGGCCCACGGCAGTAACCATACAGGCAATAAAGATCAATGCCGCCAGGAACACGCTGCCCAACCCACCAAAGGTATGCTGAACATACGCATGTAATATCACCGCGCCATTTTGCGCATCTGGCACCAGGCTGCCACTGCTTGAGCCTAATTTAAACAGACTCAGGTAAACCAGAGTCAGGCCAATGCCGGCAATCAAGCCGGCCCAGATGGTGTAACGGGTCAGCAATTGCGAGGAAACGACACCACGGGAACGGGCAGCATTGACAATAACGATACCGAAGACCAGTGCCCCCAGGGTATCCATTGTCAGATAACCATTGACGAAACCCGAGGAAAACGGAACTTGTTGGTAAACATCCGTCGCCGGAATTAACGGCCCGGCAGGCCAAATCAGCGCGGCGATACCCAAAATTGCCAACGCTAAAATTTTCAGCGGAGCCAGAATATGGCCAACCGTATCCAGCAGACGGCCAGGATACAGCGAGATACCAATGACCAGTGTAAAATACACCACGCTGTAGATAAACAGGGGTAATGGGCCGTCACCCGTCAATGGAGCTATACCTACTTCGAAGGAAACTGTAGCCGTGCGCGGAGTGGCAAACAGTGGACCAACCGCCAGATAACAGACCGTAGCCAATACCAAACCGGCAGCACGGCCAATGGGGCTGCTCAGTGCATCAATACCGCCACCGACGCGAGCCAGCGCGATAACAGTAATAACCGGTAGCCCAACGGCAGTGATCAGAAAGCCAATTGCTGCCCACCAGACATATTCACCTGATTGCAAACCCACCATAGGAGGGAAAATGATGTTGCCGGCGCCAACGAATAAAGCAAAGGTCATAAAACCTAATGCCAGAATATCCTTAGATGATAAACGATGACTCATAGTGATGTGTATTGCCTAGTTAAATGACCAAAAGAAAAGTTCTAAGTTGTGGTCATTCCGACGTGTTCGAAACGATATCAAGTGCTGATAAACGCAAACTCAGGCGGTTAACAAGCGATCTATTTCGACAGTATGCAGTATTTTTGCCGTTATTTGCAGATGGAATAGACCAACAACGGCGCTAAGTACACCGTTTATACCGAAGAAAGGCAAGTGAGGATCTTAAAAGCAGAGTGATCATCCAGATATAGTTATTAAAGCAGTAAATCATGCCAGCTTTATATAAATACACGCCATATGATTTGTACCATTTATAGCCAAAAGTTAACAATTAACAATTAACAATTAACAGCCAATCTACGCTGAAAAACGCAATCAGTTTGAAGCTGAGCTAATAAATAAAACCTGTGTCACTCAGTTTTTCTTATTTTTTCTGGTTAAAAATCGTGCAACCTTAGGCTTTGACTGTATTCTCAGTTAACACATCCACGACAATCAATCGGTTCGGCAAGGTAAAAGTAAAACGCGTACCTAAAGCGATATCACTCATCACATCCAGGCGCGCATCGTGATGACTCAAAGCGTGTTTCACAATTGCCAACCCCAACCCGCTACCACCGGTTTGCCGGGATCGCGCCTTATCCACCCGATAGAAGCGCTCAGTCAGGTGTGGGAGATGCTCGGGATCAATCCCTGGCCCATTATCACTAACCTGGAATTGTGCACCTTGAGGGGTTTGCTGCCAGCAGACGTCAATCTTAGTCCCCTCTGGTGTGTGATTCACTGCGTTATAAACCAGATTCGAGACTGCACTGCGCAGTTGGTCTTCGTTGCCGAATACGTTTAATTGCTCGTTAACCTGGAAGGTAATCTCATGACGACCATTGCTCAGCGCCTGTACTTCATGTCGCAACACTTCCAGCATAAGTGGAACATCCACCCGCTCATTGATGTCAACATTCGGTGCTGCTTCAATGCGTGATAACGTCAACAATTGATTAACCAGCCCGTCCATCCGTTTAGTCTGCTCCTGCATCGTTCCCAGCGCTTTATCATGCAATGGTCTGGCCAAATTCTGATCGTGCATCATTTCCAAATAACCCTGAAGTACAGTTAATGGCGTGCGCAATTCGTGACTGACATTAGCAAAGAAATTACGCCTCACCCCTTCCAACTGGCGCATCTGGGTCACATCGCGGGCAACCATCAGCAATTGCCCCTCGGTATAAGGCATCACACGAAGCTCTACGAAATAACCATTGTTCAATCGCAGGGTCAGCGGGCAGGAAAACGCTTGCTGTTGCAGATATTGACTGAATTCCGGGTAACGCAACAAATTGAGGACATTCTGGCCATTATCCTCTGGCCATCGGAATCCAAGCAAGTGCTGAGCCAATCGGTTACACCAGAAGATATTGCCATCGATCGTGGTGATAACCACCGCATCTGGCAGTGATTCGGCACCACTACGAAACCGCTTGATAAGTAATGCCAATTCACGTCGACGCCTGCGATTACGCAACTGCATCTGGTACAAACCATAAAATAACGGTTCCCAGCTCCAGCGACCGGCAGGTGGTACCATACTGCGATCTAACCACAGCCAGTGCGATAATTTGAGTTGGTTATAGAAATTCCAGGTCAGCGCTGTGACGACAGAAACCAATAATAGCCACGGCAAATAGCCGATAAAAGCACTCAATAGGAATGCCGGCAGACAAAAAAGAACCAGCTCTATAGCCAGCTTTTTCCATGATAGGCGTTCTAACACAACGAATTCTCCGGCACTGAAAATTCAGTAGCGCGTTGAGAAGCGGTATCCGGTTCCCCGGACAGTTTGTACCATTCGATCATGCCCACCAGTTTCAAGCGCTTTACGTAACCGACGAATATGCACGTCAACCGTACGATCTTCCACATAAACGTTAGTGCCCCAGACATTATTAAGCAACTGTTCACGGCTGTATACACGTTCAGGATGAGTCATGAAGAAATGCAGCAGTTTGAACTCAGTCGGGCCCATATCCAACACCTGTTTATTGGCCATGACCCGATGCGATGAAGAATCAAGGCTTAATCCTTGCATTTCAATCAGTTCTTCAACTGCCATTGGCGATATTCTGCGCATTA
>JBEGTQ010000102.1:0-10932 GCA_041179305.1 Pseudomonadota bacterium | reverse complement strand
TAATTTGTCAAGGAATGCTTGATTTAAAACCATTACAATGAGTAAAAAAACGGTAATTTCGCCGCCAATAATACTTTTTCACAATATCGTTTATAATATAATGACTCCTTGCTTTTTTATATCGTAATTTTCGGTAATACTGATGCTCATCATATTCATCTCAGGCCAAGGTTGGTAGCGTTACTATGCGGTTAATACTTACGCTGTTTGTGCTGCTGTGTACCCAGTTATACTTAAATTTGGCGCATGCGTCGCCGCAGGTTCGCGTGTCGGTTGAACAAAAAAAAGCCAAAGCGAATCAGGCCAGCCCTGAACTACGTAAAAAGCGTAAAATCCATAAAAAAACAAAAAAAATAAAAGTAATCGCCAATAAAACTGCCATTAATAAATTAGCAGCTAATAATGATAAAAAGAAAATAGCCCGCAGCAAAAAAACTAAAAAAGCGGTTTATGGCCGGCAAAGAAATAAAATTTCAAGTAAAGCCAGTACTGAATTATTAGTCAATGATAAAATCAAGCTCAGTCCAATACATAAAAAACGCTACCAGCAAGCCAAACAAACTGCAATGAATAAACTTATGAAGCAAGTTGGTAAACCTTATCGCTGGGGTGGTTCCTCCCCTAATACCGGTTTTGATTGCAGCGGGCTTATTTATTACGCTTACAAAGATGTGATCAGAATTAAAATGCCACGTACTGCCAATGAAATGTATCACCTACGCGACGCGGCTCCCGTGAAACTCAGAGAACTGGAAAGTGGCGATCTGGTCTTCTTCAATATCGCCAATCGAGGCGTGGCTGATCACGTCGGCGTTTATTTAGGTAATGGTAAATTTATTCAGTCACCCCGTACCGGCGAAGAGATTCGTATTAGCATGCTGGATAATGATTATTGGCAAAATCATTATGTTGGAGCACGGCGTGTAATGACACCAAAAAACATGCGTTAATCCCCCCCTGAATCAGGTATTCAATCAGTTGATTGCGGAGCACGGTCTCCATTTTTCAATGCGAGGATTAAGATGGCTAAAGTTGATGTAAGGTGTCCGTTTTGCAAACGGACAGACCCATAAAGTTATAACAAGGGTTTTTCACCGCGTTGCCACCAACGCAATAACAGACGGTCAACACTTTCTGCTGCGCTACCGGTAAAGCGATCCATCAGGCGTTTGCGGCGCAAGTAGCGAACACTAATAACCTCATGATTATCCATTTTTGAAATCAACAAGTCATCACTGGTACCGATTGCATCAACCAGACCTTTTTCTTTAGCTTGAATACCAAACCAATGTTCACCTGTTGCCACAGCGTCAATATCTAAAGCAGACCGCTGCTGCTGTACAAACTGTTTGAATAGCAGATGGGTTTCATTAAGATCTTCACGGAATTTTTCGCGCCCCTGCTCGGTATTTTCACCAAACAAAGTGAGGGTGCGTTTAAATTCACCAGCGGTATGCAGTTCGACGTCAATATCGTTCTTTTTCAGTACACGATGGAAATTTGGAATTTGGGCCACAACACCAATCGAACCGATTATGGCAAAAGGTGCACTAATAATGTGATCTGCCACACAGGCCATCATGTAACCGCCACTGGCAGCCACTTTATCTACTGCGACAGTAAGACGGATATTTTTATGACGTAAACGTTCTAACTGCGAGGCCGCTAACCCATAACCATGTACCACACCGCCCGGGCTTTCCAATCTCAGTAACACTTCATCTTGCGCAGTGGCGACCGCCAATATCGCAGAAATTTCTTCACGCAAAGAGGCAACTTCATGCGCATCAATACTACCTTTAAAATCAATAACATAAACACATGGCTTGACGGCAGAGACTGCATCGATTTTGACACGCTGTTTTTTCAGTTTTTGATCGTATTTTTGCTGTTTTTTAAGCTCTTTACTCCAGATTTTTTGCTCGGCGGCGTTCATCCGAACCAGACGCATTTCACGCTGCATCTCTTTGTATTGTTGGCCCAAATCAATCAGGTTCAACTCCCCCCGTTGCCCTTGCTTTCTCATTCCCTGACTGACGATCAGGAACACTATCGCACCAATCGCTAGTACAATGGTCACTACTTTGGCCAGAAACAACCCGTACAGAGAAATTAACTCCACAAATACCGCCTTTCTTAATATGTTTTTAGAGAGATACCTGCATTCTAGCGAACCCGCAAGCTGGCGTCTTGCGCAAATGAAAAATTGCATTGGTTTCGCTTAAATATAAGAATGTAAGAGATTTCGTAGTATGCCAGGGTAAAAATTCCCGCCACCAGCCAGAGGAATAATTATGCATTACCAACCTAAAAATAACCTGCTTGATCAGCGCATTATTTTAGTCACGGGCGCAGGTGATGGCATTGGTCACGAAGCAGCGCTGACATACGCACGTTTTGGTGCCCGCCTTATCTTAGTTGGCCGCACTGAAAGCAAATTAATCGCTGTGCAACAACAGATATCTGATGCCGGTGGCCTTTCTCCAATAGTCATGCCACTCGATCTATTATATGCAACGCCTGAACGTTGCCAGCAACTGGCTGACACACTGAACGCAGAGGTTCCGTGTCTGGATGGCGTATTACATAACGCCGGTTTACTGGGTGATATCGTGCCGATGGCAGAGCAGAGTATTGCCGTATGGCAAGATCTGATGCAAGTGAATGTCAATGCAACTTTTATGCTAACTCAAGCATTATTGCCACTGTTGCTAAAATCCCACAGCGCCTCGTTGATTTTCACCAGCTCCAGTGTGGGTCGTCAGGGGCGTTCTGGCTGGGGGGCTTATGCAGTATCGAAATTTGCCACTGAAGGTATGATGCAGGTATTGGCCGAAGAGTATAAACAGAGCAGCCTGCGCGTTAATTGCATCAATCCGGGCGGGACGCGAACCCAGATGCGTGCAACCGCTTTCCCGGATGAAGATGCGGATAAGTTAAAAACACCGTCTGATATTATGCCGCTGTATCTTTACCTGATGGGCGATGACAGCAGCAGAAAAACAGGTATCAGCTTTGATGCACAACCTGGTCGCAAAGCCGGCCCTGCCGAATAAAAGGAATATTGTTATGTCTGAAAACAGACACCAGCAGCGCCCTGTTCAGCAAACCGTCATTATTACTGGCCGTGGTTGCCATCGTGATCTGCTGGAGATGGCCGATACCATGAGCGAATTACGCCCGGTCAAACATGCCTTTGATACTGGCATTAAGGCTCAGCAAGGTATTGATTGGTAAAAGGTCGTGTATAAAAAACATTGCCGCAGTCAAAAAACTGCGGCAAAAAATCGAGCGCGTTAAGTCTCCTCTCCGCATTCGTTTCCAGCCAGCCTGCTTACCCGCGCTTGTTGGCGGCACGACGACCCGCAGTAGCTGCCGGTGTTGCATTACCTGCGTTTTGACGGGTCGAGCCTTTACGGGCTGAGCCTTGGCGGCCAGCAACCTGACGGCCCACTACTTCAGTATGGCGTTTAACTGCACGGCGGATTTGATTAGCTTTTACCCGGCGGCGGTCTTTCTCAACCGGCAATTTACTGACAGTTTCAGAATCCATTTCAACCAGTTGACGCAAATAGTTGGTCGCTTTCAGATCCAGCTCAGCCCAGCCTCCGCGTGGCAGGCCTTTTGGCAGGTTGATATCGCCATAACGCACACGAATCAGGCGGCTAACCTGCACGCCCACCGCTTCCCACAAACGGCGAACTTCACGGTTACGCCCTTCGGTGAGCGTGACGTTGTACCACAAATTTTGCCCTTCTCCGCCCTGGAAACTGACGGTACGAAATGCCGCTGGGCCATCTTCCAGTTGCACACCACGGCTAAGCTGTTTGATTTTTTCGTCATCAATCAGTCCAAATACACGAACGGCATATTCCCGCTCCACTTCCCGGCTCGGGTGCATCAGGCGGTTAGCCAGCTCACCATCGGTAGTGAACAGTAATAAACCGGAGGTGTTCACATCCAAACGGCCTACTGCGACCCAACGCGAACCACGTAGTTTAGGCAAACGATCAAATACCGTTGGACGCCCCTCAGGATCATTACGGGTGCAAAGTTCACCTTCCGGTTTGTAGTAAACCAAGACGCGACAAACCGCTTCTTCAGACTCTTTAATAGAAAGAAGGTGACCATCCAGGCGAATTTTAGTGGCCTGAGTCACTTCAACACGATCGCCCAGTGTGGATATTTTGCCATCAACGCTGACGCGACCCTGCTGGATAATAGCTTCGATTTCACGACGCGATCCGTGGCCAGCACGCGCCAGGATTTTTTGTAACTTTTCACCCACGACGTTGGCGCCCGGTGATTGAGGGTTTGGTGACTTTGCGTTTAGTAACTTTTGATTCTTTGACTTATCGCTCATTGAGCAACCTCTAATGCCGCCTTCACAGGCGTCGTGTTATATATTTTATATCAACAAGTTGGGTTAAAATTAAGCAAAACTCACTGATTGTAATACATTTTGGAACGCAGTATGGCGCGCAGCCAATCGGCATAGCCCCCCACACTCGCGGGTTCATGACCGCGCATGTTACACTAATTTCACGTCCAGGGATTCAAAAAGTATCCCCACAGGGCGTTCAATAGATGTCACTGAAAATGGGAGGGGTGTAAGCAACAAATACTCTATCCAACGATACTTGATGCTTTACCGTTCAATTAAACGGTATTGGTAACTAACGGCTAGCGGAATGGTGTCGCGTCGCCAGCCCCTTCTCGAATAACTTTTGGAAAAGAATCAGTCAGGTCGATAATTGTGGTGGGGTGCTGACCCAGCGAACCGCCATGAATGATTAAATCGACCTGTTTACTCAGATTATCTTTGATTTCTTCCGGATCAGACTCTGCAAAATCATTGCCCGGCAGTATCAATGTGGTAGACATCAGCGGCTCACCCAATACATCCAGCAATGCCAGTGCAATAGGGTTTGAAGGTACACGCAAACCAATAGTTTTACGTTTATTATTCATCAATCGCCGAGGCACTTCTTTGGTCGCCTTTAGGATAAAGGTGTAATTGCCTGGGGTGTTATTTTTGATCAGACGAAAGGCGGAGTTATCAACATAGGCATAAGTCGATAATTCAGACAAATCACGGCATACCAAGGTAAAATTGTGATCGCCATCGAATTGACGAATACGACAGATACGTTCCATTGCCGCTTTATCTTCCAGACGGCAACCAAGGGCATATCCAGAATCTGTCGGATAAACAACCACGCCCCCTTTGCGCAACACATCAACACTCTGATCGATCATGCGTGGCTGTGGATCGTCCGGGTGAATATAAAAAAATTGACTCATGACTCCACCTTATCATTCAACGTCCGATCGGTATTGACAGACCCTGCGGGCCAATCTCGCCATACCGGTGCCACCCCTGCGGGCAGCCACAATTTGCGGCCCAACTCGATCCAGGAACACGGTTGATGGAAATCAGACCCCTGGGAGGCAAGTAAATTATAGTCGCGTGCGTACTCAGCAAGTTGTGCCCGTTCATGGGGAGCCTGCTGGCATTGCGCGACTTCCATAGCATCGCCACCCTGCTCAGCAAAATAGGCTAATAATCGTTTTAACCATTTAGCAGTTAAATCATAACGCCCGGGGTGTGCCAGCACCGCCTGACCACCAGATTGCTTAATGGCATCAATAGCGTGTTTCATGGTACACCACTGTGCGGGGACATAACCGGTCTTACCTTTAGCTAAGTACCGTTTAAAAACCTGCCCAACATTGCTGGCCAGCCCCAACTCAACCAGATAACGAGCAAAATGACCTCGGGTGACCTGGCCACCTTCAGCCAACCGATTCGCGCCCTCCCAGGCATTGGGAATGCGCGCTTTTGCCAAACGAGCGCTGATCTCCTGCGCCCGTATAACACGTTGATTTGATTGCTCACGCAGCAGTTTGACGATACTGGCATGGTGAACATCAATACCCAGCCCCACAATATGGATTTCGTGGTTTTCCCATAAGGTAGAAATTTCCACACCAGAAATAAGTTGCAATGGCAATTGCTGCTGCTCAATCGTTGCCGCCGCTTCGGCCAGGCCTGCGGTAGAGTCGTGGTCAGTAATAGCTAACACCCCAACGCGCATTGAGGCTGCCCGCAGCACCAGCGCAGAAGGCGTCAAAGAACCATCAGACGCAGTAGTATGACTATGTAAATCATAGACAGTAAACGCAGTCGATGGAGCCAAACTATCAACGAAAGCTGTCTTATCAGGTACAACGCTATTATTCATCACGGCTGGCTTATCCATCAAAATGGTCTTATTAAGCGTAATAATGTGGCCGCTATCATACCCGTTTATCTACCCGTGACGTTAATCAAACTTACCCACCACACGGGCTCATCAAAATAAATAATATTAAAAATAATTGATTAATTGTTGACAGCCACCCACCAAACTAGTTTACTAGTACAGTAGAGCGCAGTGATGCTACAACACTCAGCAGCACCAGTAGACTGAATACAATCATAGAGAATAGTGACTGATAATGAAAACTTCCCTGATGTCCTTACCGCGTTGGTGGCACCTCTCCCTCGTCCGGGCGATGTAGTCACGCATATCAGTGCAGATTGCTTCAGCCCGCTCATAGCGGGCTTTTTTATGGATAGATTTCAGCGTAATCATTTTTCGGGTCTATTTTTCAGGATGACTAAATAATGCAAACATCGCGTCCCACATTACAGTTATTGACGGCCACAGCTTGTTACCGCAACGATCCGACAACATTGTTTCACCAATTATGTGGTGCGCGGCCAGCAACTCTGCTGCTTGAATCTGCCGAAGTGACCAGTAAAGAGAATTTGAAGAGCCTGCTGATCATTGATAGTGCCCTGCGTATCACCGCGCTGGAACAGAAAGTCACCGTCGAAGCATTGACCCGCAACGGTGCGTCGTTATTACCGCTGTTAGATGCCGCCTTGCCCGCCGATGTCGAAATTCAAGTACGGCCAAATGGCCGCGAGTTAATATTCCCGCTTATCAATGAGATAAAAGATGAAGACTCTCGTTTACAAGCACTATCCGTTTTTGATGCGCTGCGCTTACTCTTAACGCTGGTGGAGGCTCCTGTTACCGAACGGGAAGCGATGTTTGTTGGTGGATTATTCGCTTACGACCTGGTCGCCGGTTTCGAGAATTTACCTGCACTGCACCAAAACCAACGCTGCCCAGACTTCTGCTTCTATTTAGCCGAAACCTTGCTGGTGCTGGATCATCAACATCACGATACCCGCTTGCAAGCCAGTCTGTTTACTGCGGATGAGCACGAACATCAACGCCTGGTGACACGGCTGGCACAGCTTACTCAGCAACTGCAACAAACACCACAGCCCATACCAGTAAAACCCATGCCTGAAATGACGTTACGGTGTAACAAATCAGATGAAACATATTGCCAGGTTGTCAGCCAATTGCAGATGGCAATCCGTGCAGGCGAGATCTTTCAGGTGGTTCCCTCCCGCCGGTTCTCACTGCCTTGTCCATCACCACTGGCAGCTTATCAAACCCTGAAAGACAACAACCCAAGCCCGTATATGTTCTTTATGCAGGATCATGAATTTTCGCTGTTCGGAGCATCACCGGAAAGTGCGCTGAAATACGATGCCCGTGATCGCCAGATTGAAATCTACCCGATCGCCGGCACCCGACCTCGTGGCCGCCGTGCCAATGGTGAATTGGATCACGATTTAGACAGCCGTATTGAGCTGGAAATGCGCACCGACCATAAAGAACGAGCCGAACATTTGATGTTAGTGGATTTAGCCCGTAATGATTTGGCGCGTATCTGCGAGCCAGGTAGCCGCTATGTGGCTGATTTAACAAAAGTTGATCGTTACTCTTTTGTGATGCATCTGGTTTCCCGCGTCATTGGCACACTGAGGCACGATCTGGACGTGCTGCACGCCTATCAGGCATGCATGAACATGGGCACATTGTGCGGTGCCCCTAAAGTCCGCGCCATGCAGCTGATTGCTGATAGTGAGGGTACACGTCGTGGCAGCTATGGTGGCGCCGTGTGTTACTTCACCGCTCACGGTGATTTGGATACCTGCATTGTTATCCGCTCGGCTTATGTCGAAGACGGCATTGCCACAATACAAGCAGGTGCCGGTGTGGTTCTCGATTCAATTCCACAGGCGGAAGCCGACGAAACCCGCAATAAAGCCCGGGCTGTACTACAGGCTATCGCAACCGCACACCGTGCCAGGGAGATGTTCTGATGGCCAATATCTTGTTACTTGATAACGTTGATTCCTTTACTTACAACCTGGTGGACCAGTTGCGTTCAAGTGGCCATCGCGTGGTGATTTACCGCAACCAAATTGCCGCCGACACCCTCGCAGGACGCTTACAGCAACTTGAAAAACCGGTACTGATACTCTCCCCCGGCCCTGGCACACCTGCTCAGGCGGGGTGTATGCCTGAATTACTGCAACGTCTGCGTGGCCAGCTACCGATCATCGGTATTTGCCTCGGCCATCAGGCGATTGTAGAGACTTATGGCGGCCATATCGGCCCGGCAAGTGAGATATTGCATGGCAAGGCTTCTGCTATTGAACATGACGAACACGGGATGTTTGCCGGGATGCCCAACCCATTACCGGTTGCCCGCTACCACTCATTAGTCGCCAGTAATATCCCAACCGAATTAACCGTTAACGCCCGTTTTGGCGAAATGGTCATGGCGGTTCGCCATGATGTCCACCGGGTTTGTGGTTACCAGTTCCACCCGGAATCAATTTTAACGCCCCACGGCGCCCGTTTGCTGGAGCAAACATTGACCTGGGCGTTAGCGTAAGTAAGGAATATAAGATGAAAAACGTATTGTTATCGAAGGAATTGTTATTAGAAAAATTGTTTCGAGCTGAATCCATGACCCAGGCTGAAAGCCAGATCCTATTTACCTTTATCGTGCGTGGTGAGCTGGAAGCAAGCCAACTGGCGGCAGTACTGATCAGTATGAAAGTACGTGGTGAAACACCGGCTGAGATCGCCGGTGCGGCGCAAGCGTTGCTGGCAGATGCGCAACCCTTCCCACGCCCTGATTATACCTTCGCCGATATCGTTGGTACCGGTGGTGACGGTACGAATAGCATTAATATTTCTACTGCCAGCGCTTTTGTGGCTGCCAGTTGTGGGGTAAAAGTGGCCAAGCACGGTAACCGCAGTGTTTCCAGCCGCTCCGGTTCATCAGATCTATTGGCAGCATTCGGTATTCGCCTTGACCTGAATGCCGAGCAGTCTCGATTGGCATTGGATGAGTTAGGGATTTGCTTCCTGTTTGCGCCGCAGTATCACGCCGGTTTTCGCCATGCAATACAAGTGCGCCAGCAACTGAAAACCCGCACGTTGTTTAATGTACTGGGGCCGTTAATTAACCCGGCACGCCCACCAGTGGCGCTGATTGGCGTTTATAGCCGCGAACTGGTATTGCCGATTGCCCGAACGCTGAAAATGCTGGGTTATCAACGAGCCGCCGTAGTCCACGGCGGTGGTATGGATGAGGTGGCGATTCACGCGCCGACATCCGTGGCTGAGCTGAATCATGGCGCTATCGAAAGTTATCAATTAACACCGGCAGATTTCGGCTTGCACAGCTACCCGTTAGGCTCTCTGCAAGGTGGCGCGCCGGAAGAAAATCGTGACATTTTAGCGCGCTTGTTACAAGGTAAAGGTGAACCACCACATGCCGCAGCCGTTGCAGCTAACGTGGCGTTATTGCTCAAATTGCACGGTCAGGAAAACTTGCGCCATAACGCACAGCAGGCTTTAGAAACGGTACACAGCGGCCAGGCGTTCGATCGTGTTACCGCTCTGGCGGCAAGAGGATAAATTATGCAGGAAAGCCGTATTTATAAAATCGCGCCCAACAAAACCGTACTTCACAATATAGTGCGCGATAAAAAAATCTGGGTTGCTGCACGGCAGTTGCAACAGCCGCTGTCCAGCTTTCAAAACGATATCACCCTGAGTCAGCGTGATTTTTACCACGCCCTGCAAAGCAGTAAGACCGTTTTTATTCTGGAATGTAAAAAAGCATCACCGTCTAAAGGCGTTATCCGCCATGATTTTAATCCGGCAGAGATAGGCAGTGTGTATAAGAATGTCGCTTCAGTTGTTTCAGTATTAACTGATGAGCAATATTTTCAGGGTAGTTTTGATTTTTTGCCACAAATCAGCGCCGCCGTGACACAACCGGTATTGTGCAAAGATTTTATTATCGACACCTATCAAATTCATTTGGCTCGTTTTTATCAGGCAGATGCCATTTTGCTGATGCTGTCAGTGCTGGACGATGATAGCTGGCACCAGCTCGCTGCGGTGGCACACAGCCTAAATATGGGGGTACTGACTGAGGTCAGTAACGCACAAGAGCGGGATCGTGCCATTGCTTTGGGTGCCAACGTCGTTGGCATCAATAACCGCGACTTGCGCGATCTTTCTATCGACCTAAATCGTACCCGCGAGCTGGCGCCTCGCCTGCCGGAAGGCGTTACGGTGATCAGTGAATCCGGTATTAATAATTACCAACAAATACGCGAATTGAGCCACTTTGCCGATGGATTCCTGATTGGCAGTGCGTTGATGTCTGAACCCGACCTTAACACCGCCGTGCGCCGTGTGTTATTGGGTGAAAATAAGATCTGCGGCCTGACTCGCGCCCAAGATGCCGCAGCGGCATACCAGGCTGGCGCGGTATTCGGCGGATTGATTTTTGTCGGCAGTTCTCCGCGCTATGTGGATATTGCCAAAGCACGTAGTGTTATCAGCGGCGCACCGTTGAAATATGTTGGCGTGTTCCGCGATGTCAACATTGAAACGGTGCAACAGACCGCCGCGAGTCTGTCGCTGGCGGCAGTACAGTTGCACGGGCAGGAAAGTCAGAACTATATCAATCAATTACGCGCGATACTGCCCG
>JBEGTQ010000101.1:0-31880 GCA_041179305.1 Pseudomonadota bacterium | reverse complement strand
ATAGCGCGCAACACTGTCAGGTCAGTGTGACGTTACCCACTGTCAATGCTCCTCCGTCCATCCGCCACATAAATGCAATTTGTCAGTGAATATTGCTCATAATTATTTGAAGGAAATATATCGATGAATAGCAAAGCTCCTACACATCGTAACTATTTATTAAAAATGGGATTATTAGTGCTGTTCTTATTCTCTGTTCAAGGCAGAGCAGTATGTTACTTTATAGGAGGAGTGGATCGTTCAACGGAAGCGTCCTGGAATCCCGGAAATATCGATATCACAGGTAAAACAGTCGGTGAACTTCTTGCTGATAGTGGCTCAAGAAATCTAAGTTGGGGTACTAATTTCACCTGCACTGCGACATGGACTCGAACCTGGCAGACTTTGATCTTTATAACGCCCTCATCGCTGGCACCACCCGATCTAAACTCCGTTATGATGGATACCAATGTCCCAGGAGTGGGTGTACAAGTTACTACGCTCAGAGGTGATAGAACGCGGGTCTTTCCTCCGTCTCCTTTTACACAAAATAATTTACAAGCCAATGCACAGTATGGCGCTGGAGTCAACGGTATTTTTGTACAAGTCAAATTGTATAAGACGTCCGACGCTATAGGGTCAGGAGCATTGACGACTGGGTTAATATACGAAGAATCTATTAGTGACTTTCAAGGTACGTTATCAGTAACGCGGTTCAAATTAACGGGCGGAACCATCATAAACTCGGGTTGCTCGGTGGCAACATCATCGCTATCAATACCGGTATCACTAGGCCTTACGCCTCAGACTGATTTTACGGGGGTGGGTACCACTTCTCAAAGCATTCCTTTCAACATTGATCTTATTGATTGTTCTGCAAATAGTAATGTCAAGGTAACCTTTAGTGATACTTCTGGCAGCCCATCGCCGGGTATACCTGGCGTGCTGGCATTAACTTCGGGGGGAGCAACGGGGGTCGGTATTCAGCTATTAAATGCTACGGACACCCCGATCCCACTCGATATCCCATTTGACGTTGGGCAAACAGTGGGTACCACTTTTTCAATTCCATTGAAAGCCCGTTATTATCAAACTGGGGCAACGATGACTACTGGCCCCGCAAACAGCACGGCAAATTTTACCATGACCTATGATTAAACGCAGTTTTTGGCTCGGTGAGAATTTGAGCATTGCCCCCTCAGCAACAACACAACGGTGACGCGAAGGGGGAAATGCAGTTTGCTGAACGACAAGAGACAGAACATGAGCCACAAAACGGCGTTAACCCCCAGGCCATGTATTCAACAAAATCGAATACATGCCCCCAACACCGAATTTAAACCTAATGCTCCCCACGCCAGATCACATTTCCGGCACGTTACGACCATAGTAGATCTCCTGCATTTCTTTATATAACAGGCGGGTAATACGTTCTCTTTCTTCTGTGCTCAGAGCTTCTGGCCTGGCGTTAAACAGATAATGCTTCAAATCGAAATCTTTTAGCATCATTTTGGAATGAAAGATGTTTTCCTGGTAAACATTCACATCCATCATGTAATAAAGCGACTTGATATCGTCAGACATAAAGTTCTGAATAGAATTAATCTTATGGTCGATGAAGTGCTTTGTCCCATTGATATCACGGGTAAAACCGCGCACCCGATAATCCATAGTGACGATATCGGACTCCAACTGATGGATCAGATAATTCAGCGCGTTTAGCGGTGAAATCACGCCGCAGGTTGAGACTTCAATATCTGCGCGGAAAGTACATAAACCGGCTTCCGGGTGGCTTTCCGGATAAGTATGGACGCAAATATGGCTCTTATCCAGATGAGCAACCACCGTATTTGGTAGTGGGCCGGGGTGTTCGGAAGTATCGATATCGCGCGGATCAACCGGTTCTTCGCTGACCAGAATAGTGACACTGGCTCCCTGAGGATCGTAATCCTGGCGTGCGATATTGAGAATATTTGCGCCAATGATCGAGCAAGTTTCAGTCAAGATTTCTGTCAGGCGATTGGCGTTGTACTGTTCATCGATGTAGGCGATATAGCCGTCGCGGTCATCGGGTGTTTTGGCATAACAAATATCGTAAATACAAAAACTCAGGCTTTTAGTCAGGTTATTGAAGCCGTGCAACTTAAGCTTGGACAATTGGGTTCACTTCCTTATGGGTTATCCACGTTTGGCTGTTAAGGCATCCAGCAGATATTGGGGCAAGGCAAAGCTGCCGACATGAATGGCTGGGTTATAGTAACGGCAGGTCAAGCAGGCCTCGCTAAAGCGGCTTTGCAGCGTAGCCAGATCCAATTGGCGTAATGCCGGGTTCTGCGCCGCCCAGGCAAAGGTCATGGTACCGCCGTAATATGTCGGAATGGCCGCCTGATAAAAACTGACATCGCTGAAATAATGACTAAGCTTGTTATGGCTATTAATGGCTTCATCTTGTTGCAGGAAGCAGACGCCGTTTTGTGCTACGAAAACACCGCCATCATTCAGGCAACGGGCGCACCCTTTGTAGAATTCTGAGGTAAACAGGCTTTCACCGGGACCGATAGGATCAGTACAGTCGGAGATAATGACATCGAATTTTTCAGTGCTCTGATTTACGAAGTTTACACCGTCATCTATCATTAATTTGAAGCGGGGATCGTCGTAAGCACCAGCGCTATGCTGTGGCAGATATTGGCGGCAGAACTCGACGACGCCGGCGTCAATTTCCACCATAGTAATCTGTTCAATATTTTTGTGGCGGCTAACCTCACGCAACATTGCGCCGTCACCGCCACCGATGATCAAGACTTTTCTCGCTTGACCGTGAGCCAACAAAGGGACGTGTGTCATCATCTCGTGATAGATAAATTCATCGCGTTCGGTGGTTTGCACCACGCCATCCAGCACCATTACCCGGCCCAGCACGGAATTTTCAAAAATCATCAGATCCTGATGTTCAGTTTTTTCGCAGTACAATACCTTTTCTACTGAAAGGTACTGGCCGAAGTTGTCGTGTAATGTTTCATACCATCGTTCTTTCTGCGGCATGCCGGGAGTTCCTCCTTACACAGTAATCGCCATGAAAAATGGGGCAACATCATAGCCAACTCTGCCTGAGGTTGCACGGCGGAATTTCAGATAGAAGGGATAAAAAACAGGATCGTTAGTTAGCGTATGCCAATAAACTTAAAGAATCACGCGCCAGGGACTTACATTTGGTCGGCGCTGGAATAGCAATACCACGCAGATCGCGATAGCTCTCTTCACCCAATGTTTTCATATTAAAACTATTGTAGTTGCGCAGATCCCAACGATTCTGTTGAGCAAAATAGATAATTGCCTGTTTGATCTCGTTGTTCGGTAATTCGTTATAACCACAGTCATTTTTCAGATAAACAAAAACGGCGGTCAGATCCGCAAGATCTTCCGCTTCCGCTTCACTTAATGCAGAACTGGCAGATGAGAATCCGCACAAAGTAAGTAGCAGTATAACTAACGTTGTTCTTTTCATGGCGGAGATGGGGTTGTTAATCGTCGGTAAACGTTATCACACTGTGATGCTACAGACTAAATTTTATTACCCCTTTGTACCTGAAACCGCAGAAATTGTCAGCCACTTCGCGGGGTTTCGCTCCGTTACCGCCGATATACATATGAAAGTAACTT
This sequence comes from Pseudomonadota bacterium, assembly GCA_041179305.1. Lineage (GTDB taxonomy): Bacteria > Pseudomonadota > Gammaproteobacteria > Enterobacterales > Enterobacteriaceae > Yersinia. The sequence continues at coordinate 28,238 of JBEGTQ010000101.1, read as the reverse complement.
GGATATATGCGTATTGAATCACAGCATGAATAATTGTTTCTTGACCTTCCCGTAAGGGAAGGGTTTAGGCTTACGTATCGTTGCTTTTTTGTGCTAATCAGGCACGTAGTCATCATCCAGAATGGAGATAACCATGTATCGCCGTGATTTTATCAAGTTAACCGCCGCTCTTGGCGCCGCCACTTCACTGCCTTTATGGAGCCGTACCGCATTTGCCACAGATTTTTCACCCTTACCTATTCCACCGCTGCTGCAACCGGATGCCAACGGTCATATTAATTTGAATATTCAGACGGGCACGATGGCGTGGTTGCCTTCTGTTGCTACCAAAACCTGGGGCTACAACGGCAGTTTGCTGGGGCCCGCCATTCGTTTGCAACGTGGTAAACCCGTGACTATTGATGTGACCAACTCCCTGCCTGAGGCCACCACCGTGCATTGGCATGGCCTTGAAATTCCCGGTGAGATGGACGGTGGCCCGCAGGCGTCGATTCAACCCGGGGCAAAACGTCAGGTTACTTTTACCCTCGATCAACCGGCTGCCACCTGCTGGTTTCATCCCCATACTCACGGTCAAACCGGCCATCAGGTCGCGATGGGGTTAGGTGGATTAGTGATAATCGACGACAGTGACAGCGAGATGCTCCCGTTGCCCAAACAGTGGGGTGTTGACGATATTCCATTAATTTTACAAGATAAATTGCTTGGGAAGGATGGGCAAATTGACTATCAGTTAGATGTGATGACTGCTGCGGTTGGTTGGTTTGGCGACAAAATGTTTACCAATGGCGCTCGCTATCCGCAACAAATTACTCCTCGCGGCTGGGTACGGTTACGGCTGCTCAATGGCTGTAATGCCCGCTCACTCAATCTGGCTCTCAGCGATGGTCGGCCAATGTATGTGATTGCCAGTGATGGTGGGTTATTGGCTGAACCGGTGGCCGTGCGCGAGTTGCCAATAATTATCGGCGAACGTTTCGAAGTGCTCATAAATACCTCTGACGGTAAGCCACTCGATCTGGTTACCTTGCCGGTAAAACAGGTAGGTATGACGCTGGCACCGTTTGATAACCCATTGCCGGTATTGCGTATTCAACCGTCATTGGTTGCAGGCAGTAAAGTGTTACCTGATTCTCTGGTTGTGGTGCCAGCGCTAGCCAACACAACAGGTTTGCAAGAGCGTGTTCTCCAACTGATGATGGATCCTAAGCTGGATATGATCGGCATGCAGACGCTGATAAACCGTTATGGCATGCAAGCAATGGCGGGTATGAGCATGGATCATGGCAATACGGCCGGTAAAGGTCATGGTGCAATGAAAGAGGATCCTACCTTTGATTTCAGCCATGCCAATATGATTAATGGCAAAGCATTTTCAATGACCGAACCGGCGTTTGACGCCAAACAGGGCAAGTACGAGAAGTGGACCATTTCCGGTGAGGGCGACATAATGTTGCATCCGTTCCATGTCCACGGGACACAATTCCGTATTTTGACAGAAAATGGCAAGCCACCGGCAGAGCATCGTCGTGGTTGGAAAGATACCGTTCTGGTTGAAGGCGCGCGTAGTGAGATATTAGTGCGTTTCAATCATCTTGCGACAGCCAGTATGCCATATATGGCTCATTGTCATCTCTTAGAGCATGAAGTTACCGGTATGATGCTGGGTTTTACCGTCAGCGCTTAAGATGCATTAATGGGTTATGTTTGCGGCGAATGGACCCGTCGCAACCTGACTCGGGCTATGGTACACTCAGCGGCTTTCTTCCGGCAACTGGCGTGATAAAGCGACGTTAATACCTATGATACATACCGTAGAAGTCATGATTTCCGAACAGGAAATCAAAACCCGAATTGCCAAATTAGGCCGCGAGATCTCCGATCATTACCGTGATAGCGGCAGCGAAATGGTGCTGGTGGGGTTACTCCGTGGTTCATTTATGTTTATGGCTGATTTATGCCGTTCCATTGATATTTCTCATGAAGTCGATTTTATGACAGCCTCCAGCTACGGCAATGCCATGAGTACCAGCCGTGATGTAAAAATCCTGAAAGACCTTGATGAAGATATCCGTGGTAAAGACGTGCTGATTGTCGAAGATATTATCGATTCCGGTAATACATTAAGTAAAGTACGTGAAATTCTACAACTGCGTTGCCCTAATTCATTGTCTATCTGTACGTTATTGGATAAGCCACAACGCCGTGAAGTACAAGTTCCAGTGGAGTGGGTAGGTTTTGCCATTCCTGATGAGTTCGTCGTGGGTTACGGTATCGATTATGCTCAAAAATATAGACACCTTCCTTATGTAGGAAAAGTTGTCATGCCTGACCAGTAATCGGCTACCAGGTACGCGTCACCATGTTGAGATTACGCAGTACTGCATAGCCCTCACGTACTGCGTTAACACGCCAGTTGTTGTGTGCCAGGCGCACTCAAACTGAATTAGCCCGCTACCTCTGTCATTGCGCGTTTGTATTTTAGCCAGATTGAGTGATGGCGATCGATGGAAGAGAGTCGCTTTAGTACCCTTCCATCGCGACTGCTCAGTCTTTTTTCGCCAAATTCTGCTGTAACAGCGTTGGTAACGCCTGATGATACAGGGTTTCAAGTTCGTCCTGCTCGCGGGCGGAGACCTTTAAATCACTCAGCAAGCCGTCTTTAATACCATAGACCCAACCGTGAATTATCACTTTTTGACCACGATTCCAGGCGGCACGAACAATGGTCGAATGCCCAAGATTGTATATTTGTTCTATCACGTTGATTTGACATAATACATTGATACGTTCTTGCTCTGTCGGTAACTGTTCCAATACAGGGCGATACTTATACCAAAGGTCTTTGATATGAAGTAACCAGTTATCAATAAGCCCCAATTCAAGGTTTTTTTGCATCGCAGCTTTAACACCACCACAGCCCAGGTGACCGCAGATAATGATATGTTCAACTTGCAAAACGTCAATGGCGTACTGTACAACGGACAGGCAATTCAGATCGGTATGGATAACCAGATTGGCCACATTGCGATGAACGAATAGTTCACCCGCTTTTAGGCCAGTCAACTGCTCTGCGGGGACTCGGCTATCCGAACAGCCAATCCACAGAAAACGCGGTTTCTGAGCCTGCGCCAAATGTTCAAAAAAACCGGGATCGTCTTTGCTGATAGACTTTGACCAAATGTCATTATTCGCGAGGAGTTTCTCTATTTCTTTCATTAGTATAAATAGCCTGTAATGAACGGATTGCGATAGGGTAATATACGATAAGGATCACAATTTTGAAATCAGAACAGTGGCTCTGTTTATCGTACAATTGGTGTCTGCGTAATATCTCTCCGTCTCTAACGGGTTCACTTTTGCCCTGTAACTAGCCCTGACAGAGGGATTTAAACAAGCCACGGCATGCTGTGAATGCAGTGAAACTCATAGAAAAAGGTTCTTTTTTACTTATGATATATGCACTGGAAATAACGAACCTGACCAAAACCTATACAGGTGGAACTCAGGCACTGCGTGGTATTGATCTACACGTAGAGGCCGGCGATTTTTATGCCCTGCTTGGGCCAAATGGCGCAGGTAAATCCACCACTATTGGTATTATCAGTTCACTGGTAAACAAAACGTCCGGCAAGGTTCAGGTCTTTGGTTTCGATATTGATAATGACATCGTGAATGCCAAACGTCAGCTCGGGTTAGTGCCGCAGGAATTTAATTTTAACCCGTTTGAGACGGTGCTACAGATTGTGGTGACTCAGGCTGGGTATTACGGCGTCACCCGCAGCGAAGCTATGCAACGCGCAGAAAAATACCTCACTCAACTGGATTTGTGGAGCAAACGCAATGAGCGAGCTATCCGCTTGTCAGGTGGAATGAAGCGCCGTTTGATGATCGCGCGTGCCCTGATGCATGAACCGAAGTTGCTGATCCTTGATGAACCAACTGCTGGGGTGGATATTGAATTACGCCGCGCCATGTGGGGTTTTCTAAAACAACTCAATGCGCAAGGAACTACCATTATTCTAACCACTCATTATCTGGAAGAAGCTGAAATGCTGTGCCGTAACATTGGTATTATCCAAAATGGGGAACTGGTGGAAAATACCACCATGAGACAATTGCTGGCAAAAATTGAGTCAGAAACCTTTATTTTTGATTTGGGCGCGAAAAGCCCGCTACCGAAACTGGAAGGTTATGGCTATCGTCTGACAGATACCTCAACATTGGAGGTAGACGTGAAGCGTGAGCAAGGCCTGAATGGTTTATTCAGTCAACTGAACACACAAGGAATCCAGGTACAAAGTATGCGTAACAAGGCTAACCGTCTGGAAGAACTATTTGTCAGCCTGGTTAGTGGTAACGGAGGAAAAAAAGCATGACCCGCTTGTATTGGATAGCATTGCAGAGTATTTGGATCAAAGAAATTACGCGTTTTGTTCGCATCTGGATTCAGACATTGTTGCCACCAGTCATTACCATGTCGCTCTATTTCGTTATTTTCGGCAAGCTGATTGGTTCCCGAATTGGTGATATGAGTGGCTTTGATTATATGCAGTTTATTGTTCCTGGCCTGATTATGATGGCGGTAATCACCAACTCCTATGCAAACGTTGCCGCATCCTTTTATAGTGAGAAGTTCCAGCGCAGTATTGAAGAGTTATTGGTGGCACCGGTACCGACGCATATCGTGATTATTGGTTATGTCGGTGGTGGGGTCGTACGTGGGATTTGTGTGGGTATTCTGATCACAATTATTTCACTGTTCTTTGTGCCACTGCATATCCACTCCTGGTCAATGATCGCGTTAACGTTAATACTGACAGCGATTCTATTTTCCCTCGCAGGGTTACTGAATGCGGTATTTGCCAAAACGTTTGATGATATCAGTCTGGTACCAACCTTTGTGCTGGCTCCTCTGACTTATCTGGGCGGGGTATTTTATTCACTATCATTATTACCACCTTTTTGGCTGGCGGTTTCGAAGCTTAATCCTATCGTCTATATGATCAGTGGATTCCGTTATGGGTTCCTCGGAATTACAGATGTGCCACTGGTATTAACCATTGTTGTTTTAGTGCTCTTCATCGCGATATTTTATGCGTGGGCATGGTATTTAATTGAGCGTGGCAGTGGTTCACGCACTTAATACCCTTCGGCATTACTGTAACACCAATGACGTTGGATGTTGCCAAATATTTATCATTAATTATTTGTTGATTAATTATTTGCTCTGTTATTTTATTATAATAAGTCATCTCACCATCCAATATCCTCTTTCTCAACTTCCTGCGTCTCGTGCTATGCTGGCGCACCAGATAGATTCCCTCCTTTCCATGCAACGCGGAATGCGTAGAACGATAATGTGGCATAAAAACAGAGTAATTATTGGAATACTGCTCAGTATTGTCATGTCGGTAACGATACCAGCAGCCTATGCAGATCTCATACCAAACGAATCGACCCTCACGCCTAAATATATGGTTGCAGGACGCGACTGCGAAATCTATTCGCTAGTGGGTGTAAGGGTGATCCCTGTCGGTAAAATTAAAGAAGATCAACTGATCAAAGTATATCCTGCTGCGGCAGAACACTATGAATTCAAATTTGGTAATGGTATTGGTTTTATTGATAAAAATGATTTACGTGATATCAATAACGCGCGCAAAAACAACGATTTCTTAGGTGATCTAAATAAACCATTACCGAATCAGAATATTTTGATTAAGCGTGAAACCTCTGTTTATCTGGCAGCCGATGTACGCAGTGACCAATTTGGCACTCTGGCAGAAAATTTGCGCTACCCAATTGTGGGTAAATTAAAAGATCGGCTAAGTAATACTTGGTATCAAGTCAATATTGGAGATCGTTTGGGCTATGTCAGTAGCGCAGACGCTGAGATAGATAACGGTATTCCAATTCTAACTTATCACCACATGTTGAAAAATGAGGAAAATAAACGTTTCCTAAACACATCAACGACGACCTCTGATGTGGCATTCAGTAACCAGATGGCCTACCTTAAGCAAGCTGGTTATGACACCATTTCTCTCTACCAGCTTGAGGGTTATCTAAATAACCAGATTAATCTGCCAGCGAAAGCGGTGGTACTAACATTTGACGATGGTCTGAAATCAGTTCATCGCTATGCTTATCCGGTTTTGAAAAAAAATGGCTTCCGTGCCACAGCGTTTATTATTTCATCACGTATTAAGCGCCACCCACAAAAATGGAATCCTGATTCATTACAGTTTATGAGCATTGCTGAATTGAAAGAGATTCAGGATGTATTTGACGTTCAGTCGCATACACATTTTCTACACCGGACTGATAATAAACGTAATCCCGTTTTATTGAACCGTTCTTACCATAATATCATTTTTGATTTCGAACATTCACGGCGGGCATTATCGCAGTTTAATCCGCATGTGATTTTTTTGTCATACCCGTTTGGTGGTTTTAACCAAACGGCTATTCATGCGGCGAAAAATGCCGGCTTTCATCTGGCGGTGACCACCATGCAAGGCAAAGTCAAACCGGGAGATAATCCGTTTGCCCTTAAGCGACTTTATATTTTGCGCACGGATTCAATACCGACAATGGCGCAGCGTATCGCCAATGAACCAAAACCAGTAACCGTTAAAGTACCTATGGTTGAGAGAGAGTCAGATTGATTTTTTGATGCAATATCAACAAAAGAAGAGGCGCTGTCGTCAAGTCAGTGCCCTTTTATTATATTAGGTTAGGCAACCTGAACCGGTACCGCTTTGGCCCTGCGTAACAACTCATTCTGGCCTTCAAAATAAGCTACTTTCGGATGGTGCAGATGGGCATCAGCATCAGACATTTGCACGTAAGAACAGATGATCAGTTTATCCCCAACACACGCGCAACGTGCTGCTGCACCGTTTACCGAGATAATCCGTGAACCACGTTCTGCGGCAATGGCATAAGTCGAAAAACGCTGACCATTATCAACGTTATAAATATCAATAGCTTCGTATTCAAGAATGCCTGCGGCTAACAGGAAGTCCTGATCGATGGCGCAGGAACCTTCATAGTGCAAATCAGCGTGAGTGACTTTGACTCGGTGCAGTTTGCCTTGCAACATAGTGCGTATCATAACTCTTACCTTTGACCCTGATTAAATCTGGCACCAGACCCTATAACCTACTAATACGGGGCGAGGCTAAACCATCTACGAAAAAAGTGTGCGTTTCAGTTTTGCTGATTTTATGCGACTTGTCTATGCTTGCTGCTCTAAATAGCTTTTCACAATAGTAGATAACTGAGAGAACTCAATCCGGTTTGAGCGATCGGAGCAATCGTCAAACCAAACAAATCACCCTCAGATTGAGTAATGCCGATCATGGTACTGATACCCAGAAGTTTAGTGCCATATATGGACGTCCCGTCACATCACTACACAATGTGAAGAAGTTTATAGCCGCAACCTCTCCTTTCCCAGGCAACAAACTGGGTCAGGCCTGGATGCAGTGATATTATGAAAATCTGGTTAGACTAACGTACCATAAATTGTTAATAACGCGACCACAACAATCACCGTCAATGTTACTTTTCGCGCTAAAGATACTGCTGCTCGCGGGGTTTGTACCGAATCCAAATGCGGTTCCCGCGCCAAAGAATACTGTGCTAATTGCGTCAACACCTGATACTGCTGAGATCGGAAATCACCCAATGAAGCAAACCAGGCTGGTAACGCCCTCTCGCCATGCCCCAATAATGCATAGGCCACTCCCATCAACCTCACGGGGATCCAGTCTAGCCAATGCAAGATACGGTCAATACCAGATTGTGAGCGCTGTAACGGTGTGTGATATCGCGCAAGCCAGGCTTGGTAACCGCGTAACATTGCATAACCCGCTAATGCTACCGGGCCATAGTTGGCGCAAACAACAAACCAGAAAATTGGTGCTAAATAATAACGAAAGTTAATCCACAGTAATGTATTCTGTAAGGATTGTAGTCTAATTCTCTCGCCGCTATCCAAGGGTAAACCGTGAATTAAAGCCAACTCTTGCGCCATTTTATCCGTGGCATGAGCATCCCCCTGCCGTGCGGCTTTCAAATACGCACGATAGTGTCTACGAATACCGCCCGCCCCGATACATAACAGGCAGATTAATACCCACATCAGCAACAGAGGAAAACCAAACAGGATATTTTGCAGCAATCGTAAAACCAGCCATACCAACCCCATCCATAACGTGGTGAGCAGCATAGTTTGCACCAACGAAAATCGGTTTAAACGCATAAATACAACATCAAGGCGATGATCTAACTGCCAATGTTCGCCCAGTTTAAACAAGCGCTCCCATGCCAGCACCAGCAACAACGTAAACAGTGTCATTAGCTCTTATTCTCCCTTTGCATTTAACCGACCCCAAAACAATGCGCCCGCCTCCCAGTATATATACAACAGTATCAAAAGAGACGACAGACAGGCGAGTATTCGGCCATCCCCCTCTAACTAATAAAGAAATCCATATCATGATGACACAGGCAATCTCACCAAACTACGTTGATAGCAAGCCCAGTCAAAAGCAGAACCTGGCACGATTTTACATTCAGGCGTAATATCACTTTGGCCAGTTATCCTATCTGCGATTATAAGATGATGAGAAAATAGCAAGGCGCTTATCTCGATCAGGCTCTGATATTATGAAGGAAGAAACGGTAACACATCCGTCTCTTCCAGCACGCCCCGATAAAGAAATTGTTACATCGTTCACGACCAGTAGATGGTGAAACCTCCTGCATACCAAACACATTTATCAAACGATAACATATTGAATAACTTCATCACACGGCGAATAAAATAATGGGCAGAAGCACGCGAATGAACGATATCTGCAAAGTAAGGATACTCAGTGACATTCGATGTGCCAATGAACAGTTGATCAATATAGGAACCACCAAACTTACAGAGTAAATTAATATTATGAATCACCAGCAAAGAAAGTGTTTCCCGTGCTAACCACGTAACAAAATGGGGAGCTTACTCACTGAAATCCAGCCATTTTCTAACTGCATTATTTACCTAAATCCTGGAAACAGTACACTTCAATCAGCTCTTTGATAGCACTTCAACCAGCAACAGAGTAGCATGTTCGGACGACTATCTACCCGCCATTCCGGAGTTTTATATGCCGACCCGCAGCTACAATGCCGACAGCCGCCGCGCCGCACTATTGGAAAAAATTCAATGTGATATTCCTGTTACCGTTGCTCAGGCTCTAAGTGAAGATCTCGGTGGTGAGGTCAATCCAGATCGCGACCTTACTGCACAATTGCTCCCAGTAAATAAAAAAGCCACTGCCACTATTATTACCCGCGAAGCCGGTGTCTTTTGTGGTCAACGCTGGTTGAATGAAGTATTCATTCAACTTGGCGCCAAAGTGACAGTTGAGTGGTTAGTTAATGATGGAGACAAGCTGACGGTTAATCAGACGATTTGCAAACTAACCGGCCCTGCCCGTATCCTGCTAACCGGCGAACGCACCGCACTTAATTTCGTACAAACCCTATCGGGTGTTGCCACTGAAGTGAGTCGTTATGTGGCCGTACTCCATGGGTTACATACACAATTACTTGATACCCGTAAAACACTCCCTGGATTACGCACCGCATTAAAGTACGCCGTTCTATGCGGTGGTGGTAATAATCATCGCCTCGGTTTGTTTGACGCCTTCCTTATCAAAGAGAATCACATCATTGCTGCTGGCTCTATCAAAAACGCTGTTGGGAAAGCCGTTTGGGTCCATTCGGAGGTTCCTATTGAGGTTGAAGTTGAATCCCTGGATGAGCTGCAACAGGCATTGGACGCTGGCGCAGACATCGTAATGTTGGATAATTTCACTATTTCCATGATGTGTGACGCTGTAAAAATGCGTGACAAACAAGCCAAAACACAAGACAGCGCACAACTGGAAGTATCTGGTAATGTCACTCTGGAAACCCTACGCAGTTATGCTGAGACCGGTATAGATTTTATTTCTGTCGGTGCACTAACCAAGCATGTCACCGCGTTAGACCTCTCGATGCGTTTCCAGTAAGCCTATCAAATTATCTTCGACGGATCATGAGCATTACCTGACCGTAACTCGGTATTGCGAGCGCCGCCGAAGTTATTTATGTTTCTCGTGCAACAGCTAAAATATCCAACAGTACGTATCTCAACTCAATGTAATCCCTCTGTTCTTATCAAATTACATACCGCACTCTGATCTCGTTTTTTCACACACAAGAAGAGTGCTAAATGGCTAATCAAAAAGGTTTTACATTAATTGAACTGATGGTCGCAATTGCCATCATTGCTGTACTTAGTGGTATCGGTATCCCGTCCTATCAGCGTTATATCCAAAAAGCTGCACTTACCGATATGCTGCAAGCTATTGTCCCTTATAAAATGGCTGTAGAGCTTTGTTTTCTGGAACAATCAAATCTGGATAACTGTAACGTAGGTAGTCACGGGATCCCAGCAGGGCAGCCATCGCGTTATGTCAGTGCCGTAAATGTCGTAAAAGGTGTGATTACCCTCACCGGACAAAACACCCTTGAAGGACTATCTCTGACCCTGTTACCAACCAAAAATATCGACGGCAATTTAGCTTGGGCAAGAACATGTACTGCAACGGACGGCGGTATAACGGATAGTTGTAAAACAGTGTTCAGATTTAATGATAAGGAATAAACAAAATGACAGAACGAATAGTACCACCACCAGAAACAATCAGTGATGAATTACACACACTCTGTCGCCGTTACCGAACTGTCGCTCTAAAACTTGATGGAAAGAGTCTGTCTATAGCTTCTGCGGGAGCCGTAAAAGAGGAGTTATTGACTGCATTACGTTTTACATGCGGACGTAAAATAGCAGTGGAATATTGGCCGGAAGCCAAAATTGAACAATCATTACATTTAGAGTATTCAGCCAAAAAACCTTCCGATAAAGAAGTAAAAATTAGAGAAAAGTCAGACGAAAAAGAACTCGAACAATCAGGAAGGAAAGCACCCACACCACCGTTACAGAATTGGGATGAAACATCACTAGATAATGAAAGTGATATACCTGTTATTCAATTTATAACGCAAACGCTCAGTTTAGCAATTCAGAAACGTGCGTCCGATATTCATTTCGAACCATATCAACATCACTACCGTATTCGTTTCAGAATCGATGGGGTATTACATGAATCTACGGCTCCCAAAAGTGAGTTAGCTGACCGTATCAGTAGTTGCCTCAAAGTCATGGCGAAATTGAATATCGCCGAAAGACGATTACCGCAAGATGGGCAACTAATCTTACAACTTGGTTCTACTCGTTACTCAATGAGAATAGCCACGCTCCCCATACAGTATGGAGAGAAAATTGTGTTGCGAATCCTTAACATGCAACAACAACCCGAATTAGAAAAGTTAGGGCTAACAGCATCGATCCAACAACAATTAACACAAGCACTCTCTGCCCCACAGGGTTTAATTCTGGTGACAGGGCCGACGGGAAGTGGCAAAACCATAACACTCTATTGCAGCCTAAATCGTCTTAATCAGCCACACAGAAATATCTGTAGCGTGGAGGATCCTATTGAGATCCCGATAGAGGGTATTAACCAAACGCAGGCTAACAGTAAGATTGGGCTGGATTTTTCTCGGGTATTACGGGCAATGCTACGACAAGACCCTGATGTCATTATGGTCGGAGAAATCCGCGATAACGAAACCGCTGAGATAGCTGTAAAAGCCGCCCAAACAGGGCATTTGGTACTTTCAACATTGCATACCAATTCAACCACTGAAACCTTGGTACGTCTGACACAAATGGGCATTGAACGCCATTTGATTGCATCCAGCCTGACATTGGTTATTGCCCAAAGATTGGTTCGTCGCTTGTGCTTACATTGTCGTCAAGCTGCTCCCTCTCCTTTCCAGCTACCCACTAAAATAAGAGCAACGCCCTTACAGCATTATCTGGCTGTGGGATGTGAACATTGCTGCGCAGGCTATTATGGCCGAACTGGGATTTATGAAATGCTGAGCGTGACCCCACAAATCCAACATGCCTTGCTCAATAATGCCAGCCCTTCACAACTGGCACAGATAGCCTACGAACAAGAACAAACAACGTTACTTTGCGCGGGTCTGACTTTGGTCGAAAGTGGTATAACAACCCTTGACGAGATTAATCGTGTCGTGGCAGCTTTGGCAAAAATAGAGGTTATTCATTGATTAAACAGCGATTATTCTACTGGAAAGCGGTTAACGCTACCGGCCAATTGCAAACAGGTGCACTACTGGCGACAGGAAAAAACATTGTCTATGAATATATGTACCAACATGGATTACAACCACTAAGCGTCAAAAGTGGCAAAAATTTATCAATTCGATACTGGCAAGGGGAACGTTTGATAACCGTTACCCGCCAGCTAGCCACTTTACTTCAGGCCGGTTTACCACTAGTAAATAGCTTGCAGCTCATGGCGAAAGAGATGGATGCCCTACCCTGGCGTTGCTTATTACAGGATATAAATCAGCAAGTTGCACAGGGGAAATCGTTATCTGAGGCAATGGCACATTATCCACATACATTTCCTCGATTATACCCTCCGGTGATAGCTATGGGAGAACTTACCGGTAATCTTGAACAGTGCTGTACCCAGTTAGTTCAACATCAGGAACGGCAACAGAAGTTACAAAAAAAAGTGATAAAAGCCCTCAAATACCCAATATTTGTCTGCATCATTGCGTTGCTGGTCAGTGTTATAATGCTGGTAATGGTTCTTCCTGAGTTTGCACATATTTATCAATCATTTGATACGCCATTACCGGCGCTTACCACGAGTTTGCTTGCTATATCAGCATTTATTACGTTTTACGGCCCATATATTGCTCTATTACTTGCAATATTATGTATTGGTTATTTTTATCTACGGCAAAAACAGCCTCATTGGCAGTTATTGGAGCAAAGGCTTTTACTGCGCCTCCCTTTCATTTCGCCGCTAATCCGCGGCAATTGTCTGAGTCAAATTTTTCAAACATTAGCAATTACCCAGCAAGCTGGATTGCCATTGGTCACGGGGCTAAATGCAGCAACTCTTGCTATCACTAATGATACTTATCAACAAGCATTAAAACTTATTCAAAAACAGATCAGTCAAGGTGCCCCACTATATACAACCCTTGCCCAGCATCATTTGTTCCCGGCACTATGTCAACAGTTGGTTCGGGTAGGAGAAGAATCTGGTGCGTTGGATGTTTTATTGGGAAAGTTGGCCAATTGGCACCAGCAACAAACACAGGATTTGGCTGATAATCTCACACAAATGCTGGAACCTCTGTTGATGATAATTATTGGCGGTATTGTGGGAATTCTAGTTATCGCGATGTATTTACCCATATTCCAGCTAGGCAATGTTATAAGTTAAAACAGGAAATTGGAGAAAAGATATTGTATTGGATATTGAAAAAGGGCGTCAAATAACGCTCTTCTATACAAAAAAATTTCAAGATGCAGGAAGACAGCAAACGAGATAATCCCGATGAGCTTATATCGGTAGCTGATTGGGGGTATGGAGTGCAGCCAACACACCTGCAACTTGAAAGGCGCGGGTGTATCAATAATCAGTTACTACCAAATACACGGTTTTCTTGCTCTGCTACGCGGATAAAAGTAGTACGTTTAGTCAGTTCTTTCAGGTGTGAAGCACCCACATAAGTACAGGCAGAGCGCAGGCCACCCATGATATCGCGTACTGTATTTTCTACCGGCCCACGAAGTGGCAACTTAACAGTTTTTCCTTCTGCTGCACGGTATTCCGCAACTTCGCCTACATGGCGCTTCATCGCCAACTCAGAACTCATACCGTAGAACAACATAAATTTCTCGCCATTCTCTTCAACCACACGTCCTTCACACTCATCATGCCCTGCCAGCATCCCGCCCAACATCACGAAATCAGCACCACCGCCAAAAGCTTTCGCCACATCACCAGGCACCGAGCAACCGCCATCACTGACAATCTGCCCACCCAAGCCGTGAGCCGCATCGGCACACTCGATCACGGCAGATAACTGCGGATAACCAACACCAGTCTTAACACGTGTAGTGCAAACAGAGCCAGGGCCAATACCTACCTTAACAAGGTCGGCACCAGAAAGGATAAGCTCCTCCACCATCTCGCCAGTAACCACATTGCCCGCACAAATCACTTTGTCTGGACAGGCTTCACGCGCTTTTTGCAGGAAGGAAACGAAATGTTCAGAATAGCCATTAGCCACATCAATACAGATAAATCTCAGTGACGGAGATAACGCCAGAATTTGCTTCATTTTGTCAAAATCTGCAAAAGAAGTCCCGGTCGATACCATAACATGGCGCAATACAGATTCAGGAACACGTTTAACAAACTCATTCCATTGTTGAACAGTGTAGTGTTTATGGATCGCAGTAAGAACATCGAATGAAGCCAGCATTTCAGCCATGCGGAAAGTACCCACAGTATCCATATTGGCGGCGATGATAGGCACACCGAACCAATTCCAACCTGAGTGTTTGAAGATAAACTGACGCTCCAGTCTAACTTCAGAGCGGCTTTTCAGCGTTGAGCGTTTAGGGCGGATTAATACATCTTTGAAGCCTAATTTCAAACCTTCTTCAATACGCATGACTTATAATTTCCTGGTTATTAGCACATAGATCGCAAAATGTGATCGGGCGTAAATCACGCCCCCCAGTGAAGCTATCATACGCATGAATAATTCCAGGGCAAGACTGCGTATCCACCTTTATTTACGCTACCATCCCGCAAATTACCTGAATATTACAGGTTACAGCTTTATCAGCATATTTGTTTGCTTATTTTTCTATACCCGTTATCTTTCAAGATGCAGGTGTGTTGGCTGCACTCAATACCCCGAATCACCTACCAATATAAGCTCATCGGGATTATCTCGTTTGCCGCCTTCCTGCACTTTAAAATTTATTGGATATATACATTCAGGCTAAATGCATACCACACTATGCCTTGCCTCTCGGCTTCAGATACAATTCGCCCATCAAATAACAATAGGCAAGGCTAAGCAATGACCTATATTGTAGCCCTCACAGGTGGGATCGGCAGCGGGAAAAGTACGATTGCAAATGCATTTGCCGACTTAGGTGTCCCGCTAGTTGATGCCGATATTATTGCCCGTCAGGTTGTTGAACCAGGGACACCGGCGTTAGCCAGTATTGCATCCCGTTATGGCAACACTATTTTGCAAACCGATGGCTCATTGAACCGGAGTGTGTTACGCCAAAAAATATTCAGTGAACCAAAGGAAAAAGCATGGTTAAATTCATTGTTGCATCCACTTATTCAGCAAGAAACTCAATACCAATTAGCCAGTATCGATAAACCTTATGCACTTTGGGTTGCCCCTCTGCTGGTTGAAAATGATTTATACCAACGTGCTAATCGTGTGTTAGTGGTAGATGTAGCGCCTGAAATACAACTCGCTCGCACCTTAGAGAGAGATGGTATTACCCGCCAACAGGCAGCAGACATCTTAGCGTCACAAGCTCCACGGCAACAACGGCTGACACATGCTGATGACATTATTGACAATAGCGGCGACCCGCAGAGAATCGCTCCGCTCGTTGCTTCATTACACCAACAGTATTTAAACTTAGCAGCGGCGACCCAACAGGATCGACATCAATGAGTGACCTCACCTCAATAATACTTTTTGAACATCCGCTCAATGAAAAAATGCGCACCTGGCTAAGAATTGAGTTTTTATTACAACAATTAGAAAGCCAATGTTCGCTAGATAATATAGCCACTGCATTAACGTTTTTTCGTACTACATCTGATTTAATTGATGTTCTTGAACGCGGAGAAGTCCGTACCGATCTGCTGAAAGAGCTTGAGCGTCAACAACAAAAATTACTGCAATGGGCCGATATGCCAGGCGTTGATATGGCGCTTATAGATTCTTTACGCAGCAAACTAAAAAAACATTCAACAGTCTTAACGTCTGCACCACGTATTGGGCTATTACTAAAAGAAGATCGCCTAATCAATGTCGTCCGCCAACGGCTGAGTATCCCCGGTGGCTGCTGTAGTTTTGATTTACCTGTTTTACACACTTGGTTGCATCAGCCACAGGAACAGTGTAATCAACACATCTCCAGGTTGCTCGCCAGTCTGGCACCACTCAATCAGTCGTTGACCATTATTTTAGATTTAATTCGCCAATCGAGCCCATTACGTGAGCAAATCAGCTTGAATGGCTTTTTTCAAGATAATGCCGAAAGTGCTGACCTGCTTAGATTACGCCTGCCATTGGATCTACAACTATACCCACAAGTTTCGGGTCACAAGACACGCTATGCCATTCGCTTCTTACCTCTCGACAGTGAAAATGGTACCGTCCCTGCCCGTTTATCGTTTGAATTAGCCTGCTGCTGATGTAGCAATTGTAATACCTAATAAATTTGCAGATACAGAATGGCGGCAACCGATTTGAACAAATTTCATGCTAGCCGCTCCTTGAGGTTCATTAAGCCCGGTGAGTTCACATCGATAAGTGATTCAGGTGACAAATCTGCCTGAACGCTGCTGACAACGGCCTCGCAGCGGCGAGTAACAAGTGCAGCCAACACACCTGCAATTTGAAAGACGAATAGCATATTCTTTGGGAGAAAACATGGAGTTAGAAGAAATAGAGGTAAATTGCCCCACCTGCAAGAAAATCGTTATTTGGGGTCAACAGAGACCTTATCGCCCATTTTGTTGCAAACGCTGCCAATTGATTGATTTAGGTGAGTGGGCAAACGAAGAAAAGCGTATTTCCAGTAGTGGTGAATCATCTGACAGTGATGAATGGAGTGAGGAAGATCCTCTTACGCACTAATAACCCTATCACCGATGTGGGGCAACGTGTTTTGCCCCACTCAAATTATACTATTTGCTGAACGATTTTATGCAATGAGCAAATCGATAATTGCTGCGTTAACCGGTGGAAACTCTTCAGCACGCAGTTCTGATTGTTTTACCCAGCGCATGGGTTGCCCTTCACGGCCAAAGGGTTCTCCATCCCATACTTCGACCATATAAAAATTTAATGTCACGATGCGATCAGGAAAAGTATGTTCCAACACGTTGAGTAAAAACGCTTTTTGCACCGCAATACCCGTCTCTTCCAGCAACTCACGCTTTAGAGCAACTTCCGGCGTTTCACCTTGCTCAATTTTGCCGCCAGGAAACTCCCAAAAACCAGCCATATGGGAATCAGCTACACGCTGAGTAATAAAAATTTCCTGTTGAGAGTTACGGATAATCCCTACCGCGATCTGTAAGTGTTTCAATTCTCGTTCTCCTGATCAAAGCATGAATACCGATTTATGCAGCCCTTTGCTTATAAGTACCATGCCCGTCATCTTTCAAATTGCAGGTGTGTTGGCTGCACCCAATAACCCGAACCACTTACTGAAGTAAGCGCTTCGGGATTTTCGCGTTTGCCGCCTTCCTGCATCTTGAAATCTTTTAGATATAAAAAATAACGCTATTTGGGACAAAAAAGTCCTTATGATCAGTATAATTAATGGCCTAAAATATTACTGTAGGCGGCCGTGGCACTGCTTGTATTTCTTACCTGTGCCGCATGGGCAAGGGTCGTTACGGCCGACTTTACGTTCCAGGCTGACGGCAACATTAACCTCTTCTTCTGACATCAACGCACTGTTATCAGACTTGTGGCTTAACTGTTGCTGTTTAGACAAACGTTCAGCTTCTTCACGGCGTTGTACTTCCAGTGCTTCGACTTCTTCCGGCATCCGCACCTGTATTTTGCAAAGTACACTAATTACTTCATATTTGAGTGATTCCAGCATGGCTGCGAACATTGAGAAGGATTCACGCTTATATTCCTGTTTAGGATCTTTCTGCGCATAACCACGTAAATGAATCCCCTGACGCAGATAATCCATTGCCGCCAAATGCTCTTTCCACAAGGAATCAAGTGTTTGCAACATCACGCCTTTTTCGAAGCTGCGCATCATCTCAAGACCAACAACGTCTTCTTTACGGTGATAATTCTCAATCGCCCGCTGGAGAATACGTTCACGTAATGTCTCTTCATGCAACTGTGGTTCATCTTCCAACCATTGAACGATTGGCATATCCAGATCGAAATCATTTTTCAGACGCTGTTCCAAGCCGTCAATATCCCACATTTCTTCCAGAGACTGAGGTGGAATGTAACTATCGATAACCGTTTTGAATACGTCTTCACGGATACTGTTAATGGTTTCGCTAACATCTGATACATCCAGCAATTCGTTACGCTGGCTGTAAATAGCACGACGTTGGTCACTGGCTACGTCATCATATTCAAGCAGTTGCTTACGAATATCGAAGTTGCGGCTCTCAACTTTACGCTGTGCGTTGGCAATCGCCTTGGTAACCCAAGGATGCTCAATGGCTTCACCCGGTTTCATTCCCAGTTTACGCATCATCCCAGACACGCGGTCGGAGGCAAAAATACGCATCAAGGCGTCTTCCATTGACAGGTAAAAGCGTGAAGAGCCGGCATCACCCTGACGGCCTGCACGACCACGCAGTTGGTTATCGATACGGCGCGATTCATGGCGCTCAGTACCAATAATGTGTAAACCACCTGATACCAGTACCGCATCATGGCGAATTTGCCAGGCCGCTTTAACCGCAGTGATTTGCTCTTCCGTTGGATCTTCCAACAAAGTAATTTCACTCTGCCAGCTACCACCCAACACGATATCAGTACCACGGCCCGCCATGTTGGTAGCGATGGTTACCGCGCCCGGTTGCCCCGCCTGAGAAACAATTTCCGCTTCCATTGCATGGAATTTGGCGTTCAGAACTTTGTGATCAATGCCAGCTTTGGTCAATTCAGCAGATATCACTTCAGATTTCTCAATCGAAATGGTCCCGACTAATACCGGCTGACCGTTCGCGGTCTGCTCACGAATATCTTCGATAATCGCCCCGATTTTTTCCTGTTCGGTCATATAGACCAAATCTGCCAGATCTTTACGGATCATAGGACGGTTAGTCGGTACAACGATGGTATCGAGTTTGTAAATTGAGCTAAACTCGAATGCTTCTGTATCTGCGGTACCGGTCATACCGGCCAGTTTTTCATAGAGACGGAAGTAGTTCTGGAAGGTTATAGAAGCCAGCGTCTGGTTTTCGTTCTGAATTTCTACACTTTCTTTGGCTTCAACCGCTTGATGCAAACCATCTGACCAACGGCGGCCTTGCATGGTACGGCCCGTGTGTTCATCAACGATGATAACTTCTCCGTCTTTCACGATATAATCAACATCGCGGGTAAATAGTACATGCGCACGCAGGGCTGCGGTTACGTGGTGCATCAGCATAATGTTAACAGGAGAATACAGCGATTCACCTTCTTCCATTATGCTTGCATCTACCAACATTTGTTCAATCAGAATCAAACCACGCTCAGTCAAGTGAACTTGACGTGATTTCTCATCTACAGAGAAGTGCCCTTCACCCTTGAAGGTATCTGAGTCTTCTTTTTCCTGACGAATCAGTTTTGGAATTAGCTTATTAACTCGAATATACATCTCGGAGCTGTCTTCCGCTGGGCCAGAGATGATAAGCGGAGTACGGGCTTCATCGATCAGGATGGAGTCAACCTCATCCACCAGCGCATAATGCAGTTTACGTTGCACACGTTCTTCAGGGCTGAACGCCATATTATCGCGCAGGTAGTCAAAACCGTACTCGTTGTTAGTACCGTAAGTGATATCAGCAGCATAGGCAGCACGCTTGGCGGGTGATGTCATATTCGGCAAGTTGATACCAACAGTCAGACCAAGAAATTCAAATAATGGCCGGTTATTTTCGGCGTCACGCTGAGCCAGATAGTCGTTGACGGTAACAACATGAACACCACGCCCACTCAGCGCATTGAGGTAAGCAGGCAATGTTGCGGTCAACGTCTTACCTTCACCTGTACGCATCTCTGCGATACAGCGCTCATTCAGTACCATACCGCCGAGTAGCTGCACATCAAAGTGACGCATACCAAACACGCGTTTACTTGATTCACGAACTACTGCAAAAGCTTCAGGGATAAGATTTTCCAGCACTTCACCTTTCAGCAAACGCTGACGGAATTCATCCGTTTTGGCTCGCAATTCGGACTCTGTTAGTTTTTCAATTTCTGGTTCCATATGGTTGATCAGCTCAACCACTTTGCGCATACGGCGCAAAGTACGATCGTTACGGCTGCCAAAAACTTTGGTTAATAATTTAATTAGCATAATTCTTTATATCTCTTACAAGACCACCAAACCGGCGGCCAAAGGTTGCATAATATTGTGATAAATAAAAAGAAGCATTAACACAAATTGACAGGCCCGGCACGAATGCCTTGCACTTGTGCAAGCCAGAGTCCCGGTTTATGTAACGAAAGAACGGGCCGTTTCACCCGTTCGGTGTAACGAATTATAGTGGGTGGCTTAAGTTCATGCGTCAGTAACTTGCTCAGCAATGCTAGTTGCTGGATTTGTGATCGTTGAGCCTGCTTGCCTTCTGCAATTTGGCGCACTTGCACATAAACCGCTTGAGGCGCCAGAGCAAAAGAGAGGTGACGAATAACAGTGCGCAGTGCATGCTGTTGCCAGTAGTCTACGCTGAATGAAGGCCGACGATACATATCATGCAGCAATACCAAACGAGCAAAGTTTGTTGTGCTGTGATTTTGACGACTTTGGCTGGATGATGTGTTCGGCACGGCTGTTTGATCTGGAATACCAGACAGATTTGATGGTATGCCAAGACTCGCCGCGACCATTCCCAACAGGAGATGCGGCCAGAAATAACGTCTACCAAATTGTCGCCAACGATTTAGAATACCGATCACGAGTTTAAAATCCGCCGGAGCCTTGTTAATGCGTGAAAGCCGCCCACAATTATTAGATGTTCTGTTCGATGATGCGATTGCAGCAGAAAACGATCCACTGAATAACGTACAACAACACGCTGTCGCTCTGTTAAAACTTAACCGAGTGGTAAAAGGATTACTCCCTTCACAATTACAGCCGTGGTGCCGTGTCGCAAACTATCGACAGAGCGTTTTAGTGCTAGAGGCTGGGAATGCAAGCTGGTTAATGCGCTTACGTTATGAACAGCCCGCATTGCTCTCAGCACTACGAGCGCAAATTCTACCATCATTGTCTTCAATCAACATCAGGATTAATCCGTCGTTAATGTCCAACGGTCATAACATGACACAAAATGTCACAAAAGCGTCGGGAAATACTGTGAAATCAGCACCTGTGCGTCATTTAAGTTTGGAAAGCGCTAAGGAGTTAAAAGCACTAGCGAAGCGTAGCCCTGAAAAACTGAGGACAATATTGGAAAGACTGGCTACGTTGGCCGGAGAAAGTACCAACGCAACCAAACGTGATAAGTAGCTTTAGTAAGCCAATACTGTGGACGGGGCTTTGAATGCCAATGGCATTTCAGTTTCGTCCTGAAACGTCACAAACTCCCAAGCTTCTTGTTTGGCTAAAACAGCCTGCAACAGCTTGTTATTCATGGCGTGGCCAGATTTATACGCAGTAAACGCACCAATAATATTGTGGCCGCACATGAACAGGTCGCCAATAGCGTCCAGCATTTTATGACGAACAAATTCATCTTCGAAGCGTAGGCCATCTTCATTTAACACGCGGTAGTCATCCACCACGATGGCACAATCGAAACTACCGCCCAGGCACAAACCACGGGACTGTAAGTACTCGATATCACGCATGAAACCAAAAGTACGCGCGCGGCTGATTTGACGGACGAATGAATCGGCCGAGAAATCCAGGCGGTAGCGCTGAGTACTGGAGTCAATCGCTGGGTGATTAAAGTCAATGGTAAAATCTAAACGGAATCCATTGAATGGAGACAATTCAGCCCATTTATCACCGTCTTCAACCCGTACAGTTTCTTTCAGACGCAGGAATTTCTTCGCTGAGTTTAACTCTTCGATACCCGCATCTAATAGTAAGTACACGAATGGACTGGCACTGCCGTCCATGATCGGCACTTCGGGAGCGTTAACTTCAATAATAATGTTATCAATCCCCAACCCTGCCAGAGCAGCGTTGAGATGCTCAACAGTAGAGATACGTACGTCATGCTCATTAACCAGGCAAGTACAGAGCATGGTATCACGCACGGATTTTGCATCTGCCGGGAAATCAACCGGTGGATTCAAGTCAGTGCGACGATAGATGACCCCGGTGTTAGCCGGCGCGGGTCGCATTATCAGCGTAACTTTCTTACCGGTGTGCAAACCGACGCCAGTCGCCTGAACAATACGTTTTAAAGTCCTTTGTTTGATCATCGTTTTATCTCGCAATGTTATCCATCCTACCGACCAGGTTTATAACAAGTCCGGCGGAACAGTTTAGCACAAAGAGCGGATATTCCAAATATTCGAAAATTAATCGGCTTGCTTGCGCAAAAACGCCGGAATATCCAAATAATCTGGCTCTTTATTGGTTTGAGCAGTGGAGTCATTGACCACGTTAGCCGCAGATTTAACGTCCTGAGGTAAAGGTGACATGCCATGCTGCTGGTAACGGTGGTCAATCACAGGCTGAGTCTGTTTGTTGGTAACCAACGTAATTTCAGGGCGTTTATCCATGCCAATGCCGGTCGCAACAACCGTTACTCGCAGTTCGTCGTTCATTTCTGGGTCTAACGATGTACCGATAACGACAGTCGCATTGTCGGACGCGAATGCACGGATAGTATTCCCCACGGTTTCGAACTCATCCAAACGTAAATCGAAACCAGCAGTGATGTTAACCAGCACGCCACGGGCACCAGACAGGTCGATATCTTCCAGCAACGGGCTGGAAATGGCCATTTCTGCTGCTTCTTCCGCACGATCCTCACCGCAGGCCACACCGGAACCCATCATGGCATAACCCATTTCTGACATCACTGTGCGCACATCAGCAAAGTCGACGTTCATCAGGCCTGGGCGGGTGATCAATTCGGCGATCCCCTGAACAGCACCTTTCAGTACGTCGTTAGCCGCACCGAATGCATCCAGTAGAGAGATGCCACGACCCAGAACTTTCAACAATTTATCGTTCGGAATAGTGATCAGTGAGTCCACATGTTTGGACAATTCAGCAATACCCTGCTCAGCAAATGCCATGCGCTTCTTACCTTCGAAATTGAAGGGTTTCGTCACCACGGCAACTGTCAAAATACCCAATTCTTTTGCTACTTCAGCAACCACAGGAGCAGCACCAGTACCGGTACCACCGCCCATGCCCGCAGCGATAAAGACCATGTCCGCGCCGTCAAGAGCAGCACGCAGAGCTTCACGGTCTTCTTCTGCTGAATTGCGACCCACTTCTGGGTTCGCGCCAGCCCCCAAACCTTTGGTAATGCCGCTACCAATTTGGATGGTTTGACCAACAGCCGTCTTACGTAGCGCCTGAGCGTCGGTATTCACGGCGAAGAATTCAACACCTTCGATGCGCTCGCGCACCATATGTTCGACGGCATTACCACCACCGCCACCGACGCCGATGACCTTAATCACCGCGTCATTGGTTAGTTCCATAGGTTCAAACATAGTTTCTCTCCGTTTTGTGCCTGTCGCTTTGAGATCAAAAAATATGTTCAGCATGATCTCTTTGTTGAAACATTAAAATTCTTTTCTCAGCCAGCTATTAATACGTTTAAACCAATTGCTCACTGAGGCACGTTTTTCTACTTCTGATTCACCACTGAGATGAGATTCTTTACCGTAGTGCAACAACCCAACGGCAGTGGAGTAATAAGGTTCCTGCGCATAATCCGTTAGCCCGGTAATATTGAGCGGTTGACCAATGCGAACCTGAGCATGAAATACCCGTTGCGCGCATTCAGCCAATCCATCAATCTGTGCAGCACCACCAGTCAACACGATACCGGCTGCCAAATGGTGCTTCACGCCTTGCTGACGTAATTGCTCCTGCAATTGTAAAATTTCGTCATTAACTAAATTCAGCAATTCGGTGTAGCGTGGTTCTATAACCTCAGCGAGCGTCTGTCTTTGCAGACTACGGGGAGGGCGTCCGCCAACACTTGGCACTTCTACATTTTCGTCCTTGCTGACTATCGACCCGAGCGCACAGCCGTGCCGAACTTTAATCGCTTCCGCATCTGTAGGCGGCGTACCGAAAGCATATGCAATGTCGCTGGTGACCACGTTCCCGGCGTAAGGAATAACTTTGGTGTGCCGTAAGGCGCCACCGGTATAAACCGCCATATCCATCGTGCCACCGCCAATATCGACGACACAGACACCCAGCTCACGCTCATCTTCGGTCAATACTGCATAACTTGCTGCCAAACCGGCGAAGATCAGTTGATCCACTTTCAGGCCACAACGCTCCACCGCTTTAACAATATTTTTCGCCATATCGTTATGGCAGGTAATCAGGTGTACTTTGGCCTGCATCCGCACGCCCGACAAACCAACAGGATTTTTGATACCCTCCTGATAATCGATGGCATATTCCTGCGGAATAACGTGTAGAATACGATGTTCATCACGCACACGTACCGACTTCGCGGTATGCACTACGCTCTCTACATCTTCCTGAGTGACTTCCTCTTCTGAAATAGGAACCATCCCTATTTCATTCTGACAACTGATATGTTTACCAGATAGTGCCAGATAAACAGATGAAATTTGGCAATCTGCCATTAACTCGGCCTGATCAATCGCGCGTTGTACGCATTTCACTACCGATTCAAGGTCGTTAACCCCACCTTTATCCATGCCACGAGATGGGCAACTGCCTACCCCAATAATATTGACCATGCCATCGGGCAGAACTTCCCCTACCAATGCAGAGACCTTTGCCGTTCCGATCTCAAGACCTACTACCAGTTTTCTGTCCGTCGACTTGATCATTGTTGTTTAGCCTGTGCCTGATTCTGTTGCGGATGACTGTTCTGCTGACCATTTGTTAGTGATTTACCGTCCTGACTGCCGATAAATAGTGGAGCCCAACCTACCGCCGCCCCTGTCTCATATCGCAAATCAATATAATTGACCCGTTTATCTGGCTGCTGTTGCAACATCGGATATAACTCAATGAAACGTTGTAAACGCCCCATCCGGTCATCCCGTCCCAGCTCCAGCCGAACATCATTATCTAAGATCAATTGCCAGGAGTGTCTGGCACTCATTGCCACCATTTTCAGCGGATACTTATTGGCCGCTAATACGTTGTTTATTGCCTGATAGCCTTCCAGAACATCCCGTTCTCTGCCTTCAGGGCCATACAGTAGTGGCAGTTTCTGTTTACCCATTCGCTCAAAAGGCACACTAAACGACCGCCCCTGCGGGTCAATCATGTGCAAATCATTCCAACGAGCATAAGGCACATACTCCACCAAATGGATTTTCAGCTCATCTGGCCACTGTTTACGCACACTGGCCTGCTGGATCCAAGGTAACCGTTCAATCTGCTGCTGGATGATGTTCACATCCTGCGTCATGAAGGTTCCCGGTGCGCCCAATGAGAGAATCGCCTGGCGAATATCATCATTGGTGGTGTAGTGGCGCTCACCGGTTACCACCAGCTTTGAGAGCGGCTGGCGACTGGCGTCTTTCATCCAACCAACGATCGCCCAACCACCCCACAATATTGTTCCGAGAACCATTAACAGGAATATCATCCCCGCCAATTGGCCTCCGTTACTGCGCTGGATTGCGCTGTTTTCAGCCGCACGTTCACGCGCATTCAGGGCAGCTTGCGACATATCAGTCAGCCAACATCAAAATTCGCGCTACCAACTGGGAAAAACTCAACCCAGACTGGCGGGCTGCCATTGGCACCAAACTGTGGTTAGTCATGCCCGGTGACGTGTTCACTTCAAGCAGATAGAAGCTGCCGTCTCTATCTTGCATAACATCTACTCGCCCCCAACCACTGCAACCCAGTGCCTGATAAGCTCGTAATGCCAACGTTGCCAACTGTTGCTCCAATTCGCTACTTAAGCCACTTGGACAAAAATATTGAGTCTTATCTGATAGATATTTAGCTTCATAATCATAAAACACGCCTGGAGCCTGAATGCGGATAGACGGTAAGACATCATCACCGAGAATCGCGACCGTGAATTCCGGTCCGCTCAGCCATTTCTCAATCAGGACATCTGTGTCGTGGCGGAAAGCTTCAATCACGGCACTTTGCAATTCGCTGATCTTATCGACCTTGCTCATCCCCACGCTGGAACCTTCACGGCTTGGTTTGACAATTAATGGCAGGCCAAGTCTAGCGACACACGCCGCCAATTCCTCTGGCGAAAGTGTTTCAAACTGTTGACGATTCAGTGCTACATAAGGCGAAATAGGTAAACCGGACGCCTGCCACACTAATTTAGTACGTAATTTGTCCATCGTCAGAGCAGAAGCCATCACGCCACTGCCGGTATAAGGCAATTGCAGGAACTCCAATACACCTTGCAGCGTGCCGTCTTCACCCCCGCGTCCGTGCAGAGCGATAAAGACCTTATCAAAGCCTTGTTCTTTAAGTTGAGTCACCAAAAAATTCTTGGTATCAATGCCATAAGCATCAATACCGGCTTCTCTCAAGCCCACTAACACCGCTTGACCTGATAGCAATGACACTTCACGTTCAGCAGAGATACCACCCAACAATACGGCCACTTTTTCAGCCATGATGTTCCTCGTCTTTTATCTGTGGCTGCAATGTAAACTCAGCCAAACTACGGGCAATTTTCCCAATATTACCTGCGCCCTGAACCAGAATCAGGTCATTGACATCCAGTACGTGTGCCAATACTTCTGGAACGGATTCGTTGTCTGACACCCAAATGGGGTCCAACTTGCCACGATTACGGATAGTGCGGCACAGCGAACGGCTATCAGCCCCTGGGATCGGCGATTCACCGGCGGCGTACACATCCAACATCAACAACACATCAACCTGCGATAACACGTTGGCGAAATCGTCATAGAGATCGCGAGTGCGGGTATAACGGTGCGGCTGAAACACCATCACGATACGTTTATCCGGCCAACCAGCGCGTGCAGCTTTAATAGTGGCATCCACCTCCGTCGGATGATGACCATAGTCATCAACCAGCATCGCGCTACCGTCTTTACCGTTAATCGCAGCCAGTGGAACGTTGCCGAGGAAATCAAAGCGGCGACTTGTCCCTTGGAACCCTGCTAACGCGCACAGGATGTCAACGTCTGCAATGCCTTCTTCCGTAGCGACTGCAACCGCCGCAGCCGCGTTCAGTGCGTTATGACGGCCCGGTGCATTCAAGGTCACGGTCATCAACGGTTTATCCAGGCGCTTTAGCGTGAAGTGCCCCTGTGGGCCTTCCTGCTGGTAGCTGGCAATCTGCACATCGGCATCATCACTGAAACCGTAAGTGGTGATATGGCGACCAACCCGTGGTAACAACTCACGCACCACCGGATCATCAATGCACATCACCGCACGTCCATAGAATGGCAAGTTGTGCAAGAAGTTGATAAATATCTGTTTTAGATTCTCAAAATCACCCTGATAAGTGTCCATATGGTCAGGTTCAATATTAGTGACAACCGCCACCATCGGCTGCAAATGCAGGAATGACGCATCACTCTCATCAGCTTCTGCAATCAGATAACGGCTGGAGCCCAAACGAGCATGGGTACCGGCAGCTTTCACCAACCCACCATTCACAAACGTCGGATCCAGACCGGCTTCGGCGTAAATGCTGGAAACCATCGCCGTCGTGGTGGTTTTGCCGTGCGTACCAGCAACCGCAATCCCATGACGGAAACGCATCAATTCAGCCAGCATCTCGGCACGGCGGATCACCGGAATACGCGCTTCCCGGGCAGCAACAATCTCCGGGTTATCCGTAGAAATTGCCGTTGAAACCACCACCACACTGGCATCCAGTACATTTTCTGGCCGGTGATGGAAACAAATCTGTGCGCCCAATGAAACCAGATGCTCGGTCACTGGATTGGGAACCAAATCTGAACCGCTAATCTGATAACCTTCGTTTGCCAACACTTCAGCGATACCCCCCATGCCAGCACCACCGATGCCAACAAAGTGAATGTGCCGGACGCGATGCATCTCGGGCACGATAGTACGTAGTTTCGCCAGTTGTTGTGTATTCACGTTT
>JBEGTQ010000100.1:0-12294 GCA_041179305.1 Pseudomonadota bacterium | reverse complement strand
GCTTTTGTTATCGGCATATCTGACGACGGAGGTTGAACCACGCAAAGGAGATATGAGGGGCAGAATGAGAAAATAATCAGGTGCTGGCAGCTATCAGTTCTTAGCTCTGAGCTACTACAAGAAATGGTGGGTCGTGCGGGATTCGAACCTGCGACCAATTGATTAAAAGTCAACTGCTCTACCGACTGAGCTAACGACCCATTCCGTGTACTGCCAATAACATTTAACGGCCAGTAGTGCGGGATTACTGATATTACTAACATAATGGTGGGTCGTGCGGGATTCGAACCTGCGACCAATTGATTAAAAGTCAACTGCTCTACCAACTGAGCTAACGACCCATTACTGTACTGCTGACTATAATTTCCTGCTGCTTTAACGTGTTACAAGTTGTCTTGGCAACGGCGGCATATATTACTAACTTCTCTTCACAGTGCAACTTAAATTTCCGCCACAACGTTTAACTGCTTTTTTTTTAATCGTCAAAGCCCGAAAACCAGTCAATATGACCCATTCACGGGCAGAGAAAGGATTAAAAAGCAGATAAACGCTGCTGTGCCTGTTTAGCCGCATCAGTGTTAGGATATTGCTTGATCAGCTGCTGGTAAACCGCCTTCGCTTTATCGCGTTGGTCTTTATCCTGCATGATCACCCCAACTTTAAACATTGCTTCTGAACTTTTAGGCGATTTGGGGTAATTTTTTACTACGACAGCATAATAATACGCAGCATCATCTTTCTTACCCTTATTGTAATACAACTGCCCCAGCCAGTAGTTGGCATTGGGCTGGTAAGTCGACTTTGGATGCTGTTTTACGAAACTCTGGAAAGCAGTGATCGCTTGATCATATTGTTTTTTCTCAAGTGCCAGCGAAACGGCAGCATTGTAGTCGCTGTTTTCATCACTCGTATTTGCCACAGGTGCCGCAGCAGAAGTTGTGGCAGCCATATCAGAGCTCCCAGTAGCAACACTGCCTGTCGCAGCAGCCACAGAGGCTGAACCTGCCCCTCCCTGACCACCGCTCAGGCTGTCTATCTGCTGGTAAATCTGCTTTTGCCTCTCAACAATTTGATTGAGCTGATACTGATTTTCTTGGATCTGACCGCGTAGACTGTCAACATCCCGTTGCGAATCTGACAGTTGCTGCTGAAGTTGAGTTAACAGTTGGCTGTGAGCATTGGAAATACGTTCAAGTTGAGTGACCCGATCTTCTACCGAGCCTGAGCCGACATTACTGATTGGCGCCTGGGCACTAGCGGCCCAAGGGAGCGCTACGCCAACCAGTAACGACAGACCCACTAAGTGACATCTGAAGTTACTGTTCATGCAATTCTCTTAGTAAACCAGAACTGCACGACGGTTTTTAGCAAACGCGGCTTCGTCATGGCCCAGAACTGCTGGCTTCTCTTTCCCATAAGAAACGATAGAAATTTGGTCAGCAGAAACACCTTTGCCTTGTAGATACATCTTCACCGCATTCGCCCGGCGTTCGCCCAACGCGATGTTGTATTCTGGCGTGCCGCGTTCATCAGCATGGCCTTCAACAACAACTTTGTAAGATGGATTGCCACGCAGGAATGCAGCGTGTGCATCCAGCATTTGAGCGAAGTCAGAACCGATATCATATTTATCGAAACCGAAGTACACGATATTGTTTTTTTGCAGTTCTTGCATCTGGAGACGGGCTTGCTCCTCAGAAGACAGGTTACTTCCGCTTTCTGTACCAGTACCAGTGCCAGTGCCAGCGCCCATGCCTGATTGATCATTATTTGCGCTTTTATTAGAACTACAAGCAGCGATTGCCAGAATTGGCAAAACCAACATTAGCCTTTTTAGCACATTGTTCAGTTGCATCTCTTTGATCCTTTTATAGTTTGCCATACATATGCATTACAAATACGGCGACCAGGCAGGAAATTTGACCTGCCCATCAGTTGCCGGAAGACGCGCTTTGAAACGCCCATCCGTTGAGACAAGCTGTAACACAGCTCCCAGCCCTTGTGTCGAGCTATAAATAACCATAGTGCCGTTGGGTGCGATACTCGGCGTTTCATCCAGGAAGGTGTCCGTTAACACTTGAACGGCCCCCGTGACCAGATCCTGTTTGGCAATGTGTTGTGATCCACTATTGGAACTCACTATGGCCAGGAATTTACCATCAGGACTCACATCTGCGTTCTGGTTCTGAGAACCTTCCCACGTGATTCGCTGAGGCGCACCACCATTAATATTGACTTTATACACTTGTGGACGCCCCCCCTGATCCGAGGTATATGCCAAATTTTGGCTATCCGGGAACCAGCTTGGTTCAGTATTATTACTACGTCCATCCGTCACTTGGCTAATTTGTCCAGAACCCAACGCCATAACATATAAGTTCAGGCTACCGCTTTTCGACAAAGCGAAAGCCAGTTTGGTGCCGTCTGGTGAGAAGGCTGGCGCACCGTTATGACGTGGGAATGAAGCCACTTGTCTGACTGCACCATTTGCCAGCGTCTGAATAACCAAGGCTGACTTACCACTTTCAAAAGTTACATAAGCAATTTTGCTACCATCTGGAGACCAGGCGGGTGACATCAAAGGTTCAGGGGAACGGTGAACCACAAACTGATTGTAGCCATCGTAATCAGAAACCCGTAATTCGTATGGGAATTTGCCACCGTTAGTTTGCACAACATAAGCAATACGGGTCCGGAAGGCACCTTTAATTCCGGTTAGTTTTTCAAATACTTCATCACTGGCAGTATGCGCGGCATAACGTAACCACTGTTTAGTGACTTTATACTGATTCTGCGCCAAAACGCTGCCAGCAGCGCCCGACGTATCAACTAGCTGGTAAGAAACCACATAGCTACCATCAGCACCGGGTTGAACCTGACCCACAACAACGGCATCGATACCTAATGCAGTCCAGGCCGCGGGCGTTACTTCTGCGGCAGTGGAGGGCTGTTGTGGCATACGAGCCGCATCGATCGGGTTGAACTTACCGCTGTTACGTAAATCAGCACCGACTATGGCACCAATCTCTTCAGGTGGTGTGCCCTGCCCCATCCATTTGAACGGAACAACTCCAATCGGACGCGCTGAGTCTACCCCTTGGGTAATCTCAATCCGAACTTCTGCGTGCAACACAAAAGCCCATAAAACTAAAAAGCCTAGCGCTACTCGAAATGCTTGCTTCATCTTATCTCCCTTACCTGAGCGGGATGCCCACGATAATTAGCAGAATTTTAACAAACCCACGCAAACAAAACTACATAATCCAGTGGCCGATTAACAAAGTGATATGCCCTCTCTTGGCTTGCAGCATGATCTTCTTAATCAAACTTTACTGTGGTTTAAAATCAAGTGGAACATTCTTAAACACTTCGTAAACGTCCTGACTTGGAGGTTTAGGTATTTTAGCAAGTTTTGCGGCGGCGATGGCAGCCTGACACAGTGCCGGGTCGCCCCCTTCAGCTTTAATATCAATTAATAGACCATCTGGTGCTAATTTAATTCGCAGATTACAGGTGCGGCCTTTGTAAAGATTTGCATCGTAGAATTTACTTTGGATCGCCGCCGTTACCTGACCCAGATAGCCGTTGATATCACCCGCCGACGCGCCGCTCTTCTTGCCACCGCCTTTACCCGCAGCGGCGGCTCCCGCGCCAGAACCACTTTTCGGTGCATTCTTGGCATTTGCCAAACCACCAAACAAATCTTCAACATCTGTTGTTGCTGCAGCTTCTGCCTCGGCCTTTTTCTTAGCTTCAGCAGCCGCCGCTTTTTTAGCTGCCGCCGCAGCGGCGACTTTTTTGGCTTCAGCCTCGGCTTTCTTCTTGGCTTCAGCTTGCGCTTTCATCATTTTGTCAGCTTCAGCTTTTGCCTGAACCGCGGCAGCTTCAGCCTGTTTCTGCTCTTCTTTTGCTTTTGCGATGGCAGCAGCGGCAGCTTTCTGTTGTTCAGCAGCCTGTTTCTGCTGTTCAACAGCCTGTTTTTTCTGTTCTTCAGCCGCTTGCTTCGCATTTTCTTGTGCTTGCAAACGTTCTCTTTCCAATTCCTTCAGCCGTTGTTGCTCAGTGGCCTGTTTTTTCTGCAATTCTTCCGCTTGCTGATCCGCTTTTTTTTGGCGCTGCTGTTCCGCACGTTTAGCATCCGTCTCTTGCTGTTGCTGACGGTTATATTGCTCAGTCACCGCGCCAGGATCGACCATGACAGCATCAATCACTTCACCCCCAGCGCCGCCGCTACCCATTTCGGTCTTCTGCGTCAAAGAGCCCCAAATCAACAGGGCAATCAATACGATGTGCAGAACCACCGAAACAATAACGGCGCGATTCAACTTGTCATTTTGCTCGCTTGCCTTACCCACGCTCGATTTCCACTCTTGGTATCCGCACTCTATCTCTAAAAAACGGAATTGCTAAAAACAGGGTGTCTATTGGCTGGCGCGAACTATCACGAGAGCCAATATTAACGCAAACTTATATCGACTGAGTCATTAAGCCCACCGACTTCACACCCGCCTGATGCAGCATATTCAGCGCTTTGATGATTTCATCATAAGGAACTTCTTTTGCGCCGCCAATCAGGAACACGGTTTTTGGATTTGCTTTTAATCTGGCCTGTGCCTCTGCCACTACTTGTTCTGAGGGAAGTTGTTCCATCCGCTGATGATCGACAACCAGCGTATATTGCCCAACACCTGAAACTTCGACAATCACCGGTGGGTTATCATTGCTGGAAACCGTTTTTGAATCAGTCGCATCCGGCAAATCGACCTCGACGCTTTGCGTGATAATTGGCGCTGTCGCCATAAAAATCAGCAATAGCACCAGTAAAACGTCCAGTAAGGGAACAATGTTAATTTCAGACTTAAGCTCGCGACGTTTACGACCACGTACTCGCGCCATATACCCCCCTACTTTTTGTTCTCGGCGCTGGCGAAAGCCTGGCGATGCAGAATAGCAATGAACTCTTCCATGAAGTTATCATAGTTTTGTTCGAGTTTATTCACACGCTGATTTAGGCGGTTATAAGCCATAACAGCAGGAATTGCAGCAAACAGGCCAATCGCGGTGGCGATCAATGCTTCAGCAATACCCGGAGCGACCATTTGCAATGTCGCTTGCTTTACTGCGCCCAGAGAAATAAAGGCATGCATAATCCCCCATACAGTACCAAACAAGCCGATATAGGGGCTGATGGAACCTACTGTGCCAAGGAATGGAATATGCGTTTCCAGCGCTTCTAATTCACGGTTCATTGAGATGCGCATCGCACGGGAAGCTCCATCAATGACGGCTTCAGGTGCGTGGCTGTTTGCACGATGTAAACGGGCAAACTCTTTAAATCCAGAATGGAAGATCTGCTCGGAACCAACTAACGTATCACGGCGAGCCTGGCTTTCCTGATACAGGCGAGACAACTCAATGCCGGACCAAAATTTATCTTCAAAGGCGTCTGCATCGCGGGTAGCAGCGTTCAAAATACGCGTTCGCTGAATGATTATCGCCCATGAAGCTATAGAAAAGCCCATCAATACTAGCATGATAAGCTTAACGAATAGACTTGCCTGCAGGAATAAATCCAAAATGTTCATGTCAGCCACTACGTAAACTCCGCGACAATAGACTTAGGAAGCGCTCTTGGCTTCATTTGATGTGGATCGATACATGCGATCAATACTTCAGCACAACTCAGAAGATTGCCATGTGTGTCGAGAATTCTTTGAGCAAACGTAAGAGAAGCCCCACGCATTACGGTAATTTCACTCTGAACCTCCAGCGTATCATCAAGACGGGCAGGAGCCAGGTATTCTATCGTCATACGGCGAACAGCGAAAGCGGTATGCTCACTGAGCAATTGCTGTTGGTGAACATTATGTTGGCGCAACATTTCAGTGCGCGCCCGGTCATAAAAGGCAACGTAGCGTGCGTGGTAAACCACACCGCCAGCATCGGTATCCTCAAAGTAGACGCGTACCGGCCATCGAAACAACGTATTATTCACCTCACTCCCCAGTAATGCCGCTAATCAACACACTATACTGAAGAGCGTTAAGCTTTGGAATCACTTGCAAGAATAGAACAAAAAAATTATGGATCAGGCCGGCCCATAAAGGAGAAATTGTATTCATATCAGGTGAAACCTGTGTATACCCAAGTTACGGCAAGACACAGTCAGGTGGCAACAGAGCGAAACCTCAGAGAGAGTAAAAGGGCCATCATAGCGCCCTTATTCATTGATTCATATAGTTTATCGAATCACATCGTCATTACTATGATCCGCGGCTTTAGCTGCTGTGTTGGCTTCGCTCTGCTCCAATGCCAGAGCAGTAATGATGCCAAAGGAGCAGGCCAGAAGTGTCCCTAAAATCCAGGCAAAATACCACATGCTTTATGCTCCTTAGTACAGTGAGTGCTTGTTGTTTTCGATAAAGTCTTTATCAATGCGGCCAAACATCTTGTAGTAACACCAACTGGTGTAGAGCAGGATGAGAGGAACAAAAATTAACGCAACAATGGCCATTACTTTCAGCGTCAACAGGCTGGATGTCGCATCCCACATAGTCAAACTGACATTTGGCACGGTGCTTGACGGCATAACAAACGGGAACATGGCTACCCCGGCGGTCAGGATAACACAAGCAATGGTCAGTGATGAGAACACGAAAGCCCAGGCACCTTTTTCAAAGCGCGACAGCAAGATGGTGAACAGTGGCAGAATGACACCGAGCACCGGCAGAGCCCATAGGCTTGGGTGCTTGTTGAAGTTAATCAACCAGGCGCCCGCCTGATGTGCAACTTCTTTGCGCATCGGATTAGATTCAGCCAAGGTATTCAAAACTGAAGTAATAACAAAACCATCAATACCTTTCACTAACCAGATCCCTGCCAGCAGGAAGGCAACACCCATAACCAGTGCAGAAATCTGCGCCACAGCACGAGAACGCAGATGCAGTTCACCGCGAGTACGCATTTGCAGGTAAGTCGCACCTTGCGTAACCAACATGGTTAAGCTGACTACGCCAGCCAGTAGACCAAACGGGTTCAACAACTGGAAGAAATTGCCGGTGTAGAACAGGCGCATATAGGTATCCATATGGAAGGGTACGCCTTGCAGCAAGTTACCGAACGCCACACCGAATACCACTGCCGGAACAAAGCTACCAACAAAAATGCCCCAGTCCCACATGTTGCGCCAGCGGCTGTTCTCCAGTTTGGAACGGTAGTCAAAACCGACCGGGCGGAAGAATAACGCTGCCAACACCAGAATCATCGCGATATAGAAACCAGAGAATGCGGCTGCATAGACCATTGGCCAGGCCGCAAACAAGGCTCCCCCTGCAGTGATCAACCAAACCTGGTTACCATCCCAGTGGGGCGCAATCGAGTTAATCATAATACGGCGCTCTGTTTCATTTTTACCGATGATACGCAGCAGGATACCGACACCCATATCAAAACCATCGGTGACTGCGAAACCAATCAGCAGTACACCGATCAGCAGCCACCAGATAAATCGTAATACTTCATAATCAAACATAAGTGGACTCCTGTTTACTGTGCTTCGTGCACTGGGGCCGTCGGCTGTTCAAAATGATAGCGGCCGGTTTTCAGGCTGCTCGGCCCAAGGCGCGCAAATTTGAACATCAAGTACATTTCTGCCACCAGGAACAGCGTGTACAAACCGCAAATCAGCCCCATTGAGAATAAGATATCCCCAGCAGTAACGGATGAATTTGCAATTGCTGTTGGTAGCACTTCACCAATGGCCCAAGGTTGACGGCCATATTCAGCCACGAACCAACCCGCTTCTACTGCAATCCACGGCAATGGAATACCAAACAGTGCAGCACGTAATAGCCATTTCTTCTCACCAATCCGGCCACGCAGCACGTTATAGAAGGACAGACCGATAATCAGTAACATTATTACGCCACAAGCCACCATGATGCGGAAAGCAAAATACAACGGTAGAACACGTGGAATTGAGTCCCTGACAGCTAACTGGATTTGCTCTTCTGTCGCATCCGTTACATTTGGCGTATAGCGTTTCAATAACAGACCGTAACCCAGATCTTGTTTTGCTTTACTAAAGGCTTCACGCACTGCTGGAGAGGCCTCACCCGCACGCAGTTGTTCTAACAGATGATAAGCCTGAATACCATTACGGATACGCACTTCATGCTGCGACATTAAATCACGCAAACCGGTAACCGGAGTATCCAGCGAACGGGTTGCGATGATGCCCAATGCGAATGGAATCTGAATAGCAAACCGATTCTCCATGGTTTCCTGATTTGGAATAGCAAACAGCGTAAAGGCTGCCGGAGGGGGTTGAGTTTCCCATTCAGCTTCAATTGCAGCCAATTTGGTTTTCTGCACGTCGCCCATTTCATAACCGGACTCATCACCCAGAACAATAACAGATAAGGTTGCAGCCAGACCAAAACTTGCAGCAATGGCAAAGGAACGCTTGGCAAACGGAATATCACGGCCCTTCAGCAGATAGTAAGAACTGATACCCAGAACAAACATCGCACCAGTCACATACCCTGCCGCCACAGTATGAACGAATTTCACCTGTGCAACCGGGTTCAGAACCAGTTCGGAGAAGCTCAGCATTTCCATCCGCATGGTTTCAAAGTTGAAATCAGATGCAATCGGGTTTTGCATCCAACCGTTTGCAACCAAGATCCATAATGCAGAGAAGTTAGAACCTAATGCAACCAGCCAGGTTACGGCCAGGTGCTGGTGTTTACTTAGACGATCCCATCCGAAAAAGAATAAACCAACGAAGGTAGATTCCAGGAAGAACGCCATTAAACCTTCGATCGCCAGAGGGGCGCCGAAGATATCGCCGACGTAATGTGAGAAATATGACCAGTTAGTCCCGAATTGGAACTCCATAGTCAAACCAGTAGCAACCCCCAGAGCAAAGTTAATAGCAAATAACTTGCCCCAGAACTTGGTCATATCTTTATAAATTTGTTTACCAGACAACACATAAACCGATTCCATAATTGCCAATAAAAACGCCATACCCAGCGTTAATGGAACAAAAAGGAAATGGTACATTGCCGTTAAGGCAAACTGTAATCTTGACAGCTCGACGATATCAAACATCTTGACTCCTTGCTCCTCGCACGAAGACTCCGACTTGCGGCAACTGAACCTCAGTTATATTGGAGGTCTCATATACCCGTCGCCCGTCAAGATGCAAGGGTGACTACATAAGCTCCCGAGCTTAGCTCAGTTGCCGCCTGGCTGTATCTTGACGTAACTTGGGTACATACCTTTCGAATTTGAAATCGCAGGAGGTTAGCTATGTTTGCTCAAATGAATCAACCAGTTAAGTAAACTCATTGAGTTCATTCGCTTGCTGCCTGGCTGCAATTCCAATTTATTTAGGTATAATTACCAGCAGTGAATGCCCAAAAAATACAACAAAAATAACAAGACCAACTACCCCGTATTACACTGCGTATCATGGTACGCTTCTAATCCCACACAATAAATAGGATTTTTACGTGACCCCGCATTAAGTTCTGGGTGCAGGTCAAAAAATAGGCTATTTATCTATCGCGCCATAAATTTATCCACAACAATTTAAGCCCATATGAACATTATTGCCATAATCAAAACCTGATTTAGAAAAATTAATTCTTTTTCATGTTAATTAAAGGTTCAATTGTTTTTATATAACCCGCGAGTGTTAACAGGATGTAATTTTAAGGTTTTTTTAATATCTTATTACTTCACTATTATGTGATTCAGATTAACGTTTAAATTTATAAAATTCAGGGTGAGTTAAATCACAATTCTGTATTTATACCCAATAGATTTCATGGTGCAGGAAGGCAACAAACGAGAAGGTTCCATTATGAGAACTTCTGATTTACAAGACACTTTCGTGCCGTGGGGTCAGGCATTTGGCAGTAAAAATATCGCTGGCAGCCTGAGCCAGATAGCGATTAAAGTGCAAAACATACGCGCCGAACAGCCGAATCTGGTTCTGGCCGACGCGAGGGATATCATTCAGGATAACTTTGTTGAATCTTTTAAAAATGAACCTGCCAGCCCGATGATTCTCGGCTGTAATGCCTTAAAATATAACGCATGGATGATGGGTAACTAATTAATGGCGCTTACCATCGTCATCTTTGTCAGCTAGCGGTTCACCGCTGAATTCACCGTCTTCGTCATCTTCGGCGTTCGGGTCTTCGTAGTATGTTCCCCAACCGTCGTAGTTAACACCACAAGTTTGAGCCAATGCAACCAGTTGCTCAACCTGTGCATCAATGATATCTGCATTCAACGCCACTTCGCTGATGACGTCACAGCACATCACCATGGAGCCATCTTCCACTTCCAGCTCTTCGGCATCTGTCACTTCGTAACCTAACTTGAACGCTTCAACAGCAACTTTTTCCAATACGTCGAATTTCTCAGCAGAAAGGTGGTGTTCAATGGTGTACAACGCATCAGGATCGCTGCCATCTTCCAGCAATTCCTCGATAATCAGGCGAGTTTCTTCACGTTGTTCATCCATCAGTTCACGCTTTTCCATGCCTTTATCCTCAGTCAATGGGCTTTGTATTGCGCTATTTTCCCATACCCTGGCTATTACCTCCACCATAAACGAGAAAGATTTATACACCGGGGTTGCAAATGAATATACATGCCTATAAATTGAATTTATATTCAAAATAAGCATTTGAGTTACATGGAGATAAACAGATGAACCCATTTTATAAACGTCATTTTTTGAGGTTACTGGATTTTACCCCAGCCGAGATAAATACCCTGTTGGATTTGGCTGCTGAATTGAAGCAAGCCAAAAAATCAGGCAAAGAGCGACAAAAACTGGCGGGTAAGAATATCGCACTCATCTTCGAAAAAGACTCGACGCGTACCCGATGCTCTTTCGAAGTTGCCGCATATGATCAAGGTGCCCGCGTAACTTATCTCGGCCCGGGAGGAAATCAGATTGGGCATAAGGAGTCAATTAAGGATACCGCCAGGGTATTAGGACGTATGTATGACGGTATTCAGTATCGTGGATATGGCCAGCAACTTGTTGAAACACTGGCCGAATTTGCGGGTGTACCGGTATGGAATGGCCTGACAAATGAATTCCATCCAACTCAATTACTGGCCGACTTACTGACTATGCAGGAACATCTGCCGAATAAACTACTGCGTGAAATGAAGTTTGCTTATCTTGGCGATGCACGCAATAACATGGGTAACACTATGTTGGAAGCCGCTGCTCTGGTTGGCATGGATCTGCGTTTGGTTGCACCAAAGGTCTGTTGGCCAGAAGCGGAACTGGTAGCCGCTTGCCAGGCGCAGGCGCAGAAAACCGGCGCAAAAATCACGTTAACAGAAGATATTGCTGAAGGTGTGAAAGGGGCTGATTTCCTGTATACCGATGTTTGGGTGTCAATGGGTGAACCGAAAGAGGTATGGCAGGAGCGTGTTGCCTTACTGAAACCTTATCAGGTCAATATGGATGTGGTGAAACTGACCGGTAACCCGCAGGTCAAATTCCTGCATTGCCTGCCCGCATTCCATGATAACCAAACTACCGTAGGCAAGCAGATGGCTGAACAATACGACTTACCCGGCGGAATGGAAGTCACTGAGGACGTGTTTGAATCCCCTCACAGCATCGTTTTCGATCAAGCTGAAAACCGCCTGCACACCATCAAAGCCGTGATGGTCGCCACATTGAGTCATGATTAATTACCAAAACAAAAGGCCGGCCAGCAGTTACGTTATCGAGGGAAACAGCCTTGATTGATGTGGCATTGCTGACACGGGAACAACAGGGTCAAACGGGGGAGAATTCAGCTTTTTTACTCATACACTACCACATAAATCATGTTAAGCGGTTATTTTTGCTACGCCCGGATGCAGAAATTCGATCCCAGCCAATGGGTCGCGTAGTCTGGTAATTTACGGGTCACAACTGTGCCACGAGTCTATGCCAAAACAACCTTCAGTTAGTTGCTGCAAAGCCTCAACCAAACCATCACCTGTCTGATGGTGCGCTATTTTTGCTCAGCAACAACATCGGTCGGCGGGTGCTGAATTGCAACTATCAGCTTGACCGAGGCTTGCTCAACAACTCGCTACCGGCAGACGTGGCAATCGCTCATGATAATCAAGGGATTAACTTGTTATGATTAACGCGTTTGCATCTGGGCTGACGTTAAAATAACAACGCCTTCTCTTGATGGAGCAAAAGCCTGATCCAGTAGCGCCTGCGCCACATCTTTGCCTTTAATCAAGCGCCATTTA
>JBEGTQ010000099.1:0-21592 GCA_041179305.1 Pseudomonadota bacterium | reverse complement strand
TCGGGTTAACTGAGTGCAAGGCATTCACCCCGACTCGTTGGTTGGCTGAGGGTGATAAAATCACTGTCGGTAACATCGAATTATCAGTTTTACACTGCCCGGGCCATACACCTGGACATATCGTTTTTATTTACCCCAAAGGGCGTTTGGCGCTGGTCGGCGATGTTCTGTTCAATGGCGGTGTTGGGCGCAGTGATTTCCCGCGAGGCGACCACCAGCAGTTGATTAGCTCTATCAGGACTAAATTATTACCTCTGGGTGATGATATAACGTTCATTCCTGGTCACGGGCCGACGTCGACCATCGGTCACGAACGTCAGACTAATCCGTTTGTTCGAGAAGATCCTGCTATTCGGTAATTATTGCCTTACCCAAGTTATTTCAAAATGCAGATAAGCGGCAACTGAGCGAAACCCCAGAGGCTTACTTAAGTAAGCTCCTGGGGTAACTAAAGGCAGCCAGAGCCTCTGCATCTTGACGGGTATAATCAGATCAAAGTACCGCAACAATAGCTTCACAAAGTAGTTTCATGTTGTCTGGTGTCATACCTGCGACGTTAACCCGGCCTGAGTTTACCGCATATACAGCAAACTCATTGCGCAAACGCAGGACTTGTTCTTTGGTCAAGCCACTGAACGAGAACATGCCATTTTGGTTAATGATGAAACTGAAATCTTGTTTCGCGCCTTTTTCCTGCAACGTATTAACAAACAATTGGCGCATACGGTGAATGCGCTGGCGCATACCGGTCAGCTCTTGTTCCCAGATTGCACGCAGGGCAGCACTGCTCAAAATAGTGGCTACCACGGAAGCGCCGTGGGCGGGTGG
Source organism: Pseudomonadota bacterium (assembly GCA_041179305.1). Classification (GTDB taxonomy): domain Bacteria; phylum Pseudomonadota; class Gammaproteobacteria; order Enterobacterales; family Enterobacteriaceae; genus Yersinia. The sequence goes on along the minus strand of JBEGTQ010000099.1, from coordinate 20,764 downwards.
GTTGGAATAGTTAGCACGAATAACCGCTTTCACTTGGCTGAAGGCGATATCGGCAACGTCACTGTTAGCGGCAATAATGGTGCAACCACCCACGCGTTCATTGTATAGGCCAAAGTTTTTCGAATAAGAGTTACAAACGATCAATTCCTGATGTTTTGCCGCAAAAATTCGCAGGCCTTGAGCATCATCTTCCAGACCTTTCGCAAAACCCTGATACGCGAAATCAAATAATGGCAACCAACCTTTGCTCACCGACAGTTTAGCCAGTTGGTTCCACTGGGTTTCTGTTGGGTCAATACCGGTTGGGTTATGGCAACAGCCGTGGAACAGTACTACGTCACCGGGTTGGGCTGCTGACAAGCTATTTAGTAGCCCATCAAAGTCCAGTGCATGATTATCAGCATTATAATAAGCATATTCGACCACTTCCAGACCGGTAGCAGTGAAGATATTTTTATGGTTTGGCCAGCTTGGGTTACTGACCCAGACACGTTTGGCGTTGGTCTGATGGGCGATAAAATCAGCGGCAATACGTAACCCGCCGGTACCACCTGGCGTCTGAGCAGTACGCGCACGTTTATTGGCAATAATCTCACTATTGGCACCGAACAACAGCTCTTGTGTGCAACTGGCGAAAAGCGGCAGGCCATCAATGCCCAGGTAGTTTTTGGTAACTTCATTTTCCAGCAAATATTGCTCAGCTTTTTTCACGCTGGCCAGTACCGGCGTTTTACCGGTTTCGTCTTTATAGACACCGATCCCGAGGTTAATTTTATCAGGGCGGTGATCCGCGCGGAAAATATCGGCAAGGCCCAGAATAGGGTCAGCAGGTGCAGCAGTAATTTTCTCAAACATCTCAGAAGCTTCCATGGCTTAGCGTTAAGCAAACAGAACCATCAGGGTAGCGCCAGTTGTGGTCTTTGCCAACCGTTTACAACAAAAAGAAATTAATGTTGTGAGGTGAGGGGATTCAAGGTGAAAAATCGGCAAAACAGGTAAAATAACAGAGTAATGTCCATTAGTTGGCTAATAGAAAAAAATAAAAAGACAGAATTTAAATTCTGTCTTTTTTCAACTTATATCAGCAGGTAAACCGTATAATTAAGTTTGACTTAGAACTGATAAACCAGACCGAGTCCGACAACGTCGTCTGTGTTGACGCCTTTGTTATTACGGGTGAAGTTGTCTTCGTCCAATAAGTTGATTTTGTAATCAACATAAGCGGTCATATTTCTGTTGAATGCATAGTAGGTACCTACGGACACGTATTTCAACAGGTCATGGTCTTCGCCAGTGGTGTTATTAGTCGTGCCTGGGCGATTCAGATCCTTACCTTTAGACTGGACATAGCCCAAAGAGGGACGCAGACCGAAGTCGAATTGGTATTGCGCAGTAATTTCAATGTTTTGGGCTTTGTTAGCGATGGTGGTAACAGAATCACCGTATGGCTTGGTGTTCAGCGCTTCAGCGTACATTACAGCAAGGTATATATTGTTAGCGTCGTATTTAGCACCAACGTTCCATACCTGAGCTTTATCGCCGTTGGCAGTAGACAGCGTTTTCTGTGCATCAGTACGGTTAGAAGAAGAGAAAGCAGCACCGAAGTTAACGCCGTAACCGGTATCATAAGTAGAAGAGATACCAAAACCGTCGCCATTTTGTTCTTTCAGGTTTGCAGTACCGGTTTGAGTTACCGGGTTGTAATCGCTGCGGCCATCTTGATTTTTGCCTTGGTATTGCAGGGCAAAGTTCAGGCCATCAACCAGATCGAAGAAGTTAATATTACGATAAGTAGCCAGACCAGTAGAGCGGCCAGTCATGAAGTTATCCGGGTTAGATAGGGAATCACCACCGAATACTGGCAGCAAGTCGGTCCATGCGTTAATGTCATAGATTACGCCGTAGTTACGGCCGTAGTCCAATGAACCGATGTCAGCAAATTTCAAACCAGCAAAGCCCAGACGAGTTCTGTTGCCTTTGTCGCCTTGAGATTCAGCGTTATTAGCCTGAATGTTGTATTCCCATTGGCCGTAACCGGTCAGTTGATCAGCAATTTGAGTTTCACCTCTGAAACCTAAACGAACGTAGGTTTTGTCGCCGTCCTGACCCTTGTTATCAGAAAACTGGTGACGGGCGTCAACTTTACCGTACAGATCAAGCTTGTTGCCGTCTTTGTTGTAGATTTCTGTTGCATTAGCTGTGCCAGCGACGAGCAATGCTGGTACCACTATTGCGAGAATATTGCGCTTCATCATTATTATTACCCTCATTGGTGTTATTTGGACACTTGCCACTGCCGCCAATAATTTTGGGGAACTATTGTTGAGAGTTTGGTGTCGTCTGTGTCTGAACGCAGTGTTCCATTCGCAGACCTGATAATCCACACTGAAAATGCTACTAATTGCCTGAATATGTTCTTTTAAGTAACTATGTGTTACAAAATGTAACTTTAAGGGAACTTTGTGACGCAGATCGGACTTTAAAAAATGACAAAAGCCAGCCTAGCTGACTTTTATTTATACAAATATACAATTTTTATCTAAATGACAAATTTAGAAACTGGCATTTCTTGGTGTTCGCGGGAATGGGATCACATCACGAATGTTTTGAACCCCAGTCACATAGGAGATTAAACGTTCAAATCCAAGGCCAAAACCTGAATGTGGCACCGTACCGTAACGACGAAGATCGCGATACCACCAATAATCTTCTTTATTAAGCCTCATTTCTGCCAGACGCGCATCCAGTACATCCAAACGTTCTTCACGTTGTGAACCACCGATAATTTCACCAATACCTGGCGCTAAGATATCCATTGCAGCAACGGTTTTGCCATCTTCATTCATGCGCATATAAAACGCTTTAATATCTTTTGGGTAGTTTTTAACCACCACCGGCGCTTTGAAGTGTTTCTCAGCCAGATAACGCTCATGTTCAGAAGACAAATCGATGCCCCAGGCAACGTCATTCTCAAATTTCTGGCCTGATACCTGTAAGATCTCAATGGCATCAGTGTAATCAATTTGCGCAAAATCAGAGGTCACAAAGCGTTGCAGACGGTCGATTGCATCTTTATCGATACGTTCAGCAAAGAACTTCATATCATCAGCCCGTTCGTTCAGTACTGCCTGGAAAACGTATTTGAGCATTTTCTCAGCAAGAGCGGCGACATCATCTAATGAAGCAAACGCAATTTCAGGTTCAACCATCCAAAACTCTGCTAAATGACGGCTGGTATTGGAATTTTCCGCACGAAAAGTTGGCCCGAAAGTGTAAATTTTAGATAACGCGCAGGCGTAGGTCTCACCATTCAATTGGCCGGACACGGTGAGGAATGCTTCTTTACCGAAGAAGTCTTCACGGAAGTCGATTGCACCGGTCTCGGTACGTGGTAGGTTTTCCAGATCCAGTGTTGAGACACGGAACATTTCACCAGCACCTTCAGTATCTGAAGCGGTGATCAGTGGTGTAGAAACCCAAAAAAAGCCATTTTCATCGAAGAAACGGTGAATTGCCTGTGCCAGAGTGTGGCGCACCCGGGTAACGGCACCAATTAGGTTTGTGCGCGGGCGCAAATGAGCAATTTCACGCAAATACTCAATACTGTGGCGCTTTGCCGCCATTGGGTATGTATCAGGATCATCAACCCAGCCAACGACCTTGATAGCGGTGGCACGAATTTCAAAATGCTGACCTTCCCCCAGAGAGGAAACCACCATACCGGTCACTTCAACGGAGCAGCCGGTAGTTAGGTGCAGCACTTCGTTCTGATAATTCGGCAAAGCATTATTCACGACGGCCTGTAACGGATCAAAGCAGGAACCGTCATAAACCGCAACGAATGAGAGACCCGCTTTAGAATCTCTTCGGGTACGTACCCAACCGTGTACGGTGACTTCACTATCAACCGCAACACGGCCTTGCAGTACGTCCACTACAGGCACTACGCTCATAAATTTCTCTCTTTTAATGGTGTTGATGCATACCCTTCGGACTTGAAGTTGCAGGGGGTTACCTGCGTTCACCGAGATTAAGGTGTTTGTTGGCTACCTGCAATTCTAATGACTTTGGGTACAGAAATAGTTAATAACCCAACCAAATGGGGATATTGCTATGTTACTTACGGTGATGCAGGACACAAGTAGAAATCACCAAATCAATGCAACATTTCTGTGGTTATCTTAAATGGAGACGGTGCAAATAAGGTACTGATTAATGAGAAAAGAGGGATAGGAGTCAAAGTAGGAACAAAGGGGCTGCCGGGTGCGCCTTTACTGCCCGGCAATAATTATGTTAGCTGGCTTTTTTGATCAGCGGCAGGGCGAATGCTTCACGCAACTCATCGACAAACGCAGGATCCTGACAAATGGTTTTACCGGGGCTATCTGACAGCTTAGCCACGGGTTTGTTATTACACTCAACCAGTTTGATGACAATATTTAATGCGTTGACTTCAGGGATATCGCAGGTCAGGCGTGTACCGATACCAAATACCAGATTAATGCGTTGATAGAAATGGCAATAGAGAGATAACGCTTTTTCCAAATCCAAATTATCGGAAAACACCAGTGTTTTGCTCATCGGGTCGATACCCAATTGTTGATAATGAGCAATTGCTTTTTCGCCCCATTCCACGGGATCACCCGAATCATGACGCAAGCCCTGATAGTGCGTAGCGAAGGCCAGATCAAAATCGCGCAGGAAGGCATCCATAGTAATGCAGTCAGTCAAAGCAACGCCGAGTTGGTTCGGGTATTCATCCAACCAGATTTGCAATGCCGCCCGCTGGCTATTGGCCAGTACAGGGCTTATTTGTTGATGAGCCTGGAACCATTCATGGGCTTGAGTCCCGACCGGTGTCAACGATAACTTATGGGCTAAATCATAATTGCTGGTGCCGATCAGATAAGGGAATTCATCTTTCAAGCTATTGACAATGGCATGTTGTATCTCGCGAGAGAAGCGACGACGGGTGCCAAAATCCATTAATTTAAAGTGGCTGATATCTACATTAGCACTGAGTGTTTTAAATTGCTGAAGTTTGTCATGAAGCCGTTTAATAGCCAGATCAGCGGTGACTTGCATAGAACGGCGGCGATGCACCACTTCGCTAATCACTGCCAGTAGGGGGACTTCCCATAAAATGGTTTCGCACCATAAACCGGCAATACGAATATTTAACTTGCCGTCATTATTCGATACGGTGACTTGTTCAGGGTTGAAGTGAAAATCCCGTAACCAATGGAGATAGTCTTGCTGGAAGAAAGGCAGGGCTGAGAGGTACAGAAATTCATCGTGAGTCAATGCTAATTGGCTCATTAACGTTATCTGGTGGCGAATTTCGTCAGCATATTCGCCCAGCAGTTCATTGCCGTGGCAGCGGAATTCAGCAGCTACGGTAATAGTGCGATAACGATGAAACACGGCTTGCTGCATGTGAAGCTTGTACGCATCGGTATCAAGCAATGAAGTCAAAATGGGTGAAACATCTTGGGTCATGGTGCTATACAGCATCCTCGTAGGATCATTTTTCACAGTCGGGAAATACTCTTTATACTTTAAGTTACAATGGGTTAGCTGAATTCACTCACCCGAATCACAGACTGCCTGTAACGTTCAGGTAATCTAAAGTCGCAGGAATATACCGATACTATCCTGTTATTGAAGCTTCATCACACCATAAATTCTAATCAATTGGTCGAGGATTAAACGTGCCATTAGCACTGAAAAAGGTATTTTTTGAACGATCAATCCGATTAAGGTCAATTTTTTAGTGAGTTAGATAATGAAAGGAGAATTGTATTAAAATATACAGGGTTATTAATTTGAACAGAATATCAGCAATAATAATGCATATATTCTAAATAACCCAGCGCATCCAATGTGTTATTTGCTGTATTAGCACAGGCTCTCATCTAGGTTTTTCTTACAATTGTGATACATTGAAAACCTATCTGAGTCTGGGGCAAACAGGTTTACAGTAATGTTCTGGTGGCAGTCATACTGGCCCCATAACGACTATGAATACAGATCTGATAATCATATTCACTAATGACGTCAAAAGGGTTTTTATGACACAGCAGCCGCAAGCTAAGTACCGCCACGATTATAAATCGCCGGATTACACCATTACCGATATCGATCTGGACTTCGTGCTGGATGCGCAAAAAACAACGGTAACGGCGGTCAGTAAAGTAAAACGTCTGGCAGCGAACGTCACGCCAATGGTTCTTAATGGTGAAGGTTTGATATTAATCAGCGTCAGTGTTGATGGGCAGGTGTGGCCACATTACTGCCAACAAGACAACGTACTGGTTATTGAGCAGTTACCGGATAATTTTACGCTAACAATTGTTAATGATATTCACCCTGCGGCCAACAGTGCGTTGGAAGGGTTATACCTGTCAGGTGAGGCACTGTGTACCCAGTGTGAAGCTGAAGGTTTCCGCCACATTACTTATTATTTAGACCGCCCTGATGTACTTGCCCGCTTTACTACCCGTATTGTTGCCGATAAATCTCGCTATCCTTACCTGCTATCTAACGGTAATCGTGTAGGGCAGGGGGAACTGGAAGAGGGTCGTCACTGGGTTAAATGGGAAGACCCTTTCCCAAAACCTTGCTACCTGTTTGCCTTGGTTGCTGGCGATTTTGATGTGTTACGTGATAAATTCACTACCTGTTCAGGGCGTGAAGTCGCGCTGGAGCTGTTCGTTGATCAAGGCAATCTTGACCGTGCCGATTGGGCAATGGTCTCACTGAAAAATTCCATGAAATGGGATGAAACCCGCTTTGGCCTGGAATATGACCTCGATATTTATATGATTGTCGCAGTTGATTTTTTCAATATGGGTGCCATGGAAAATAAGGGGTTGAACGTTTTCAACTCAAAATATGTTTTAGCCAAAGCGGAAACGGCTACCGATAGAGACTATCTTAATATCGAAGCGGTTATCGGCCATGAATACTTCCATAACTGGACTGGTAACCGAGTTACCTGCCGTGATTGGTTCCAGCTTAGCCTTAAAGAGGGGCTAACGGTATTCCGTGATCAGGAATTCAGTTCTGACTTAGGCTCGCGTTCGGTTAATCGAATTGAAAATGTTCGGGTGATGCGTTCGGCACAATTTGCGGAAGATACCAGCCCGATGGCTCACGCGATTCGCCCAGATAAAGTCATTGAAATGAATAACTTTTATACCTTGACCGTGTACGAAAAAGGAGCAGAAGTTATTCGTATGTTGCATACTTTGTTAGGCGAGCAGCATTTTCAGGCTGGTATGCAACTTTATTTTGAGCGCCATGATGGCAGTGCTGCCACCTGCGATGACTTTGTTCAGGCAATGGAAGATGCATCTAATGTTGATCTCTCTTTATTCCGCCGCTGGTACAGCCAGTCAGGTACACCGATATTGACTGTGCGTGATGATTACAATGCGGAAAAACAGCAATATCATTTACATATTAGCCAGAAAACGTTGCCAACCGCAGATCAGCCTGAAAAGCTGCCACTGCACATTCCGTTAGATATTGAGCTGTATGACAGTAAAGGTAACATCATTCCGTTGCAAAAAAATGGCTTGCCGGTTCATCATGTATTGAATGTCACAGAAGCTGAACAGACGTTTACATTCGATAATGTTGAACATACGCCGATCCCTTCTTTATTGCGTGAGTTTTCCGCTCCGGTCAAACTGGATTATAGCTACAGCGATCAACAGCTTACTTTCCTGATGCAACATGCGCGCAATGAATTCTCTCGTTGGGATGCGGCGCAAAGCCTGCTGGCAACCTACATCAAACTGAATGTTGCCAGGTATCAACAGAAACAGCCATTGAGCTTACCTGCTCATGTGGCAGATGCTTTCCGCGTAATATTGCTCGATGACAGCCTTGATCCGGCACTGGCAGCACAGATCCTGACTCTGCCGTCTGAAAATGAAATTGCTGAGTTGTTTACTACTATTAACCCACAGGCTATCACCGCTGTGCATGAGGCGGTTATACGTTGCCTGGCGGGTGATTTGTCTGATGAACTGTTAGCGGTGTATGTGGCGAACATGACGCCGGTTTATCGTATCGAACATGCTGATATTGCCAGGCGCGCATTGCGTAATACCTGCTTGAATTATCTGGCTTTTGGCGATGAAGAATTTGCCAACAAATTGGTTTCTTCACAATATCATCAGGCCGATAATATGACAGACTCACTGGCAGCATTGGCCGCAGCGGTTGCCGCACAGTTACCTTGTCGGGATGAATTGTTAGCGGCCTTTGATGTGCGCTGGAATCATGATGGGCTGGTTATGGATAAGTGGTTTTCTCTACAAGCAATCAGCCCAGCGCCAGATGTGTTGACACATGTTCGCGCTTTACTGAAACACCCTGCGTTCAGCCTGAGCAATCCGAACCGTACCCGTTCGTTGATTGGGAGTTTTGTATCCGGTAATCCGGCAGCATTCCATGCCAGCGATGGCAGCGGTTATCAATTCCTGGTGGAAATCCTCAGTGATCTGAATACTCGCAATCCACAGGTGGCAGCCCGGTTGATTGAACCATTGATTCGCTTAAAACGTTATGACAAAGCCCGTCAGGCGTTGATGCGTCATGCATTAGAACAATTGAAAACATTGGATAATCTGTCCGGTGATTTATACGAAAAGATAACCAAGGCCTTGGCTGCATAGTGGCCAATCGGCTAATAGCGTCAGCGATTAAACTTCTCTTCACTTCTCGGAGGGCCGCGATGCCCTCTGTTTTTACTTTCCTGATAGATAAATTTACCCCTCCCGTGTTTATCCATGTGTTGAACGCCGGTCAGGAGATCACATGTACTATCAATTTGTTAAAAAAGCACTATTTCAGCTTGACCCGGAACGCGCTCACGAGTTGACTTTCCGTCAGTTAAAACGTGTGACTCGCACCCCGTTTGAATTTTTGGTTCGTCAGTCTGTGCCAACCAAAACAGTTAACTGCATGGGGTTATCATTTAAAAATCCTGTGGGGCTAGCTGCAGGTCTGGATAAAGATGGTGATTGTATTGATGCGTTCGGCGCAATGGGATTTGGTTTTATCGAAGTGGGTACCGTGACACCCCGGCCTCAGCCCGGAAATGATAAACCACGATTGTTCAGGATCGTTGAAGCGGAAGGTTTGATTAATCGGATGGGATTTAATAATCACGGAGTTGATAATCTCATTGAAAATGTTAAAAAATCCCATTTTGGCGGTATTTTAGGTATTAATATTGGTAAGAATAAAGATACGCCGGTAGAACAAGGTAAAGACGATTATTTGATTTGCATGGATAAAATCTATCCTTACGCTGGATATATTGCGATTAATATTTCTTCACCCAATACGCCGGGGTTACGTTCTTTACAGTATGGTGAGGCTTTGGATGATTTGTTATCAGCAATTAAAAATAAACAAGCTGAACTACATCAACGGCACCATAAGTATGTTCCTGTTGCGGTAAAAATTGCCCCGGATCTTACCGAAGAAGAATTGATCCAAATAGCTGATAGTTTAGTTCGTCATAATATTGACGGTGTTATTGCTACAAATACAACTTTAGATCGTTCTCTGATCCAGGGTTTAAATTACTGTGAACAAGCCGGTGGTTTAAGTGGCCGCCCAGTTCAATTACGCAGCACTGAAGTTATTCGTCGTTTATCGCAAGAGCTACAAGGGCGTTTGCCTATTATTGGTGTTGGCGGTATTGACTCTGTTATTGCCGCCCGAGAAAAAATGGCTGCGGGTGCTTCATTGATTCAAATTTATTCCGGGTTTATCTTTCGTGGGCCAGGTTTGATTAAGAATATCATTACTTATATCTAACTATTTATCCTCATTACCTGCCGGGGGTTTATTTATCTCTCCGGCTCGTCTATATTTTACTCAGATAGTATATATCCAAAAAATTTCAGGATGCAGGAAGGTGGCAAGTGAGATAATTCCGATAAGTTTACATCGGTAAGTGATTCGGGTTATTGAGTGTTGCCAGCACACCTGCCGCTTGAAGTATGATGAGTATATATGAAATTAGTCACCATTTGGTGAGTGAAAAGTTCAGTTATTGAGCCAATGATGTTGGCAGTTTGGCGGGAAGGAAGGTATATGCGAATTAAACCAGATGATAAATGGCGTTGGTATTTTGATATTGATCATGACCGACTAATGTTGGATTTAGCCAATGGTATGATATTTCGCTCGCGTTTCCCATCTAAAATGCTGACACCAGATGCTTTCGATGAATCTGCATTTTGTGTTGATGATGCTGCTCTTTATTTTGAATTCGAAGATCAATGTCGCCAAATTAAATTTAGCCATGAGCAACGTTCAGAATTGGTATTAAATGCGTTGGTCGCATTTCGTTTTCTAAAACCTTTGATGCCCAAAAGTTGGTATTTTGCACCGCAACCTAAAACACTGATGCCAAAAAATGGTGAACTGGCCTTAGTCAAAGTATTGGACAGCGGTGAAGATGTCTGCTTGCTAATCGTTGAGTCAGGTGACTCTGCGAGCTTGTGTTTATTAGCACAGTCGCAAGTTGTATTAGCCGGGCGTCAGATGGTATTAGGCGATGCGATAAAGATAATGAATGACCGCTTGTTGCCACTCATTATTGAAGAGGTTTATTCCGCGACAGTTTTCGACCGCGCGGTATAAGACAGATATACCCGTCATCTTTCAAGATGCCGATTTATCATCCAAATAACTTACCGATGTAAGCTCATCGGGAGTTTCTCGTTTGCTGCCTTCCTGCACCTTGAATAATTTTCTGTTAAGTGGGTTATTTATTGCTGAGGGTAATATCTCCTTTGGGAATGCAACTGCAACAAAGAATGGTTCCATCATTGCCAACAGCACTTTTCTTTAAGGGGGCAACATCACCGTTGACTAATGTAATTCTGCAATTTCCACATATCCCAGCACGGCATGAGTATGGAATACGGATATTCTGCTGTTCCAACTGTTCCAGTAAAACCTGCTGATTATTGCCGTTAAAGCGGATGCCATTATATTCAATGGCTACGGTTTTGGATTGATCTTGTGGCGCTGCGAGAGTTTCAACTACTGCCCCTGCACGATATGGCCGTGGCGGTTTGGTAGCCAGAATCTCTACTTCATCACCAACCCGAATAATACCGCTGTTTCTGGCCACCATATTTTGACCGAAATCAATATCGCCGTTTTCCGCAGTTCGGAATGTCTGTAGTGTTTTTAATGGTTCGCCAGTTGGGTGCTTACGCCCATGTTCCACACTGACAGTAGTTAATACGCAGCGGCTGCATGGTTTGACCAAATCAAAGGTTATATCACCCACCCGGATAACCTGCCAACTGTCTTCGGCAAACGCACTGGCGCCAGTGACCACTAAATTTGGGCGAAACTGTTCCAGTTTAATACTGCCGGGGCAGCGCTGTTGTAACGCTTTGAATGATGCTTCGTTGATAAGCAAATAGGGGAAGCCGTCAGCAAAGGAAAGTGGAATTTCTGGCATCGGCTTTACCCGACGGGTTAATTCCGCACCAAGCCAGCGTAATTGTACTTCACGTTGAAAGTAGCCACTGAGCCAGTGATTAATCGCCTTGGGGGCAACTAACGCCGTAAAATGATTTCCCCACACTTCAGTAGGCTCTGCATTAGCTAAAAAATCATTAAAGTGGATACTGGCGCTCTCGCCATCGGGGGCTGTGAGATATAAACCATCGGCCATTAATGCCGGGGTAAACATCACCATCTTGGGATTCTGGCGTGCAGTAATAAAAGTACCATCGGGTTCGGTAATCATAAATACACGGTCAAAAGCCAGCCCACTGCTGCTGACTTGAGCATGAGAAAGCTGCAAACCGCGCATGGATTTCACCGGATGAACATAGAGTCGGGATAGGATAATCACCATTGCCTCCGTGCGAGTATTAAATAACAAAGAGCAACTTTATGACAAGCCGCTGGGATTAGCTATAATGCGCAACGATTTTCTTTTTGGTGATAGTGCGATATGAACTCTCTGTTTGCCAGTACCGCGCGTGGACTGGAAGAACTGTTAAAAAGCGAACTGGAAGCGCTGGGCGCTCACGACTGTAAAATAGTACAGGGTGGGGTACATTTTCAGGGCGACGATCGACTCATGTACCAAAGTCTGTTGTGGAGCCGCCTGGCTTCGCGCATCTTATTACCGCTTAACGAATTTAAAGTCTACAGTGATTTGGATTTGTACCTTGGGGTGCAGGCGATCGACTGGCCATCGATTTTTGGTGTGGAGAAAACCTTTGCCGTGCACTTTAGCGGTGTAAATGACGAGATTCGCAACAGTCAGTACGGCGCGTTGAAGGTAAAAGATGCCATTGTGGATAGCTTTACCCGCAAGCTCGATCAGCGCCCAACGGTTGCCAAACAGCAACCGGACATCCGAGTGAACGTGTTTCTGCAACGGGATATGGCCAGTGTTGCGCTGGATCTCAGTGGTGAAGGTTTGCATCAACGTGGTTATCGTGACCTGACCGGTCAGGCCCCGCTGAAAGAGAATCTTGCGGCGGCGATTATTCAGCGTTCTGGCTGGCAGCCAGGTACGCCAATGGTTGATCCGATGTGTGGTTCGGGTACCTTGCTCATTGAAGCTGCCATGATAGCCTCTGATCGTGCACCGGGTCTGCATCGATCACATTGGGGTTTTACCGCCTGGAGTGCTTTTAATGAAGCGCTATGGCGTGAATTGACCACTGAGGCGCAAGTCCGTGCCCGCAATGGTTTGCAGGAAACCGCCTCCCGCTTCTTCGGTTCAGATATTGACCGACGCGTCATTGAAATGGCACGCGCCAACGCTCGTCGCGCAGGGGTATCCGAACTGATTACCTTTAATGCCAATGATGTCAGTAAGCTGGCGAATCCATTACCAGAAGGCCCGGTGGGTACGGTTATTAGTAACCCGCCTTATGGTGAGCGGCTGGAAAGTGAACCTGCATTGATTGCGCTGTACAATATGCTAGGGCGCATCATGAAAACTGTCTTCGGTGGCTGGAGATTGTCATTGTTCAGCGCATCGCCAGAATTGCTGAGCTGTTTGCAATTACGTGCAGATCGCGAGTTCAAAGCCAGAAATGGCCCATTGGATTGCGTACAGAAAAACTATCAATTAGCGGCTAACCCACAAGGGGCTGTGGGTGTTCAGGTAGCAGAAGATTATGCTAACCGCCTGCGTAAAAATGTGAAGAAACGGGACAAATGGGCTAAGCAGCAGGGTATCGAATGCTACCGCTTGTATGATGCTGACTTGCCAGATTATAACGTGGCGGTTGATCGTTATGGCTGCAAAGTGGTGGTACAAGAATATGCACCGCCGAAAACCATTGACGCGCAAAAAGCCCGTCAGCGTTTGTTTGATGTGATCAATGCCACGCTTGCAGTATTGGATTTACCCTCTAACCAGTTGATATTGAAAACCCGTGAACGGCAGAAAGGCAGCAACCAATACGAAAAATTGGCACAAAAAGGTGAATTTTTTCTGGTGAGTGAATATAACGCCAAGCTATGGGTTAACCTGACTGATTATCTCGATACCGGTCTGTTCCTTGACCACCGTATCGCTCGCCAGATGCTGGGTAACATGACTCAGGGTAAAGATTTTCTTAACTTATTTGCCTATACCGGTACTGCCAGTGTTTATGCCGGATTGGGGGGCGCGCGTAGCACGACGACGGTTGATATGTCGCGCACCTATCTGGAATGGGCCGAGAAGAACCTGCGGGAGAATGGTTTAATCGGCCAGCAACACCGTTTGATTCAGGCTGATTGTCTCTCATGGCTCAGTAATACCGACGAGCAGTTCGATGTAATTTTTATCGATCCACCGACTTTCTCCAACTCGAAGCGCATGGAGACCACCTTTGATGTCCAGCGCGATCATTTAGTGCTAATGAAAGAAGTTAAACGGTTATTGCGCCGTAAGGGAACAATTATGTTCTCAAATAATAAGCGTGGTTTCCAGATGGATTTGGGCGGAATAAAGGCGTTGGGGCTGGAGGCACAAGAGATAACCGCTCAGACACAATCAGAAGACTTTGCCCGTAATCGCCAAATCCACAACTGTTGGCTGGTCACTTACAGCTGCGAGGAAAAGTAGAAACTATGTCGTTAATTAGCATGTCCGGTGCCTGGTTGTCGTTCAGTGATGCACCTTTATTGGATAATACTGAATTGCATATTGAGGCAAACGAGCGCGTTTGTCTGGTGGGGCGCAATGGTGCGGGTAAATCTACCTTACTGAAAATTTTGAGCAAAGAAGTGTCATTGGATGATGGTCGCATCATTTATGAGCAGGATTTGATTGTGGCGCGTCTGCAACAAGATCCACCGCGCAATGTGGCCGGCACGGTATTTGATTTTGTCGCCGAAGGGGTGCAGGAACAGGCGGAACATCTCAAAGCCTACCATGCCACCTTGCATCAGGTTGAGTTGGATCCAAGTGAGAAAAACCTCAACTGTCTGGCGGCATTGCAGGAGATTCTGGATCATCAGGGTTTGTGGCAATTAGACAGCCGTATTCAGGAAGTGCTGAAGCAATTGGGCTTGAACGCTGATGCTGAATTGTCTTCGCTGTCGGGCGGTTGGTTGCGCAAAGCGGCATTAGGCCGTGCGCTGGTGAGTTCGCCGAAAGTGCTGCTGTTGGATGAACCAACCAACCATTTAGACATTGAAACCATTAACTGGCTGGAGGGCTTCCTGAAAGAATTCCAGGGTAGCATGGTGTTTATCTCCCATGACCGCTCCTTTATTCGTGCGATGGCAACGCGTATTGTCGATCTGGATCGTGGCAAATTAGTGTCATGGCCGGGTAATTACGCGCTGTATCTTGCCAGCAAAGAAGAAGCATTGCGGGTTGAAGAGCTGCAAAATGCAGAGTTTGACCGTAAACTGGCACAGGAAGAAGTGTGGATCCGTCAGGGCATTAAGGCACGGCGTACCCGTAACGAAGGGCGTGTTCGGGCCTTGAAAGCATTACGGATCGAGCGCTCAGAGCGCCGCGAAGTAATGGGCACGGCTAAGATGCAAGTCGAAGAGACTGTGCGTTCAGGGAAAATTGTCTTTGACCTGGAAAATGTTAATTATCAGATTGATGGCAAAGTACTGGTGAAAAATTTCACAGCTCAAGTACAGCGCGGCGATAAAATTGCGCTGGTGGGGCCAAACGGCTGTGGTAAAACCACGTTGCTTAAACTGATGCTCGGTCAGCTTAACGCGGACAGTGGCAAAGTGCATTGCGGTACCAAACTGGAAGTGGCCTATTTCGACCAACATCGTGCTGAACTGGATCCAGAACGTACCGTTATGGATAACCTGGCAGAAGGCAAACAGGAAGTCATGGTAAATGGCCGTTCACGCCACGTACTGGGCTATCTGCAAGACTTCTTGTTCCACCCGAAACGCGCGATGACCCCGGTGAAAGCGCTGTCTGGTGGTGAACGTAACCGCTTGCTGTTGGCTAAACTCTTCCTTAAGCCGAGCAACTTGCTGATCCTCGATGAACCGACCAACGACCTGGACGTAGAAACGCTGGAGTTGCTGGAGGAGATGGTTGATAGCTATCAGGGCACTGTGCTGCTGGTAAGCCATGACCGTCAATTCGTTGATAACTCAGTGGCTGAATGCTGGATTTTCGAAGGTCGTGGTCAGATTAACAATTTTGTCGGTGGCTATTATGACGCGCATCAGCAACGCGCTGAGGCAAAACCTATCCGTCAGGTTACGCAGAAAGTTAAAGTTGAAGAAAGCAAAATTGTGGCCCCGCTTAAGAGCGATGCGCCTGCCGCTAAACGCGCTGGCAAATTGAGCTATAATGTGCAACGTGAACTGGATCAATTACCACCACAGCTAGAAAAACTGGAAAAGGATATCAATGGGTTACAGGCTGAGGTTAGTCATGCGAATTTTTTTTCCCGCCCACATGAAGAGACACAACAGGTATTGAAAGCATTAGCGGATGCTGAATTGGCATTAGAAATTGCATTCAGTCGTTGGGAAGAGCTGGAAGCTCAAAAAAACGGCTAAAAGTGCGTTTTCACCATTCCGTTAAATGATGTGCTATACCATAGTATGCTAATTATTATATTTGTATCATGAAAATATGTCACTTAACTATACCCAATAGATTTCAATGTGCAGGAAGGCGGCAAGTAAGAGATAAATTGGTTGTAAACCATGTTGAATGGCGCTTGCGCTGGCCGGCAGAATGAGCCTCTGATGAGGCTCACAATCCCGATGAGCTTACATCGGTAAGTGATTTGGGTGACAAATCTGCCGGGAACAGATGCAGGGGTCTTGCTTCTGCGAGGCCTAAGGATGGGCCGGGTAACGAAAGCAGCCAACATACCTGCAATTTGAAAGATGAAAGGGATACAGGCCAGCCGTAAGGAAAATAGATATTGTATTCTGTTATTGAGCCTGAACACGGCGGGCATTCAGAGCCATCAGAGAACGTCATTCTGTGCCGTCAGTGTGACATGTCCGTGGCTTTGCCCTTCCTGCCTTATCGCACTAAAGCGGTGTGTCCGCGTTGTAAAACCACACTGACCGTTCGGTGGGATCAGCCGCGTAAACGGCCGGTAAGTTATGCGCTGAGTGCCTTATTTATGTTGGTACTGGCTAATTTGTTCCCTTTCGTCAACATGCGTGTGGCGGGGATCACCAGCGAAATAACGCTGATTCAAATACCACGCGTGATGCTGGCAGATAATTACGTCAGCATGGCAACGCTGTTTATGGTGCTGGTTCAGTTGATACCGGCATTCTGCATGATAGCCATTGTTTTGCTTTGCTTGCGGGTGCGCATGCCATTGTACTTGAAGACAATGATGGCAAAGCTGTTATTTCAATGCAAAACCTGGTGCATGGTTGAGATCTTCCTCGCCGGTGTGTTGGTCAGTTTCGTCAAGTTAATGGCTTATGGTGAAATAGGCATTGGCAGCAGTTTTATTCCCTACTGTGTATTCTGTCTGTTACAGGTGCGTGCTTTCCAATGCGTGGATCGCTATTGGATGTGGCGGGACATTGCCCCTGCACCCAAGCTGACGCAGCCGTTGGTTGCTGGCCGTACAGGTTTGCATCAAGGGTTGCGTTCCTGTGCGTGTTGTACCGCCATATTGCTTCAATCACAGGTAGCGTGCCCACGCTGCCATACTCAAGGCTATGTTCGTCGCCGCAATAGCTTGCAGTGGACAATGGCACTGTTGATTACCTCTGTCTTGCTTTATATTCCGGCCAATTTGATGCCGATTATGATTACTGAAAGTCTCGGGAACCAAATGGGTTCTACCATTATGGCAGGGGTCATCTTTTTGTGGAGTGAGGGTTCTTATCCTGTGGCCATGGTGATTTTTATCGCCAGTATCATGGTGCCTTCATTAAAAATGTTGGCAATTGGCTGGTTATGTTGGGATACCAAAAGCAAGGGCTACACTGATACTGAACGTATGCATTTTATCTATGAAGTGGTCGAGTTTGTTGGTCGCTGGTCAATGATTGATGTTTTTGTTATTGCCGTGTTGTCGTCATTAGTCCGTATCGGGCAATTGATGAGTATCTATCCGGCGATTGGTGCACTGTTGTTTGCGATGGTGGTGATCCTGACGATGTTTGCCGCATTAACTTTTGATCCGCGTTTAACCTGGGATCGACTAAGTGAAACAATCCAGAAGGAGCCGCAAGGTGACGGACACTAATCCCAGCCAGCATGTGGCGAAAATTGAAAAAATAAAACATTGGTCCCCGATATGGATCATTCCGATTGTCACTACGCTGATTGGCGCATGGATACTGTTTTATCATTTCAGCCATCAGGGGCCACAGGTGGTTTTGACCACGCTAAACGCTGAAGGTATTGAAGCGGGTAAGACCAAAATTAAGAGTCGTAGTGTGAATGTCGGTGTGGTTGAACAGGTTACGCTAAGTAAAGATCTTAATCACGTCATCATTCAGGCGCGTCTCAATTCTGGCATGAATACGCTTTTACACGGTGATACCGTCTTTTGGGTAGTCAAACCACAGATTGGTCGTGAAGGGGTATCTGGCCTTGGAACACTGCTATCAGGTGCTTATATTGAGCTACAACCTGGCAGCAAAGGGAAAACATTAGATGAATTTGTGTTACTGGACTCGCCGCCACTGGCCTCACCGGATGCTAAAGGGATCCGTATTATTCTCGACAGTGATCAGGCCGGTCAATTAAATGCGTCTGATCCGGTGCTATTTCGTGGTTATCGTGTCGGCTCGGTGGAAAGCAGTACATTTGATACCAAATCACGCTTAATGCGTTATCAACTATTCATTGGTGCACCCTATGACAGTCTGGTCACTACCAACGTCCGTTTCTGGAAAGACAGTGGTGTGGCAGTCGATCTCTCCTCACAAGGCATGCGTGTAGAGATGGCAGCCCTGGCGACTTTGTTCAGTGGTGGTGTCAGCTTTGATGTACCGGATGGTTTGGAGCGAGGCAAGGCAATCACCCAAGATAGGGCCACATTCAAACTGTTTGATAACCGCAGTAGCATCCAAAACTCGCTGTATACGGAACATGAAGATTTCTTGCTGTTCTTTTCTGACTCCGTGCGTGGCTTGCAATCGGGTGCGCCGGTCGAGTTCCGTGGTATCCGTGTCGGTACTGTGGCTGATGTGCCATTCTTTGCCGTGGGTATGAAGCAGCGTGTAGACAATGACTTCCGTATCCCGGTGCTTATTCGTATTGAACGGGGTCGCTTCAGGGATGACTTAGAGTCAGATGCTAATTTTGCACAAATACTGAAAACAGCCAAAGAGCGTGGCCTGCGTGCGTCACTAAAATCAGGCAATTTACTGACTGGTGCGCTGTTTATCGATTTAGATTTTTATCCTGATGCTAAGCCGTGGAAAGGCCCACTGGAGGTAGCCGGTTATCCATTGCTACCTACCACCAGTGGGGGTTTGGCACAGATTCAGCAAAAATTAATGCAGACGTTGGATAAAATCAATAATCTCCCGCTGGATTCAATGTTAAATGAGGTTACGAAAACATTGGCAGAAAGCCAGAGAACCATGCGTGAAACACAGAAAACACTGGAAGCACTGACGGCAATTACCGCGAATCCGGCGATGCAGGATCTGCCAAAGGATCTGCAAAAGACGCTGAATGAATTGAGTCGCAGCATGAAGGGCTTCCAGCCTGGTTCACCGGCTTACAATAAAATGGTCGGTGATATGCAGCGGCTGGATCACGTGTTGCGCGAACTACAGCCAGTATTGCGGACGCTGAACGAAAAGAGCAATGCGCTGGTATTTGAAGCCGCAGGAAGTCAGGATCCTCAGCCTAAGAAGGCCAAAAAATGATGAAATGGATGGCAATAATCGCAGTGCTGTTACTCAATGCTTGCAGCAGTGAAGTCAGTAAAACGTACTATCAGTTACCGGTATTGAGTGCACCAGCGGCAGTCAGTAGCGGCATGGCACCGAGACAATTATGGGTAGAGCATGTCAGCGTAGCTGATTATCTCGCCGCCGCAGGCGTGGTCTATCAAACCAACGATGTGCAGTATGTGATTGCCACTAATAACCTTTGGGCCAGCCCACTGGATCAACAGTTGCAACAAACATTAGTGGCCAATCTGAGCAATGTGCTACCGGGCTGGTTGATCTCTTCACAACCGCTCGATAGTGATCAGAATGTTCTGAATGTCACGATAACCGGGTTCCACGGCCGTTATGATGGGAGGGCGATTATCCGTGGTGTCTGGATCTTGAGGCATCAGGGGCAACTTATTAAACAGCCATTCGACTTAGAGCTGAAACAAAATGAAGATGGTTATGATGCGCTGATTCGTGCACTGGCCGAAGGTTGGCAACAAGAAGCCAGGGTGATTGCCGCCCGGTTACATAACGCTAAGTAGTATTTTGTTCTAATCCTCTTTGGTTGGTAATAAAAGATACTGCCAAAGAGGATTTTTCAATTAATATCAATGGATTAAAATCCATCATTTTAAATCAATTAGTTAGCACATTCTGCGTACATAGCTCACAAATGTGATATTGGCGTGAATTTTGCCCATTGCTTTTCTGTTTCCGAAGGTCTATCACTTAACTGTGACTGTGCATTAAAGTGGTCACTGTTTTTTTTCCACCAGATCGAAAAATGAGGGAAACGAGGCATGAAAAGGCAAAAAAGAGATCGCCTTGAAAGGGCGCTATCACGTGGGTATCAAGCCGGTATTTCAGGGCGTTCAAGGGAAATTTGCCCTTATCAAGCATTAGACGCCAGATCGCATTGGTTAGGAGGTTGGCGACAAGCCATGGAGGACAGGGCTGTGACCGCTTAAGCGGCTCCCTGTCAGACTAAGGGATAACCTCCGCATATTGCGGAGGTTTTCATTTTTACTCTTCGTACCGGGTGCCGCAGCCTTGTTGGCTGCACTGGCTGCACTGGCTGCACTGGCTGCACTGGCTATTTAGCCTTGTATATCAGCAAGATAGTTGCGTTAATCTAGCCAAAATCGAAACCATTTGGCAGAGCATCGGTTGTATCATGCGTGGGTGATAGTCTGATAGTCTGATAGTCTGATAGTCGGAAGCTATTGAAGATTCATTTGGCAGAATGCGAATATCAGATCCCTGCAATAGATAACATATTTAGAAAGCAGCAGTATCTTTAAACAGACCTACTTTCAAGTCAGTAGCGGTATAAATCACTTTGCCATCGACCAAAACCTCGCCATCAGCCACACCCATAATCAATTTA
>JBEGTQ010000098.1:0-11790 GCA_041179305.1 Pseudomonadota bacterium | reverse complement strand
GTCCGAAGATCCCCCACTTTGCTCTTGCGAGGTTATGCGGTATTAGCTACCGTTTCCAGTAGTTATCCCCCTCCATCAGGCAGTTTCCCAGACATTACTCACCCGTCCGCCGCTCGCCGGCAAAGTAGTAAACTACTTCCCGCTGCCGCTCGACTTGCATGTGTTAGGCCTGCCGCCAGCGTTCAATCTGAGCCATGATCAAACTCTTCAATTTAAGATTTGTTTGATGTGCTGTCTGTTATTTAATGAAAAATAAGCAAACGGCGATGCTCAAAGATTACTTTCTGCAAATAAGCATTTGAACCGCAGTTCAAATGTGTACTGCTTTGGTCACTCTTCAAGACGTTGATATTGCTTCTGCCTGCCGAAACAGGCGTCGATATCGTCTTGCGAGTGTCCACACAGATTGTCTGATAAATTGTTAAAGAGCAGTGCGTTAGCAACCGGTGGTTGGCAACGCGAGGTGCGCATACTACGCTTTCCTCATTCAGAGTCAACACCTAATTTGGCTGAATTTCTCTGTTTTTTCGGCCGGCTGTTCAGATACCTGATTCGCTGTGTGCCGTGTCGATGGAGGCGCATTATAAGGAGTCAAATTTTTTGCACAACGCTTTTTTCGCCTTTTTCTGCTGTTTGGATACTTTTTACTCCTTAAG
Source organism: Pseudomonadota bacterium (assembly GCA_041179305.1). GTDB lineage: Bacteria > Pseudomonadota > Gammaproteobacteria > Enterobacterales > Enterobacteriaceae > Yersinia. The sequence goes on along the minus strand of JBEGTQ010000098.1, from coordinate 11,134 downwards.
TACAGATCTTTGTCTATCCGCTGCATTTTTTCTGTGAAATCATCTGCCGATTGGTTGTAATTAGATCAGCAAAGTCTGGTATCGTCGGTAAACTGTGATTTTATATTAAGAGGCTATTGTTATGTCCAACCCTGTTCGCCCCTATCTTCATTATTCGCCTACTCTTGGCAAACGCGTCATGATCGATGAATCGAGCGTGATCATTGGTAATGTTGTTCTTGGTGATGACGTCAGCGTTTGGCCTTTAGTAGTCATTCGTGGTGATGTTAATCAGGTAACAATTGGTGCCCGTTCTAATATTCAAGACGGCAGTGTGTTACATGTAACTCATCATTCTGAACATAACCCAGAAGGGAACGCGTTAGTGATTGGCGAAGATGTTACCGTTGGTCATAAAACTATGCTCCACGGTTGCACTATTGGTAACCGAGTACTGGTGGGTATGGGTTCTATTTTGTTAGATGGTGCAGTTATAGAGGATGATGTGATGATTGGCGCAGGCAGTCTGGTTTCACCAGGAAAACGACTCGTGAGTGGTCACCTTTATATGGGTAGCCCAACCAGGCAAATTCGCCCCTTGACTGCGGCAGAACTGGAAGGTCTGCATTATTCTGCGAGTAACTATGTTGGTTGGAAGGATCGATATCTGGCAGAAACTAAATAATTAGCAATAGAAGACGCAAAGAGTAAGCTCTTATCTACCCTGTGTAATTCAATATTTTTCTACGAACCTAGTTCATCACGCAACTTATTTAATACCGGTGTTATCTCCGGCATTACGCCATGCCAAAATTTGAAGGCATGCGCAGCTTGCCCAACTAACATCCCCAGACCATCAGCAGAACTTGCCGCACCCAACTGGCGAACCCAGGTTAAAAATGGCGTAGTGCCTGCCTGATAGCACATGTCGTAGCAACGTGTTTCAGGACTAATAATATCCTTAGGTAAGTTTGGCACTTCACCATGAATACCTGAGGCGGTAGCATTTATGATTAAATCAAATTGCTGCCCACTCAAAATCTGCATTTCAATCGCTGAGATGCCGCCAACATGATGAAATACATCAGCAAGCTGTTGCGCACGACGATAGGTTCGGTTAGTAATGACAACCGTGCATCCATAAGAGAGTAACGGCAGAATAACTCCGCGAGCAGCCCCACCAGCCCCCACCAGCAAGATCCTATAAGTTGTTCGGATTAAGTTTTGTCGTTCAAGATCACTGAGCAAACCAATACCGTCTGTATTATCACCTAACAAGCGCCCGTCATCCAATTGCTTGATCGTATTCACAGCACCGGCCGATGAAGCACGCTCGGTCAACTCGTCACATTTGGCATAAGCACGTTCTTTAAATGGCGTGGTAATGTTCGCACCCAGTGCACCATCAGCAAAAAACGACGTTAATGTTTCCTCAAATGTTTCATGAGGGGCAAGTACCGTACCATATTGATGTTCTATGCCTGTTTGCTCGGCAAAAAGCGCATGGATCCGCGGCGACTTACTGTGCCCAATGGGGTTACCAAAAACTGCAAATTTCTGATCCATGCTATTTTCTACCCTTGGCGGAATTTTTTACCGGTTAACGCATCTCTTATTTCAGATGGATTCAAACGGCCACCAACCCTACCCGAGAGTATCGGCAAGGAAGGGCCGAATTGCATTCTCACTCTTTCTTCTGTGCGGCAAGGCTCTTGGCCACTTAAGTTAGCACTGGTTGAAACGAGTGGCTTGCCATATTGTGAGCAAAGTTGCTGCACTAATGGATGATCACTCACTCTAACAGCCAACGAATCAAAGCTGCCAGTTAACCAACGTGGCGTACTAACACGAGATGGGATCACCCAGGTTACTGGCCCAGGCCAATAGGAGAAAATAGTTTCTCGTTGCAGGTCGCTTAATATCGAGTCATTAACATAAGGTTTTAACTGTTCATAGTTAGCGGCAATCAGAATCAAGCCTTGCTGCCACGGCCGTTTTTTTAAGGCAAGCAAGGCATTTACAGCCTTTTCACTGTCTGGATCGCAACCTAAACCAAAAACAGCTTCTGTCGGATAGGCGATGACGTCTTCTTGTTGCAATGCCCACAGCACATTTTTCAGAGAAGTATCCGTTTCTGGTTTGCTCACACTGTTATTACTCACTGACGATTACCTTCCCGCATAACTTGCTGGCGCAAAAACGTTTTATGCCTTGTGCTGTTCTCTTTTCCATTAACAATGGATAGCAACAATAAGCACATCCACCTTCAACAGGCTGCTGATTAATCGTGAATTGACAGTCAGGATAGCGATTACAAGCATGGAATATTTTCCCATACCGGGATTTTCGCTGTAGCAATTTCCCTTGGGCGCATTGCGGACAATCGATAGATGTTTCATCAGGTTTATCAATAAGTTCTGTATGATCACATTGCGGATATTGGCTGCAACCAATAAACATCCCAAAACGCCCTTGCCTCAGCACCATATCTGAACCACATTCTGGGCAATACTGCCCTTTTAGCACTTTCACGATATGACCATCTGCCTGCGCTTTCAGTGGGCGCATATACTGGCAGCCGGGATACTGTGAACAACCAAGAAATGGGCCATGACCACCGCTGCGAATAACTAATGCTGATCCGCATTCAGGGCAAGATCGATTATCCCTGGCAGTAACTGTTTTCGTCATAACGCCTTCTCTATGAGTTATTTTACCGGTTGATATTAACACTTAGTGCAAATAACCTTCATTGACTTCGAAAAGTAGCTCTTCCATCTGCTGATAGGCGCTCTCATAACCTGGTATGTTAAATAGCACTATTAATACGACCCATTTGAGCTCCTTCAGGTCAAGCTCGGTAGTATCCAACGCCATGATTCGATCGATAACCATCTCACGGGTATCAAAGTGTAATACCTGAATTTGCTCCAAGAATAGGATAAAACCACGACAAGCGGTATCCAATAGTTGAGACTCTTCCACCGTATAAATACGTAAAGCCTGCGGATCAGCAGCATAGAGATAAGGTGCTTTCTGCCCCTCTTGCAAGTCGGCAAGAGCCTCTAACCAGTTCAGGGCGTTTTTGATATCCTCGCGATAGAAACCCACTCTAGCAAGATCGTCAGTTATCTTGTTTTGATCAACAGGCAGTTCCGGCTCGTTGTGTATATAGGTCTCAAATAAGTAAATTAGAACGTCGAACATGGCCTGCCCTCCTTAATCGGACATAGCCGCCCGGTACAGCTGCGATCCACCCCGCTAACTCCAGATCGAGCAATTTGCTGACGATATCTGGCACGGGTTGACCGGCGCGTTCAGCGACAACATCAACGGGAGTCACCTCGTCTCCTACGTTAGCCAACACATCAGCAAATGGCAATTCAACTTGCTCTTCTGATGAAGAAATAATTTCTTCCGCAGGCAATGATAGCCATTGCAACTGCCCAGTCACCTGCTCCGCCACCTCTTGTGCTGATTTAGCCAGATAAGCACCTTGCTGAATCAGCCAGTGCACCCCTTCACTGGTTGCACTTCCTAACGGGCCGGGTAGTGCAAAAACATCCTTGCCTTGTTCCATCGCATAACGCGCCGTGATCAAAGAACCACTTTTCAACGTGGCTTCAACCACCAAGACCGCAGAGCTTAGTCCACTGATAATACGGTTTCGTCTGGGAAAGTGGGCAGCAATGGGCAATGCCGTTGTCAAAAACTCAGAAACCAAAGCCCCACCCTGGAATTCAATTTCACTGGCCAGGCGGCTGTGCCGGCGCGGGTAAATGTTCTCTAAGCCGCTGCCTAACACCGCAATAGTCTTGCCTTGAACCGTTAAAGCAGCCTGATGGCAAATTCCATCAATACCCATCGCCAAACCACTGGTAATAACCAGCCCTGTAAGCGCCAGTTCAGAAGCAAAATGCCGAGCCCAATGCTCACCATAATGGCTAAAATGGCGACTCCCAACCATAGCGAGCTGCGGACAATAAAGAACATCAAGCTCGCCGGAAACAAAAAGTATCAATGGTGCAGCAGAAATATGTGCCAGTCGAGGTGGGTAGCCTGGCTCACCATAAGTAAGTAAGTGGTGTGAGGGATGAGTTAACCAGACTAATGCGGACTCAATATAGCGGGGATTAACTTGAGTAAATTGCTGAGATTGCTGCGAATTAAGGCCGTAAGCAAGTAATCGCCCGGGATGAATATCATCACTGGCAAGTAGCCGTCTGGCCAATGCGCTGCTTCTCACCGTGCCGAGTCCCTTCACCTGGTTCATCCTTAGCCATAATTCTGCTGCTAACATATCGCCTCCCTGGCGTGTTTCCTATGGTGATACCAACTTGTTCAGTTGATAGACGATGCTGTCAATCAGAGCCAGAAATGTCTAGAATAGAGATTAAATATCATTCATTACTAGGACGCAGATCTAGATATTTATGTCAGTATTACAAATATTACATTACCCAGATGAGCGGCTGCGCAAAATTGCTGCGCCAGTAAAAGAAGTCAATAGCGAAATCCAGCGTATTGTGGACGACATGTTCGAAACAATGTACGCAGAGGAAGGAATAGGTCTTGCCGCAACCCAAGTGGATGTTCATGAACAAATTATCGTAATTGATGTTTCGGAAAGCCGTGACCAACGCCTGGTGCTGATTAACCCAGAATTGTTGGAGAAAAGTGGTGAAACTGGCATTGAAGAAGGTTGCTTATCCATTCCTGAGCAACGGGCATTAATCCCTCGCGCTGAAAGAGTGAAAATCAGAGCGCTGGATAGAGACGGTAAACCATTCGAACTCGACGCGAATGACTTATTAGCAATCTGTATTCAGCACGAAATGGACCATTTAATTGGAAAACTGTTTGTGGACTATTTGTCACCACTAAAACGTCAACGTATCCGCCAAAAACTGGAAAAAATGGCCAAACTGAATGCACGCGCCAGTGAGTCCTTCTCTTAACGCAGGAAACCAACGTGTCTGACTCTTTACGGATAATTTTTGCCGGAACCCCTGATTTTGCAGCGCGCCATTTAGGCGTGTTGCTGTCTTGTCAACATCAGATTGTTGGCGTTTTCACGCAGCCGGATCGCCCTTCTGGCCGAGGCAAAAAACTCACTCAAAGCCCAGTGAAAATCTTGGCAGAGCAACGAGGTATCCCCGTTTTTCAGCCCAACTCACTGAAGCTAGAGGAAAATCAACATCTCGTTGCTGATCTTAACGCTGACATTATGGTGGTGGTTGCCTATGGTTTGATTCTGCCCGCCTCAGTATTGGCGATGCCGCGACTAGGCTGCATTAATGTGCATGGTTCCTTGTTACCACGCTGGCGTGGTGCTGCACCAATCCAACGTGCATTGTGGGCCGGTGATGCAAAAACCGGAGTGACTATTATGCAGATGGATGTCGGGTTAGATACCGGCGATATGCTGCATAAGATTGAGTGTGACATTCAGCCAGAAGATACCAGTGCCACCCTGTACGATAAGTTAGGTCAATTAGGGCCTCAAGGCTTATTGATAACACTGCAAAAATTAGCAGAAAGTAGTGTACAACCGCAAGTACAAGATGAAGCCCAAGTCACTTATGCAGCGAAACTCAGTAAAGAAGAAGCCAGATTAGATTGGTTACTACCAGCGGCTCAATTAGAACGTTGCATTCGTGCTTTTAATCCTTGGCCAGTCAGCTATTTTGTCGTTGATGAACAACCCATAAAAGTCTGGCAAGCGCAGGTACTCCCAGCGGTTAACAATATAAAGCCCGGCACCATTGTTCACGCAGATAAAAACGGGATTCAGGTGGCGACAACTGACGGCGTTTTAAATATGACTCAATTGCAACCTGCGGGGAAGAAAGTCATGTCAGCAGCGGACTTATTAAATTCGCGGCGCGAATGGTTTATACTTGGCAGCCAACTAACACAATAGCTCTTTCATCGCCCGATACTTCATCATCGGGTCACTTTTCCTTTATTTGCTGACGTTTGTCGGCTTTTTGGTTATGAAAAACACATATAATCTCCGCAGCATCGCTGCTAAAGCAATTAGCCAGGTATTGGACCAGCGGCAATCGCTCAGTGCCGTTTTGCCTGAGCTACAGAAAAATATTTCCGATAAAGATCGCGCTTTGTTGCAGGAGTTGTGTTTTGGTACTTTGCGTGTTCTGCCACAACTCGAATGGTGTATCCAACAGTTGATGTCACGCCCACTGACTGGCAAACAGCGCATTTTCCATTATTTGATTATGGTCGGGCTGTACCAGTTGATTTATACCCGCATTCCTCCACATGCTGCTCTGGCCGAAACCGTTGAAGGTGCGACAGCACTTAAACGCCCACAATTAAAAGGGTTGATCAACGGGGTACTGCGCCAATTCCAGCGCCAACAAGTCGAATTACTGGAACGTGCTGCCAATAACGATAGCCACTACCTGCACCCAAGCTGGTTACTGGCACGAATTAAACAGGCTTACCCAGATCAATGGCCGCAGATTCTGGATGCAAATAACCAAAAACCTCCTATGTGGCTGCGTGTGAGCCGGCTACACCATTCACGAAATGAATATCTTGATTTACTAAAACAAGCCAATATTGATGCTTTGCCCCATAACGTTTATCCCGATGCAGTTCGTCTTATCACTCCTTGCGCCGTCAGCGATCTGCCGGGTTTCGGGCTTGGCTGGGTAACAGTGCAAGATGCTTCCGCTCAAGGCTGCATTGATCTGCTTAATCCGCAAAATGGCGAACAAATCCTTGATTTATGTGCCGCCCCTGGGGGTAAAACGACTCATATCCTGGAAACCGCACCTAAGGCGCATGTATTGGCTGTCGATATAGATGAACAGCGGCTCAGTCGAGTCAAAGAGAACTTACAACGTCTGAAGTTACATGCCGTCGTACGTGTTGGCGATGGACGAACGCCTGAAGCATGGTGCGGTGACCAGCAATTTGATCGCATTCTGCTAGATACACCATGCTCTGCTACGGGTGTCATTCGTAGGCATCCAGATATCAAATGGCTGCGCCGTGACTGCGACATCGCCAATCTGGCCCAATTGCAATCTGAAATCATTGAAGCTATATGGCCTAAACTGAAAAAAGGTGGCGTAATGGTTTATGCTACCTGCTCTATATTACCGGAAGAAAATCAGCAGCAGGTGGCTGCTTTCTTGCAACGACATCCCGAAGCTGAGTTAGTAGAGACAGGCACTGCTGTTGCCCCCGGTAAGCAGAATTTACCTCATCCTGAGGATGGGGACGGTTTCTTTTATGCAAAGTTGATCAAAAGATAGCTGTGGTTTTTGCTATACATTGGAACCTCATGTCAGTGTGAAATAGAGAACGCTATGAAAATCATTATTCTTGGGGCAGGGCAAGTTGGCGGAACCCTGGCGGAAAATCTGGTGGGTGAAAACAACGATATCACCATCGTTGATGTTGACTCTGTTCGTCTGCGTCAATTACAGGATAAGTTTGACCTACGCGTGGTTCAGGGGCATGGTTCTCACCCTCGGGTCTTGCGGGAAGCGGGAGCAGAAGATGCCGATATGTTGGTTGCAGTCACTAATTCTGATGAAACCAACATGATCGCGTGCCAAATTGCATACTCGTTATTTAATACCCCAAATCGTATCGCTCGCATTCGTTCAGCAGAATATATTCATGAAGCGGATAAGCTTTTTCTGCCGGAAGCTGTTCCTATCGACCATTTGATTTCTCCAGAACAACTGGTTATTGACTATATCTATAAATTAATCGAATACCCAGGTGCATTACAGGTGGTCAATTTTGCTGAAGGAAAGGTCAGTATTGCAGCAGTTAAGGCCTATTATGGTGGCCCACTGGTAGGGAATGCACTCTCGTCCTTACGTGAACATATGCCGCATATTGATACCAGAGTCGCTGCTATATTCCGTCAGGATCGACCCATTCGCCCACAAGGTTCGACAATTATTGAAGCCGGTGATGAGGTATTCTTCGTAGCCGCGTCCCAGCATATTCGGGCAGTCATGAGTGAACTACAACGGTTGGAGAAACCCTATAAACGCATCATGATCGTTGGTGGTGGCAATGTGGGAGCAGGTTTGGCTTTGCGGTTAGAGAAGGATTACAGCGTAAAATTAATCGAGCGTGACCAGCAACGCGCCGCTGAATTAGCTGAAATGTTGCAGGATACCATCGTATTTTATGGCGACGCCTCAGATCAGGAATTATTAGCGGAAGAGCATATTGAGCAGGTCGATGTCTTTATCGCCATAACCAACGATGACGAAGCTAATATTATGTCCGCTATGTTGGCAAAACGTATGGGCGCAAAAAAAGCAATGGTATTAATCCAGCGCAGTGCCTATGTCGATCTGGTTCAGGGAAGTGTTATTGATATTGTTATATCACCAGAACAAGCGACAATTTCAGCATTACTTGGCCATGTCCGCAAAGCTGATATTGTCAGTGTGTCTTCGCTAAGACGTGGTGTTGCTGAAGCAATAGAAGCCATTGCTCATGGTGATGAAAGCACATCCAAAGTTGTGGGTCGAATGGTAGAGGATATCAAGCTGCCACCTGGCACTACCATCGGGGCAATTGTGCGCGGCGAAGAAGTTATCATCGCAAACAGTAATTCAGTTATTAAGCAAGGCGATCATGTGGTGATGTTTATTACTCATAAGAAGTTTGTCCCTGATGTCGAGCGGCTATTCCAACCAAGTCCATTCTTCTTATAATAATCAAGCGCAGTTTCTAATTAGTTGAATATTATGCTGTACAATACGGGTTTTTAAGGTTTGCTGATATGTGACCCAGTACGCCTCATTTTCGAGTGTTCCTCCACTGGATCCCAAATTTGTATTCCTTTACCCACGTAATTCATACTGAGGTGTCAATGCTCCGTTATACCTTCTCGCAATCCCTGCTTGCCAGTAGTGTGTTCCTTACTACAACTTCGGTCTTCGCTGCCTTACAACCAATTGATGAAGCGCCACTGTCCAGCGAGACAGAGTTCCGTTGTCAGTTCAATGCCGATAACAGTACGGACTGTGTCAGCACCTACAGCTATACCATACTTAAGCCAAGCGGGCGCGAAATGCTCTCGCGCATTGACCGTAGCTACGCGGAAAACAACAGTCTGACCCTCGAAAAGGCGGAGTTAATTCAGCCCGGCGAGAAGCCAGTACCCCTGAAATCCTCTCAGATAGACACTCGAATGGCACCCAACCCTGATCAGGGATTTCTACGTGAGCGACAGATTTCGCTGGCCTTCCCCAACCTGCGTGTTGGTACCCGTATCAACTATACCCTGCGCGAACATTTTACCGCCAAGCCCATGAGCAGCCAATTCCACTACATATTCAGCCTAAATTCAGTACCGGTTCGCTACGATCGCTTCGATGCCGAATTCACCGCCGAGCGTCCGATTTTTACGCGCAGCGAGCTGATGGATGCTTATCATATTGAACAGAGCGCAGATAAGAAAAAAGTCAAGGTCAGCCTAAAGGCTCCTCCGTACTACTTGAACTACATCAATGAACCCGATAACGGCTATCTTCGACGTATTCCCCGCCTGGAATTGGGCAGTTCGCTCAATCTACAGGACAACTTCACCTCCGTGGTTAAACGTTACAACGAAATCCTGGCCGCTAAACTGCCCAAAAACATGGCCGCCACAGTAGCCATAAACAAAGACAAACCGGCAGCGCAGCAAGTCGCGGCTCTGATGCAATATATCAACAATAACTACCGCTACCTGGGTGACTGGCGTAGCAGCGAACGTGGGTATGTCCCATTTTCCCTGGCTGAAATCGAGCGCAATGGCTATGGGGACTGCAAGGATCTGGCGATAATACTCACCGCCATGCTCAGGGCGGTCGGGATCAAAGCAGAACCGGCCTTGGTGAGCCGTGGCGAGGTAGCTCAGGACTTGTTGATCCCCGGAATGCAAGCCCCCAACCATGCGATTGTTCGGGCAGAAGTCGATGGCAAGACATGGTGGCTGGATCCAACCAACCCGGTATTCGTTCCTGGGCGTAGCATGGCTGACATTCAGCAGCGCTGGGCACTGGTTCTGGGGGCTGATGGCCTGGTTCGGAAAGACAATATTCCATTGGAAACACCTGATGACACTATTCGGGTCACCCGTAGCGAGCAATATACTCATGACGGCGAAGCAAAAATTGAAGCTCACGTAGAACTGTCCAATATGCCGCTGATGCAACTTAGCATGGCTGACCTCCAGAATGGGCGCACCAGCGCCGATCAGATTCTGTGTCGCAATTTTGCTAACCAGGTGAGCAACTGTAGCCTGGAGCGTGATGACAGCCAGTTCGTGATCCCGCCCCGCTATCAAATCAAGGCCAGCCTTACCGACCTACATGCTCTATACCTATTCGGCGGTCAGTACATTTACAACCGGGAAGACCTTTCCCAACATTGGGACGCCTTTTCCAAATACCGTATTGAAGGGCAACTGGCAGATATCTATCTGGGCGATCCGCAGACCGTATCCTACGACATTAGTTTATCAGGCAAATTCGATGAGCCGGCACACAATTGCCAGATACGCTCTCCGTGGTTCGATATTGACCTGCAAGCAGAACCGACCAAGGGCGGTTACCACTATCGCTATCGAGAAGTGCAAAAAGTCAGTTGGGTCAGCCACGATGATATCAACAGCGACGAGTTCGACAAACTCATCAAGCAAGGCTATAGCTGCGTCAAGCAGCTACGTTTGGTAGTCCAATCAGTGAAACCCTAGGCGTTTTTTTGCGGGTTACTACGTATGGTGATTTCCTCCATTGAGAAAAATACATGTGCTACTCATTGGAGGCATCACCCAATTAGCCGCTATGAAATAGTTTACAAATTAAAACTGTTCTCATGGGAAATAGGAAAAGATTGTCTATAATTTTGTGGCATTAATATTTATTTGGCTAAGCTTGAATAATTCATTTTTAAATGGAGTGTAAGTTATGCCTTTTATGAAGGAGTTTCGTGAGTTTGCCATGCGTGGCAATGTGGTTGACTTGGTTATCGGTGTGATTATCGGGGCACTGTTGCAAAAATTTGGAGGTAATAAACTCATCGTCACCTTTTGCTGACGGAGCCACACATGAACCCATTCAAAGGCCAGCATTTTCAAAGAGACATCATCCTGTGGGCGGTTCGC
>JBEGTQ010000097.1:0-33745 GCA_041179305.1 Pseudomonadota bacterium | reverse complement strand
AATACGATGACCTTAAACAATTTTTGGCATATTTGCATGTTTTTTATAAACAACAGTTTTAAATATGTGCGACAGGTTCACCCTTGATTAAAAATGGCTTGCCATCGAATACAGAGTATGTGATAACAAATACGGGTAAAACGAGGTACAGTGCTGTATATGTGTGGCATTTTCAGTAAAGAAGTTCTGAGTAAAAACGTTATCGTTGAATACCGCTTCTCTGCCGATCCTTATCTTAGTGCCTCAAGCAGTAACGACTCTAGTTTGTCTATGTAAACGCCTACGGGCGAATTAAACAATCCAAAGGAAATACTCAAGATGGCAAAGATCAAAGGTCAAGTTAAGTGGTTCAACGAATCTAAAGGTTTCGGTTTCATCACTCCGGCTGACGGCAGCAAAGATGTGTTTGTACATTTCTCTGCAATCCAGGGTAATGGTTTCAAAACGCTGGCTGAAGGCCAGAATGTAGAGTTCGAAATCCAAGACGGCCAGAAAGGCCCATCTGCAGTAAACGTTACAGCAATCTAATCAGCTCTTTTGCTGTAAAAACTCGTCTTTGTGCTATTGCTATATAGCACAGTTCACTTGGGATCTTTTGAGTGGAGGAGTTGCCGGGTTTTTGAGATATGAACGACCCTTTATCTGGGTCGTTTTTCTTTTTTTTAGTAGGAGAAAATCTAAACATTTACAAAATTTTCAGGGCAGACCAAAAAATTTGTTACGCTGTAACTCTAACTGTTTTATTTTTTGTCTGTTTACCGGTTTCGTCAAAATGGAGGTTATGGTCGCCAATTACCTGATTCACTGTGGGTTTATTGACTGATTTACCAATAACATACCCGTCTATCTTTCAATATGCCGGTGTCTTGACTGCGCGCTACTGCGCTACTCAGCCTGCCTCTGGGCCTTACTTCTATGAGGTCGCTGCGAGCAGCGTACAAATCTGCTCCCGGTAGATTTGTCACCCGAATCACTTGCCGATGCAAGTTGGCGGAAATTTTCTCGCTTACCGCCTTCCTGCACTTTGAAATCTATTGGGTATATCGACTTTATTTGTCGGTGTTATCTACATGGGGTAAATTGCACCCGAACATCCGTGCCACCTTCTTTCCGCTGACGAATATCACAATACCCATGTAAACTGCTGGCGCGGTCTTGCATAATCATCAAACCGTAATGATTCGGTTGCTCACTGGCTTGATCAATTCCGCAACCATTATCGCTAATCGACATCACCACATCGCCTTGTACACGGGTCACTTTGACCGCTGCCTCGCTGGCATTTGCATGTTTGTAAATATTATTCAGCGCTTCACGGGCAATATTGACCATGTGAATAGCCTGATGGCTCGGTACCGAGTCGGCAGGAAGGTCGAAATTAAGGTTAATTTTCAGCAGGGCACGTTCGCTGAACTCATTTACCAATTTTTGCAGTGCGGCTTGAAGTGTTGCCTCATTAAACTTTAAACGGAAAGTCGTGAGTAATTCACGTAACTGACGGTAGGCAATGTTTAGTTCATCGCGCATTTGCTGTATTAGCATCTTACTCGCTTCCGGTAAATTCTGAGTCTGCATCTGCAAGCAGCTAATTTGAATTTTCAGGTAAGATAGAGACTGAGCGATAGAATCATGCAATTCACGCGAGATAGCCGAACGTTCTTCCATTAGCAGGAGTTGCTGTTGCTGGAGAGCCTGACTTTCCAATGCCAATATGCTGGTCAATTGTTCCACTAACATGGTAACCCGTTGTTGCTGATCCGAATTGAGTGGTTTTTCAGAGGGTAGTTTTGCCAGTAGTAAACCATATTGACTGAGTTTATCACTTAGGCTCCAGCTCAGAGATTCCCATGATGTGCCGCTATTTAATGGGGCAGAAGCGCCTTCGATAGTCGATTGAGTCGGGCGATTTTGTGATGGTAGGTCTTCACCATTGGTATGGTGATTGAGATGATTGGAGTACAGATGATTTTCATATAAACAGATTTGCACATTTTTCAACGGTGTAACTGCTTGTAATTGCTGAATTACTGGGACTAAACGTTCACTTAATGGCTGAGAGGTGTGTAATTGACGGTTACTATGATAAAGGAAGGTGAGCGTTTGGTTTTCCTGTTGCAAATCGGCTGTTTTTTCAGCAATTCGTTGCTCCAAATTACTGTAACTTAATGATAGTTCGTGTAATACACGATTTAATGCGACACCCAACATCTCCATCTCATCGCATTGATGTGACTGTTTATAGCGTTGGCTAAAATCGCCCCGGCCAATCGCCTGCACCATTGAGATTAATTGCAACCATGGACTGCGTAAGCGGTGATACAAATAATAGATAGCACCCAGCAGAAGGCCCAGTGTTAGCACTATGAATACTAATTGAATCATGGTGATCAACAAGAGGCGTTGCTCAGTTTTGTGGTCAAGGGCGAGAACCAAAGCATCAAGTTGGTGGACAAAGTCGGCAACACTGGCATCAACCTCTTCACGCTGTTTTGCCTGCTGTAATTGGGGTTTTAGCGTAGTCTGCCAATAATGTTCTACTTGCCGGTACTGATCGGTTAACCCTTCTCGCTGTAACACTTGTTGTAACTCATTGCTGCTTTTGTCTTGCTCCAATGCCAGCAGGTAAGGCAATTTATTTTCATTTGGCGGAACCATTGAAAGCAGTTGGTAACTTTGCATGCGCAGCGCACCCGCTTTATTGATGGCGTGCGCATTACCCTGAATGCTTTGTATCATCCATAACGGTATGGCCATGCCAACCAGCCCAAACATACCTAGCAGTATCATCAGCATAGCAATCTGATTAACTAATGGGGTAATGTAAGGTTTCATCAAGTGGGATTACCTCGGTCAATAAACGCCGCTACTTTACCGTTAGAACTAATGGGACTTCATTCCTGCGGCTGTCATCATCATACGAAACAGCATAGAAACGGCCAATAATGCCAGCACGCTACCGCACCAAATCATAATCAGCCAGCCTATTTTCTTCCACAACGGTAATTTTATTTGTTGAGAGCGGCGAGATAAGTTCTGTGACGTCGCAGCCTTACTTTCACGTATATCAGTTTTACGCATATTCATTCCAACAAACTGTTATTAGAAAAAGCATTCGGGCTGGCACACCAGCCCATGTAATAGTGGGTAATCCAAACTTAGTGATAACCCTGATCGTGATTGATTTTCCCTCGAAATACGTAGTAGCTCCAGAAGGTATAAACCAGAATGATGGGGATAATAAACAGTGCACCGACTAACATGAATCCCAAGCTTTGAGGTGGCGCTGCGGCTTGCCACAGGGTAATGGATGGAGGGATGAGATAAGGCCAGATGCTAATCCCAAGGCCGCTGTATCCCAGAAAGACCAGTAACAACGTTAGCAAGAAAGGTGCATAGTGCCCACCACGCCGGACTGAGCGCAGTAAAGCCCAACTGGCGATTAATACCAGCAAAGGAACGGGCAGGAACCAAAGCACGTTTGGCAAGGTAAACCAGCGAGCTGCAATTTGTGGATGCGCCAGCGGTGTCCACAAACTGATAACGGCAATAATCAGTAGCATAAAAAGCGTTAGTGGTGTGGCCAGTTTATGCATCACTTCCTGAACGTGACCCTCCGTCTTCATAATGAGCCAGGTACAACCGAGTAAGGCATAGGCGGCAACCAACCCGAGGCCACAGAACAGTGCGAAAGGGGTAAACCAGTCAAAAGAGCCGCCACTGTAGCTACGATCTGTTACTGGGAAACCATGTATAAATGCGCCAACTACCATTCCTTGGGTAAATGTGGCGATCAGCGAACCACCAATAAAGGCTTTGTCCCAAATATGCTGTTTCTGCGGGCTTGCTTTAAAGCGGAATTCAAAGGCTACACCACGGAAAATCAAACCCAACAGCATCAGGGTCAGTGGGATCGCAAGGGCATCAAGAATAACGGCATATGCCAGCGGAAAAGCTCCCAGTAAGGCCGCGCCGCCTAAAACAAGCCAGGTTTCGTTGCCGTCCCAAACAGGAGCTACGCTGTTCATCATTAAATCCCGGTCACGGCTAGCGTTGACCAGCGGAAACAGGATGCCGATACCCAAATCGAAACCATCCATAACGATATACATCATGGTGCTAAAAACAATAATGACAAACCAGATTAGTGGAAGATCGATACCCATAATTAACTCCTGCTGCCTTGGTTGTTATCACTATTTACTGGTTGATTGCCGGTATCAAATGGCTCAATGACGGCAGATAACGGCCGTGATGGGGTGCTTGACTGGCCGGGCCCGCCTTTGTTTTGTTGGGCGCCTTCATGTGCTTTAGGTCCTTTGCGAATCAAGCGCATCATATAGGCATACCCCACGCCGAATACTGAACCGTATACCACGATAAACACCAACAGGCTGATGCTCATGTGCATTTCACCATGAGAGGAAACCGCGTCACTGGTACGCTGCAACCCATAAACAATCCACGGCTGGCGGCCTACCTCAGTAGTAAACCAGCCGGCCAGAATGGCAATTAAGCCGGATGGCCCCATCCACAAAACGAAATACAAGAATGGGCGTGATTGATACAACCGCTCTCGCCATCGTAACCATAAACTCCAAAATCCAGCCAGAATCATCAACATGCCTAAGCCGACCATGATGCGGAATGACCAGAACACAATCGTTGAATTTGGACGATCCTCTGGTGGGAAGGATTTTAGCGCTGGGATCTGTTTTGCCAGACTATGGGTCAGGATCAGGCTGCCTAAGTAGGGGATTTCCAGCGCGAAGCGCGTTGTTTCCTGTTTCATATCCGGCCAGCCAAAGAGAATCAATGGGGTAGGTTCTCCGGGTTTATTTTCCCAATGCCCTTCAATAGCGGCAATCTTAGCTGGTTGATATTCCAACGTATTTAATCCATGAACATCACCGATGATGGCTTGAATTGGAGCAACAATCAATGCCATCCACATTGCCATAGAAAGCATCTTTCGCATCGCTGGAGTGTCCCGTTTGCGTAGTAAATGCCACGCAGCAGATGCGCCGACAAAGAATGCAGATGCCAGGAACGCGGCGGTAGTCATATGCAATAAGCGGTAGGGGAATGACGGATTGAAGATAACTTTTAGCCAATCGACTGGCACCACTTGCCCATTGATAACTTCGAAGCCTTGTGGCGTTTGCATCCAACTATTGGAGGCGAGAATCCAGAAGGTAGAAATCAGTGTGCCTAGCGCCACCATACAGGTAGCAAAGAAGTGCAAACCCGGGCCGACGCGATTCCAGCCAAAAAGCATCACCCCAAGAAAACCGGCTTCGAGGAAGAAAGCGGTTAGCACTTCATAGGTCAAAAGTGGGCCGGTGATGCTCCCTGCGAATTCAGAGAAGAAGCTCCAGTTAGTGCCAAACTGGTAGGCCATGACCAGACCAGAAACCACTCCCATACCAAAGTTGACCGCAAAAATTTTTGACCAAAAGTGGTACAGGTCGCGGTAATCTTCGTTTTTGGTTTTCAGCCACAAGCCTTCAAGCACAGCCAGAAAACTGGCCAGCCCGATAGTGATGGCGGGGAAAATGATATGGAACGAAATAGTAAAAGCGAATTGGATCCGGGCCAATTCCAGAGCGGTTAAGCCAAACATAGCGACCTCACTGCAAACATGGTACTGCCTCATCTGTGTATAAATACAAAAATAAATTACGCCAATCGTGTTGGAATAGTGGGTGACCCGCGATCAATTTTTGTGGGAAACTTGGCAGTTAGTTAATCATAAGTTAAAGTGGCTATAATAGTGACAATTAATTTAATATTGCCTATAACAGATGGTCTATGACACGATATGAACAGTTGGCCCAACAAATTCGGGCACAGATACAATCTAAAGTCTGGCAAGCCGGAGATAAGCTGCCTTCTTTGCGGGAAAGTTGTAAGCAGTCAGGTTTAAGCCTGATGACAGTAGTACAGTCTTACCAATTGCTGGAAAGTCAGGGATGGATCGTGGCGCGCCCTCAGTCTGGCTACTACGTTGCTTCACGTCCGACCCAATTGCCCCAACCTCAGCGGGGTAGAAAGCTGCATTTGGATGAACAGGTTGATATTAATGCTTTTATTTTTGATGTGCTTCAGGCAGGTAAAGATCCGGCCATAATGCCGTTTGGTTCGGCATTCCCTGATCCGGGTTTGTTACTACAACCGCAATTATCACGTGCTTTGGCCAGTGTCGCGCGCAAGATGTCATCACAAAATTCAGTGACAAATCTACCGCCGGGCAATGAAAATCTGCGGCGCATTATTGCTCAACGCTATGCCGCCAGCGGGATGAATATTTCACCAGAAGAGATTGTGATTACTGCCGGTGCTATGGAGTCGCTTAGTTTGAGTTTACAAGCTGTTACTCAGCCTGGTGATTGGGTAGTGATTGAATCACCCGCTTTTTATGGAGCATTACAGGCGATTGAACGCTTGCGGCTGAAAGCTATCGCCATTACCACACATCCACAACATGGTATGGATTTGGATTCTCTTGAACAGGTGATCAGCCAATATCCGATCAAAGCCTGTTGGCTGATGACGCACTTTCAGAATCCATTAGGGTGCATCATGTCGTGGCCGCAGAAAAAACGGTTGGTGGCGCTGTTACAACAGAATAATATTTTGCTGATTGAAGATGATGTTTATGGAGAATTGTACTTCGGTACTGAGCGATTGTTGCCAGCAAAAGCGCTTGATCAGCATCGGCAAATTTTGCATTGTTCCTCATTTTCTAAGTGTTTGGCTCCGGGGTTCCGTGTGGGTTGGGTTGCTGCCGGAGCACATGCTCAACGGATCCAGCATTTGCAATTGATGAGTACTGTTTCCGCCAGCGTACCGACACAGTTGGCTATTGCTGAATATTTAAGCCAGGGGGGGTACGATACCCATCTGCGCCGTTTGCGACGGTTAATGGAGCAGCGGCTTAATACCTTGCATCAGGCTGTGGCTGAGCATTTCCCCAAAAACGTTAAAATCAGTCACCCGGCAGGGGGGTATTTCTTATGGCTGGAACTGGAACCCCCTTTTAACGCCAGTGAGTTATACCGGCGTGCATTGGAACAGGGTGTGAGTATTGCTCCGGGCCGAATGTTTACGACGGGGAATCAGTTTGACCACTGCTTCCGGCTCAATGCTTCTTTTGCGTGGTCTGAACAGAGCGAAAAAGCGATTCATATTCTGGCGCAATTAATTAATCAATTGACGGGTAGCAGAGATAACAGCCGATCTTATCGGTAGCCATGCCATTATGCCCAATTAATCTAATGTTGGCTTGATTCCAGAAATGGCGGTTAATCCAGCATTCTTTTTTTATTGATGTTCGTACCGCTCTCTTGCATAAATGATCCGCTTCACTCGGTCACATCTTATTTATTTCACAGATAAAATGCACTTAATTGATGCAATAGCTGCTCATTTATAGGGCAGTCAAAATGCATTTCGTTATTTTTATGCTGCCAAAATGTGATCAACTGGAGCAGAAATAAAAGTTTGTTTTAGATGCATATAATTTCGATTTTACGGTCCGTAAAACCTGTTTTTCACGTCCTAAAAGAAGTATGGATGCGTATATTATGCATAACTATGCATAATAACCTGTTGTTTTTATGAAATATATACATTTCATTCATTTTTGAAATGGTATGGCACGAAAGCTGCTGTACACTCTATATCAAATGAACATATTTCATTATTTATTGTTAATAGAATAAGCGTTTTTTGTTGAGCGGTGGTTAACGTTGATGAGTTTCTAAACCTGATATTTACGCTGACTAAAGAGGTCAATATGGAACAGCCAATTCCGGTCACCCGGCAATCTTTTGACGAGTGGATCGTCCCAACTTATGCCCCGGCAGATTTTATTGTGGTTCGGGGCGAAGGTTCTACGCTGTGGGATCAGCAAGGGAAATCATATATCGACTTCGCGGGCGGTATTGCAGTGAATGCGTTGGGACACGGGCATCCAGTCGTCAAAGCGGCACTGATTGAGCAGGCTGATAAGGTATGGCATCTCGGTAATGGCTATACCAACGAACCGGTATTGCGTTTAGCTAAGCAATTGATTGATAATACATTTGCTGAAAAGGTTTTCTTCTGTAACTCTGGGGCTGAGGCTAATGAAGCAGCATTGAAACTGGCCCGTAAGTATGCATTGGATAATTTTGCTAATAAACCGGAACAGCAAGGTGAAAAGAACCAGATTGTTGCCTTCAGAAATGCCTTTCATGGCCGGACATTGTTCACTGTTTCAGCGGGTGGGCAGTCTCAATACTCGCAAGATTTCGCTCCATTACCTGGGGGAATCAATCACGCAATTTTCAACGATTTATCCTCGGCAGAGGCGCTGATTAATGACCAAACTTGCGCGGTGATTGTCGAGCCGATTCAGGGGGAGGGGGGCGTTCTACCGGCTGAAAGAGATTTCCTGCATGGCTTGCGGGCACTTTGTGATTATCATAATGCGTTATTGATTTTTGATGAAGTACAAACCGGGATGGGTCGTACTGGAGAGCTTTACGCCTATATGCACTATGGCGTCACTCCTGATGTGCTAACCAGCGCGAAAGCACTCGGTGGTGGTTTTCCGATTGCGGCGATGTTAACCACGACAAAATATGCCAAATCGTTCAACGTCGGTAGCCATGGCACCACCTATGGCGGTAATCCATTAGCTTGCGCGGTTGCGGGAGCGGTTTTGTCACTTATCAACCAACCAACGTTATTAGCGGGTGTTAAAGATCGCAATCAGTGGTTCCGGGATGGGTTGGCGGAAATCAATGCACGCCACAAGGTTTTTGCTGAAATTCGCGGGCATGGTTTGCTGATTGGTTGTGTGCTCAACAGCGACTATGCCGGTAAATCGAAAGAAATCATTCAGGCGGCCGCACAGCACGGGTTAATCGCGTTGATTGCGGGGGCGGATGTGGTGCGTTTTGCACCTTCGTTGATTATTTCCCAACAGGATATTAAAGAAGGTTTGGCCCGATTTGCTCTGGGTATTGAACAGATTTGTCGCAAGACTCAGTCACAATCTTATCCAGTAAACAAGGGGCTTTGACTATGATGATAGTTCGCCCGGTAGAACGGCGTGATTTGGCTGTTCTCCTTGAATTGGCTGGAAAAACAGGCGTGGGCATGACCTCACTGCCACAAGACGAGCAACACCTCGCAGCAAGGATAGAGCGTGCATTAAATACCTGGCAAGGTTCTTTGGCTCCGAGCGAACAGGGTTATTTGTTCGTATTGGAGGACAGCGAACGGCAAAAAGTGGTTGGCGTCAGCGCGATTGAAGTGGCCGTTGGCATGAATGAGCCTTGGTATAATTTCCGTGTCGGCACGCTGGTACATGCCTCGAAAACGCTTAATGTGTACAAATCAGTTCCAACACTGTTTTTGAGTAATGACCACACCGGTTACAGCGAGCTGTGTACGTTGTTCCTCGATCCAGATTATCGCAAAGACAAAAATGGCCCGTTCCTGTCGAAAGCGCGCTTTCTGTTTATTGCCGCATTTCGTCAATATTTCTCCTCCAAAATGATCGCGGAAATGCGCGGTTATACTGATGAAAATGGTCGTTCACCGTTTTGGGAAAATGTCGGTCGCCATTTCTTTTCGATTGAATTTGCCAAGGCAGATTATCTCAGTGGTACCGGTCAAAAAGCGTTTATTACTGAATTGATGCCAAAACACCCCTTGTATGTGGATTTTCTGGCGGAAGAGGCCCGTGCCGTGATAGGGCAGGTTCATCCTCACACCGCACCGGCTCGCGCGGTACTGGAAACAGAAGGTTTGCAATATCAAGGCTATATTGACATCTTTGACGGTGGGCCAACGCTGGAAGCGAACACTGATGAGGTGCGGGCAGTGCGTGATTGCAGCAAACGAGTGGTTGTCATTGAGGATATCGATATTGACCCAAGCGGTGCGACCTATTTGGTCACTAACGATAGCTATTTACAGTTCCGCGCAATATTAATTGATACTCATCTATCAGACGAGCGGCTGCATTTAAGCTCTGAAAATGCCGCAGCACTGGGTGTTGCAGCCGGTGACTCGGTTCGTATCGTTAGCCTGTTTGCTCCGGAGATAAAAAAATGACCCATCCCGCTCTGTTTATTCAAGGTGAATGGCGTACAGGCAATGGTGCTCCTTTCGATAAACATGATCCTATGGATCAACAATTATTGTGGCAGGCGCGCGCCGCAGATCATCAAGATGTCGCCGTTGCCTGTCAATCGGCACGGACGGCTTTCCCCAATTGGGCGCGTACCACGCTGGAGCAACGGGTTGCTGTAATACAACGTTTTGCGGCATTGCTCGAACAACATAAAGAGCAACTGGCGCGCACCATCAGTTTGGAAACCAGTAAGCCGTATTGGGAAACGTTGACCGAAGTGCAGGCGATGATCGGTAAAGTAGCGATTTCATTACAGGCCTACCAAACGCGGACCGGCAGCAGTCAAACCCCGATGGGCGGGGATGTTTCTGTGCTGCGCCACCGGCCGCATGGTGTCCTGGCTGTGTTTGGCCCGTATAACTTCCCCGGCCATTTGCCCAATGGTCATATTGTTCCCGCTTTGTTGGCCGGTAACACCGTGGTGTTCAAACCCAGCGAATTGACACCCTTGACGGCAGAGGAAACGGTCAAGTTGTGGCAACAAGCCGGTATCCCTGACGGGGTACTCAATTTAGTGCAGGGAGGGCGTGACACCGGCGAGGCGCTGGCAGCTCAGCAGGATATTGATGGTCTGTTGTTTACGGGTAGTGCCAATACCGGCTACCACTTGCACCGTCAATTGGCGGGTCAGCCGGAAAAAATTTTGGCGCTGGAGATGGGCGGCAACAATGCGTTGATCGTTGAGCAAGTGAAAGACATTGATGCCGTCGTTAATCTTGCTATTCAGTCTGCATTTATCTCTGCCGGGCAACGATGCACCTGTTCGCGTCGGCTGTTAGTGAAATCTGGTGAAGCGGGCGATGCTTTTCTACAACGTTTTGTTGCGGTCGCCAAAGCGCTGCGTATCGGCCGTTGGGACATGCAACCGGCGCCCTTTATGGGGGCGGTTATTTCCGCTCAGGCAGCAGATAACATGTTGGCGGCTCAACAACATCTGATTGCGTTGGGGAGTCACCCGCTACTGACCATGACCCGGCCCGATAGTCAAAGTGCGGTACTCACACCGGGGATTATTGATATCACGGGTATCAATAATGTGCCTGATGAAGAGTATTTTGGTCCATTGGTTAATGTCATCCGCTATACAGATTTTGCCGAAGCACTGAAAATAGCCAATCAGACCCGATTTGGTTTGGCCATTGGTCTGGTTTCTGAAGACCGTCAGCAGTTTGATCAACTGTTGCTGGAGGCGCGCGCCGGGATTGTCAACTGGAATAAACCACTGACCGGCGCATCCAGTGCCGCGCCGTTTGGCGGTGTTGGTGCATCAGGTAACCATCACCCAAGTGCCTTTTACGCGGCCGATTATTGTGCATGGCCGATGGCGTCGCTGGAAAGTGACAGTCTAACACTGCCAACAACATTATCACCGGGTATTTCTTTTGATTTGCCAGCGTGTGGTTAAATCAATAGCCACTGAGCCGTGAGCGGAGAATATGATGGCGGGACATGAAGTTAATTTCGATGGATTGGTCGGGCTGACACACCACTATGCGGGCTTATCTTTTGGTAATGAGGCCTCCACCACGCATCAACATAGCGTCTCTAATCCACATCTGGCCGCAAAACAGGGGCTGCTTAAGATGAAAGCGCTGGCTGATTTGGGTTTTAAACAAGGCGTGTTGCCACCCCAAGAGCGGCCAGCGATTGGCGTGTTACGCCAGTTGGGTTTCAGTGGTTCTGATGAACAGATTTTAAGTAACGTTGCCCGTAAATCGCCGCGTTTGCTATCGGCGGTAAGTTCTGCTTCATCAATGTGGGCGGCCAATGCCGCAACGGTATCGCCCTCCGCTGACAGCGCTGATGGCAAGGTGCATTTTACCGTTGCCAATCTGAATAATAAGTTTCATCGGGCAATTGAGGCAGATACCACATCCGCCTTGCTACAAGGGGTGTTTAAAAATCATAGCCACTTTGTTCACCATCATGCGCTGCCCTCTGTGGCGTTGTTTGGTGACGAAGGTGCCGCTAACCATAATCGCCTTGGTGGGGAATATGACCATCCCGGTATTCAGGTATTCGTTTATGGTTATAAAGCATTAGACCGTGGCGCTATGCCCAGTCGATACCCTGCCAGACAAACATTTGAGTCCAGTCAGGCGGTGGCTCGTTTACATCAGTTAGATCCTGACCGAACCGTTTTCATGCAACAAAATCCGGCGGTAATTGATCAAGGCGTCTTTCACAATGATGTTATTGCAGTCAGTAATCAAAATGTATTATTTCATCATCAACATGCGTTCGTGCCTGATGTGCAGGTAATGGATGCTATTCGCCACCAGATGGCCCACCTGGAGCAACAATTTGTCACCATTGAAGTATCAGAAGCTCAGGTGTCAGTCGCTGACGCGGTATCGAGCTATCTGTTTAATAGCCAATTATTAACTAAACCCAATGGAAAAATGTTGTTGATTATTCCCCAGGAATCGCAAGAAAATCCCACCGTGTGGCGCTATCTATCCGAATTGATCGACAGTGGCGGTGTGATTGATGAAATCAGGGTATTTGATCTGCGTGAGAGTATGCGTAACGGTGGCGGGCCTGCTTGTTTACGTCTACGGGTGGCGTTGAATGACACGGAATTGCAGGCGGTTAACGGCAGAGTAATGATGACGCCGGCTCTGTTTGTTACGCTGAATAATTGGGTTGATCAACATTATCGTGACCACCTGCAATTTAACGATTTGGCCGATCCACAATTGTTACGGGAAGGGCGGCAGGCGCTGGATGAGTTGACGCGTATACTTAATCTTGGTTCGGTATATCCGTTCCAACGTGATTAACAATATTCAAATCTTAACTCATTGAATAATCAAGAGGGAGGATGACAATGCTGGATTTTTTGGCGGTAACGCTATCAGGCAAGCCACCACAAGTTACCTGCGGTGAAACCGCCAATCTGAAGTGGCAATGGCTCGGTGAAGGCATGTTGACACTAATACCGCGCCGTGATTATACCGAATCCGTGGTTATTTCAGCCGGTATTCACGGTAATGAAACAGCGCCGATTGAGATTTTGAATCAATTGGTTATTGATTTATTTGCCGGGAAATTGTCATTATCCGTACGATTACTCGTGTTATTAGGCAATCCTGCGGCGATCAGCGCAGGAAAGCGCTATATCAATAATGATATCAACCGGATGTTTGGTGGCCGCCATCAAAATTATTCACCAGATGATGAAACACGAAGGGTTGAGCAACTCGAACAAACCATCAGTGAATTTTTTCTGAGTGGGCGCCAAACAACACGGTTACATTACGACCTACATACCGCCATTCGTGGTTCTAATCATACCCGCTTTGCTTTATTACCTTATCAGCAAAGAGCCTATTCGGCGGTAATGCTGCGTTGGTTACAAGACATTGAACTGGATGCATTGGTTATGCACACCGCCGCAGGGGGAGCATTTACTCATTTCAGTAGTGAGCATTGCCAGGCTGACAGTTGCACACTGGAGCTGGGTAAAGCGTTGCCGTTTGGTGAAAACCAACTTTCACAATTTAATGGCATTACCCGCGGCTTACGTTCGTTGGTCAGTGGCGAAGAATTACCCCCCCGTGCTATGCAGGCAATGATGTTTTATCGGGTGGTGAAATCATTAATTAAGCAGCACCCTGATTTTAAGTTACGGATCGCCGATGACACGGTAAATTTTACTCGTTTCACACAAGGAACACTGCTTACGGAACAACCTGATGATAATTATTATGTTAAACATGAAGATGAGTGGATTCTGTTTCCGAATCCGATGGTAGCACCTGGATTGCGCGCAGGGATAATGTTGGTAAAAATGAACGAAAATGAATTACCGACGGCATAGCAGCCTCGCAGAGGCGAGGCTCAGGGATGGGCTAATAAATATTTTGTCATGTAAAACATAATATTAGCATGTTGCACATGATGATTTTAAGGGGCTGGTTTTGATAAAAAATGGTTTTTTTGTCATCAGCCCATTACCTTTTCCTATAAATGCAAACGTGGAGTTTTATCATGATCGCAGTTACTGGTGCCACCGGCCAATTAGGCCGTTTTGTTATTAGTGCATTATTAAAAAAAGTCCCTGCCAGCAAAATCATTGCCGCAGTGCGCAATCCAGAGAAAGCCAGGGATCTGGCGGAGTTAGGCGTCCAGGTGCGTAAAGCTGATTATAACCAGCCCGCCACACTGGACTCTGCCTTTAGCGGTGTCGATAAGCTGCTGCTTATTTCATCCAGTGAAATTGGTAGACGCGCAGCACAACATACTGCCGTGATCAATGCTGCCAAATGCGCCAAGGTTAAACTGTTGGCGTACACCAGTTTGTTACATGCCGATAAATCGCCACTGGGATTGAGTGAGGAGCACAAGGCAACGGAGGTGTTGTTGCGTGAATCTGGCCTGCCAGTGGTGTTACTGCGCAATGGTTGGTACACCGAGAACTATGCCGCGAGTATCGAGTCTGCTGTGGCTCACGGTGTTTTTATCGGTGCTGCAGGTACCGGGCGAATCGCCTCCGCCGCGTGTAAAGATTATGCACAAGCGGCCGCTGCCGTGCTGATATTGGAACATCAGGCGGGTAAAGTTTACGAGCTGGCGGGGGATGACACCTATACGCTAGCTGAATTCTCAGCGGAAATTGCTCGTCAATCTGGTAAGCCTTTGGAGTATAAGAATTTATCACAAGCTGATTTTAAACAAGCCCTCATTGGCGCGGGTTTACCCGACGGCTTTGCCAGCTTGTTAGCAGATTCTGATGCCGGTGCTGCTAAAGGTGCTTTATTTGATGACAGCCATAGCTTAAGTAAACTGATTGGCCGCCCGACAACGCCTTATGCTGATGTAATAGCAGCGAAACTGGCTACACGTTAAGCGCTGTTACTTCCCCAATACGACTGAATATGATGTTATTTCTGGCAGGCTACTTCAATGATGAAATGGCCTGTTTTGACCCGTTGACTTCATCGCACCCGCCGCTCTTACCTCAATAATCAGAAAAAATTATTTGACTGATTATGGTAACTCTTTATCCTTTACCGCAAGTTATCCAGCGTATATCTGCTATCTAATTCATGCTGCGCTTATCTGGATATGAGAACTCAAGATATTATAAAAATTTAATTTTTATTTTCTCTCTTAAAACAGAGGTTTATATTGTGAAGAAGGATGTAAAAATCGTTAAGGCACGGCATCCGTTAGATAAACAGCATATCAAGCTAACTTATGTAACACATTTTTACTGTAATCAGGGGAATATGGACTCTGTTGAGTCTTTGTTGGCGCAATATGCATCTTACCCTGATGATATTAAGGATGCTGTCGAATTTGTCATAGTCGATGATTGCTCACCTTTAGAGTATGAAGTAAAAAATTATGATTTGAATTTCACATGGTTAAGAATAACCACTGATATTCAATGGAATCAGGCTGGCTCCCGTAATTTGGGCGTAACTTACGCAAAATCTGATAAAATCATCATCACTGACCTGGATTGTTTGCTTCCTGAAAGTACGCTGCGTTATTTGGTCAATGCCGGTAACCCGGGGCGTTCGCTGTATCGTATCTATCGAACCGATGAAAAAACGGGAAAAGCATACCGAGGGCACCCAAATCTTTTCTTTATGTCCAGAGCGCGATTCTTCAGGTTGTTTGGTTATGATGAAGAGTTTGCGGGTCATTACGGATCGGAAGATTATCGTTTTGTGAAATTCCATAAAGATCACGGCACTACTCCGCGTTATCTGCCTAAAAAGTTCAGATGCATTGAGCGTAATGTCGATAGGAAGAAAAGCTATCACTCTCTGAATCGCGATTTGGCACATAACGCGCCTATTGATGACCGTAAGAAACGTGAAATTTCACTGTTTGGCCCTGAATATGGTCATAGCAGGGTATTCCTAAACTTTAATTGGGAAATAAAAAAATTACATTCACGTTCTGCACCCATTCCCGAACGGAAGGTATGGTGGCGACCATTATGGTGGTTCCGTTATTTGTTCAGGACTCTCTCGGCGTGATATTGCTTGCAGCGGGCTAGGTAGCTAGCGCGCAGCCAACACCTCTGCATCTTGAAAGATGACGGGCATAGACTGAAACTGCAATGCTTAAAGCCAATACAATGTGCAGCTTCAACTGATTATCAACTTGAAATGAGTGACTTATGATTTCTTCTGCGCCTTTGCCAGTCTCTCCACCAGTGCACCGATATGTTGGTATGCTGTCTTGTGCAACTGCCTTTCTGTTAGGTATTGGTTTACCGACTTCTAATTTTTTAATGAATTTCTCGCTGATTCTGGCATTAATCTGTTTGTTGCTCAGCCGTGATACGCGTTATGTCAACGCCCTGATAAGAAATCCATTGATTTGGTTGCCGGCTATCATGTTTATTTTGTTGGCAGTCTCGTTATTTTCGCATCATAATCTGTACGGCAACGTGATGGTCAGCAAATATTCTAAGTTGTTGTATGTCCTGCCATTAGCGATGTTCTTTTTGCTTTCCCGTTCTCTGATCAACTATTTTGCCAAAGGTTTTCTAGTGGCTAATGCTGTCATCCTGGCGGCCAGTTTGTGGGTAGGTGTTCTTCATCTGCCGTTAGGGCATATTGATCCGATTAATCCTACAGTCTTCAAATTACAAATTACCCATAATTTCTTTATGGCATTGGCCGCCACGGTATGGCTTTCTTTGGCATTCCGCCAGCAAGGGATGAAACGCTGGGGCTATACCCTGCTGGTCTGTCTGGCTGTGTATAACATCATGTTTATGGTGCAGGGCAGAACGGGTTATGTTGCTTTGGCTGTGGCTTTTGGTGTGTGGGGGATAATGACACTATCAACCTGGCAGCGGTTGGGAATGGCAGTTTGTGCGCTGATCGTCGCGGTGATTATTGTTATGGTGCCAAACCGAGCCGTTGATCGGTTGCAGCAAGGCGTAACAGAAGTTCAAACCTGTCTGGCGGCTAATAGCCATACCGATACAGCCTGTGACAACTCAATGGGGCTGCGTACTGCATTTATGTTGGAGTCGGTCAAACTGATTAAACAAGCACCGCTGCTGGGCAACGGAGCCGGAGGCTTCTGGTATCAATTTTCATCGGATGAATACAGCATTAACCCGCATAATGAATACCTGATGCAAACCGTGCAATCCGGTGTGGTGGGGTTAATTCTGTTTCTGGGGTGGATGTGGTGCTACTTTATTGCGGCGTCATGCTTACCAAGTGATATCAGAAATGTGCTATTGGCTTTACTCGGCGGTTATCTGGTTTGTCATCTGTTTAATTCCTTTTTACTCGATTCTTCAGAAGGGCACCTATTTGTTATTCTCACAGCTATTGTGGCCAGTTACTCGGTGCTCCCAGCAAAAGAACCGGGGGATGTAATAAATACTGATTAAAATCATACCATTAAATGCCAGTAAAATAAAAAAAAGGTGCTCATCCGCGCATCTCAGGCGTTGATTTAATCGAGGAGTAAGCTAAAAAACGCGCTTACTCCTATTGCCAAAAGAGACTATAAACACCGGTAAGTGGCTTAATTAATTCATTACCGCCACGAAGCTAAATGTAATAATCATCGCCAACGCACTAACAGTTGTAATCAGCGACATTTTCAGATTGGTATCCATAACAAACTCCTGAGTCGGTTAATTTAGCCGGGGAAAACAGAACTCCCCATCATTTTTCAAGATACAAGTGTGTTTGCCAGTTTCCTGCACCCTGAAATTTATTGGGTATAGTGAGTATGGACAATTATCTTCCCACGGTTTAGAAAAAAATATTGTGCGTATTATCCAATTTATAACATTGATTAACTCTTTCACTTTTCCTTCAGATCAGCCAAAATTCGCAGTTCATAAATGCATGCCGACTAATAACATCCAATAAAGACTCTCAGACAACCAGCAAACTCGTTCATCCAACCTGATATTTTGTTTCTGTCTGAACAGTTTTCGGTTAACGCAGGCAAACGATTAACAGAATACTTACCTGTTGTAACAGGTGAGCTTAGGAGTCATTTTTTGTATGGCAACGATTAAAGATGTGGCCAAACACGCCGGGGTGTCTACCACCACCGTTTCGCACGTTATCAACAAAACGCGTTTCGTCGCCGAAAATACTCAGATCGCCGTTTGGGCGGCGATTAAAGAACTGCATTATTCGCCACAGTGCTGTGGCCCGCAGTTTGAAGGTGAATCACACTAAATCCATTGGCTTACTGGCAACGTCCAGCGAAGCCCCTTATTTTGCCGAAGTGATCGAAGCGGTTGAAAATAGCTGTTACGGTAAAGGCTATACACTGATTTTATGTAATTCTCATAATGATCTGGGTAAACAGGAAGCCTATTTAGCGATGCTCGCCCAAAAACGTGTCGATGGGTTACTGGTGATGTGCTCCGAATATCCGGAACAACTGTTGGGAATGCTGGAAGATTATCGCAACATCCCAATGGTAGTGATGGATTGGGGGACTGCGCGGGGTGATTTCACCGATACTATCATTGATAATGCATTTGAGGGCGGCTATTTGGCTGGCCGTTATCTGATTGAGCGCGGTCATCGTGCTATTGGTGCTATCCCCGGTCAGTTATCCCGTAATACCGGTGGTGGCCGTCATCAGGGCTTCGTGAAAGCACTGGAAGAGGCCAGCATCCCTTTACATGCAGAGTGGGTGGTGCAGGGCGATTTTGAACCTGAGTCCGGTTACAAAGCCATGCACCAGATTCTGACGCAAAAATATCGCCCAACTGCGGTGTTCTGTGGTGGTGACATTATGGCGATGGGCGCGATCTGCGCGGCTAATGAGCTGGGGTTGCGGGTACCACAAGATATTTCAGTGATCGGGTATGACAATGTGCGTAACGCACGTTACTTCTCGCCGGCTTTGACCACTATTCATCAGCCAAAAGAATGTTTAGGTGAAACAGCTTTTGCTATGCTGCTCGACCGTATTGTCAGCAAACGGGAAGATCCTCAGACCATAGAGATACATCCTAAACTGGTTGAGCGCCGATCCGTTGCTGATGGCCCATTCCGCGATTATCGCCGTTAATCTTACCTGTTGCGGTAGCCCTGAGGGGGAGCGGCGATCAACAGGTGTCGCTATTGATTATCGTCTTTCAACCATTCAGCATTTAACGTGACACTGTCACCTAAATATTCGAGTAACCAGGCGAGTGCCGGCGAGTGATTGTTTTGCTCCCAGGTAAGGCAGCATGGGCTGTCCGGTAGCGGTTCGGCTAACATCAGTGTCGCCAACCGCCCCTGTTCAATCAAAGGTGACACCATGTGCGCCGGCACCATGCCGATACATAGCCCCGCGCACAGGCAATCGATGCCAGTAGACCAATCTGGTGCGACCAGCCGTTGTTGATTATCCAGTGTCCAGGTATCCCGTTTGGGTAAATTGCGAGCCGTATCCTCCAAACAGAGAGCAGGGTAAAGCCGCAATTGGTCATCGCTAAGTGGTGATCCGGTTAAAGCAGCCAGAGGATGGTCAACACTGACGACACAGTGCCAGTTAAGAAACCCCATATCGCGGAAAACAAAACGCCCGCCAACGGGAATGGCACGAGTTGCGCCAATGGCCATATCTGCCCGACCATCTACCAACGCATCCCAAACACCATTGAATACTTCATAGCGTACCCGTAACTCAATATCGGGAAAATGTCGATAAAAATCTAATACTAAGCGACGGCTACGCTGTGGTTTGACAATTTTATCCACCACTATATTTAACTGCCCACGCCAACCATTCGCCACTTGCTGGCACTGATGGCGCGTGTCATTCATTTTTTTGATGACACGCCGCGCCTCTTTGATAAAAATCATGCCAGCTTCGGTTAATACTACATCACGATGGCGTCGCTCAAACAATGGGACTGCCAGCCACTCTTCCAACTGACGCACGGTATAACTGACCGCAGATGGTACACGGTAAAGCTCTTGAGCTGCGGCACTAAAGCTACCAGTACGTGCCACAGCATCAACTACATCCAGTGAATATTCAGACCACATTTTTGCCTTCAAAAATTTTAATAGCATGTCGCAAATATTAGTATTTCACAACCGAATATCTCACCGATAGAATGCCCATTGTTTTCTTACAACAATTTTTCACATTAACTCTATATATCAAATAATTATAGCTAACTTATTTATAGTTAATTTACTTATAACAGTAGTGCCTGCAACATTATGATAAAGAGAAATAGAGAATGAAAACATCGTCTGGTTTTATGTTTTATCTGGCCGGCCTGAGTATGTTGGGCTATTTGTCGACCGATATGTATCTGCCCGCTTTTGGCGCAATGCAACAAGAACTGCAAACATCTGCCAGCGCCATCAGCGCCAGTTTAAGTCTTTTTCTCGCCGGCTTCGCTATCGCCCAGCTTATCTGGGGACCGGCATCGGATAAATTAGGCCGCAAACCAGTACTGCTTGCTGGCTTGGGGTTATTTGCCATTGGTTGTTTGGGGATGATGTGGGTTGAAAATGCCATTCAATTATTGATTTTGCGCTTTATTCAGGCGATAGGCGTGTGTTCTGCTGCCGTGAGCTGGCAGGCTTTAGTGGTGGACCGTTATCGGGATGACAAGGCCAGTC
Organism: Pseudomonadota bacterium; assembly: GCA_041179305.1. Classification (GTDB taxonomy): domain Bacteria; phylum Pseudomonadota; class Gammaproteobacteria; order Enterobacterales; family Enterobacteriaceae; genus Yersinia. The sequence goes on along the minus strand of JBEGTQ010000097.1, from coordinate 12,973 downwards.
GCGTGTTTGCCACCATCATGCCATTAGTGGCGCTCTCTCCTGCGCTGGCTCCTTTGCTAGGTGCCTGGTTATTAAACCACTTCAGTTGGCGCTCTATTTTTGCCGTGCTACTGGTGGTGGCGCTGCTGCTACTGATTCCAACGGCACTATTGAGAGAGCAGAAAAAATCTGCAGACGATAACGCGGTTGGAATCAGCGACAAAATCAGTTTTTGGCAGGTGCTTAAATCCCCGATGTTCAGTGGCAATGTGATGATGTTTGCCGCCTGTAGTACCGGTTTTTTTGCCTGGCTAACCGGTTCACCGTTTATTCTGGGGGATATGGGTTATGGCCCTAATGCCATCGGGCTGAGTTATGTTCCACAGACTCTGGCCTTCTTGCTCGGTGGTTTTGGTTGCCGCAGTGCTCTTTCCCGTATTAAGGGTAATACCCTGCTGCCGTGGCTGTTAGTGGGCTATGCGGGTAGCATGATGACACTGTATCTGGTTGCGACCCTGACTGAGCCGACACTGCTTACATTGCTTATTCCGTTTTGCATAATGGCACTGGTGAACGGTGCCTGCTACCCTATTATCGTAGCAAATGCATTAATGCCGTTTCCGGCTAACACAGGTAAAGCGGCCGCCTTGCAAAATACACTTCAGCTCGGTTTATGCTTTGTTGCCAGTATGTTGGTATCGACCTGTATCAGCCAGCCGTTGTTGGCGACGGTCACCGTGATGCTATCAACAGTCATGTTTGCAGCGTTAGGTTATAGCATTCATTGTTACGCATTACGGAAAGACAAAAGCCAGGCTAATAGCATTGACTACCATTGCGCGAAGCCATAATTTCCAATACCACAGGTTGAACCTCAAGGATGATGTTCGTTAATCCTAATGAGTTTATTCGAGTGAGTGAATTGGGTCAGTGAGCGCTGAGAACACCGTTGCAACTTCAAGTACAAAAGGTATGCCGGTGATGGATACCAGACACCAACACTATTGGTATGGCTCTGTGCATATAGATTTTATCGCGGGTCATAAGTCAGAAGAAAGTGATGGAGAAGCTATGAGTTCATCCTGTATAGAAGACCAACGTATTGAAGAAAATCCCTGGTATCACATGGTACAAGAATTGCTGCGTCGGGCTGATATTGAAATCAATGGTTCACGCCCTTTCGACATTCAAATCAATAACCCAGACTTTTTCAAACGAATCTTGCAAGCAGGATCTTTGGCATTAGGTGAGAGTTATATGGACGGCTGGTGGGAATGTGAACGTCTGGATATTTTTTTCCACCGTGTTATCCGCGCCGGTTTAGAGCATCAACTTCCACACCACCTAAAAGATACTTTACGCATTGCTGCCGCCCGTATTATTAATCTGCAATCAAAGAAAAGATCCTGGATTGTTGGCAAAGAGCATTACGATTTAGGTAATGACCTTTTCACACAAATACTCGATCCCAATATGCAATACTCTTGCGCCTACTGGAAAGAGGCCACCACGCTCGAACAGGCGCAGGAAAATAAATTGCGGATGATTTGCGAGAAGCTCCAGTTGGCTCCGGGGATGAAACTACTGGATATTGGTTGTGGGTGGGGTGGGCTAGCGGCTTTTGCCGCCCGTCATTATGGCGTGTCGGTCTCTGGCGTGACCATTTCTGCTGAACAGCAAAAACTGGCGCAAAGACGCTGTGAAAGGCTGGATGTCACTATTTCGCTGCAAGATTATCGTGAATTAAATGAACAGTTTGACCGCATCGTTTCTGTCGGCATGTTTGAACATGTCGGGCCGAAAAATTATCACACTTACTTTAATAGGGTAAATCGTAATTTAAAACCTGATGGGCTATTTTTGCTGCATACCATTGGTGCCAACCGCACCGACTTCAGTATCGAACCGTGGATAAATAAATATATCTTCCCGAATGGCTGTTTACCGTCGTTAAAACATATTGCCCAAGCCAGTGAACCTTATTTTATCATGGAGGACTGGCATAATTTCGGGGCGGATTATGACAGAACGTTGATGGCATGGTATGAACGTTTTCAGGCGGCATGGCCAAGTCTGGCAGAGCATTACTCACCGCGATTCCAAAGAATGTTTAGCTATTATTTGAATGCCTGTGCTGGCGCATTCCGCGCCCGGGATATTCAGTTGTGGCAGGTATTATTCAGCCCGAATGGTGTCGATGGTGGTATTCGTGTGTCGCGATAACACTAAACGCAGCCTGTATAAATGCCTTTTTATAAATACTTAGCCACCCGCTCAGCGTATTTGATCATAAAGCGGCTTAACAACTGACGCCAGCGATGGAACGGATACGCGTCAGTTGTAAGGTGGGCAAGTTAACCGATGGTCATCAGGCTGGCATTGCCACCTGCGGCAGCGGTATTTACGCTAAGCGAACGCTCAATCAGCAGACGTTCCAATAGTATGTTGGTTTCACCGCGTGCAAAACCCTGTACGGAGATGATCGGGCCGTCAATTTGGGCGATTTGTTCACACAAGATACGCAATTGATCAGCATCACCATGATAGATAGCAGCGTCAAAACTGATATTGGCCGCTTGCCACTCATTGGTCAGGGTAATGCGTGATTGCACCGCCTTAGGTAATTCGCGGAACAACTCTTTCTGTACGCCATTTTCCAGCCATAAAACTTCACTGCCGATTGCCAGCACCGCAGCTAACTGAGTGAGTGCATCCGCTTTCGTATCAGCCAGACAAAGCACGCGGTCACGCGGTAGCAGAGCATAGGTGTTACGTTCACCGGTAGGCCCGGGAAGTAACCGAACCGTCCCGCTTTGAGCCAGAGAGACGTAGCGTTGTGCTAGCTGAACCAACGCGCTATCTTGCTGTTTTTCTGCCCACAGGATCAGTTCACGATGCGCAGCCAACAGCACCTCATGGCCAGCAATATTCTGTGCCGGTTGGTTATCCTGTTGCGTCAGCGTATGGGTCACGGCATCTGCCGGGCGACTGCACAGAAGGCGATACAAATAGAGCGGACCACCGGCTTTCGGGCCGGTACCCGACAGACCTTCACCACCAAAAGGCTGTACGCCAACGACAGCACCAACCATATTACGATTGACGTAAATATTGCCTACTTTTGCTTTTCCGGTGACACGCGCGATAGTTTCATCAATACGGGTGTGAATGCCTAAGGTCAAACCATAACCAGATGCGTTGATTTGATCGACTAACGCATCAAGATTTTGGCGCTGGAAACGCACTACATGCAGAACGGGGCCAAAGATCTCTTTTTGTAGTTCATCAAGGTTGTCCAATTCAATTAATGTAGGTTTGATAAAAGTACCACGCTGCCACTCTTTTTCATCCAAATCATTGGCTCGGGCAGCCTGATAAACCTTACGCCCTTTAGCGCGCATTACCTGAATATGGTGCTCAATACCGGTTTTTGCGTCGGCATCAATCACCGGCCCGATATCGGTAGATAAGCGTTCTGGATTACCCATACGACACTCAGCCATTGCGCCACGTAACATTTCCAGGGTGTGATCAGCCACATCATCTTGAATACAGAGAATCCGCAACGCGGAGCAACGTTGACCGGCGCTGTCAAAAGCTGACGCAACAACGTCTGCCACTACCTGTTCCGTTAACGCCGAAGAATCGACAATCATGGCATTCAGGCCACCGGTTTCGGCAATTAGCGGTGTCGGGCGGCCTTGAGGATCGAGGCGGCCTGCAATACTGCGCTGCAAAATGGCGGCGACTTCGGTCGAACCGGTAAACATCACACCGCGTACCCGGCTGTCATTAACCAGTGCCGCGCCAACGGCCTCTCCTTGGCCTGGCAATAATTGCAGAACACCCAATGGGATCCCGGCATCCAACAAGATACGAACGGCTTGCGCGGCAATCAGTGGCGTTTGCTCTGCGGGTTTTGCCAACACACTGTTACCGGCAGCCAGCGCCGCAGCAACCTGACCGGTAAATATCGCTAGTGGGAAATTCCACGGGCTGATACACACCACTGGCCCGAGGGCGCGGTGACTATCATTCGAGAAGTTATTCCGCACCATTCCTGCGTAATAATGCAGAAAATCGACAGCTTCCCGCACCTCTGCAATAGCATTACTGAAGGTTTTACCGGCTTCGCGCACCAGAATACCCATCAGTATTTGCATTTGGCTTTCCATCAGTTCGGCTGCGCGAACTAAAATGGCAGCACGTTCAACCGGCGGCGTGGCAAACCAGATAGCGCCTGCACTGATGGCAGCATCTAATGCACCGCTGACTTCAGTTTCAGTTGCTGCGCGGACATAACCGACGATATCACCATGTTCTGCGGGGTTGGTCACCGCTTGTTGAACATGATTATTAAGCGCAATGCCGCTGTCCTGTTCGGCGCGAATGATAGGTTCGGCTCGCCATACCTGACTGGCACTGGTCAACAGGGCGCTGGACAAGGATGCCAACCGATGTTCGTTTGCCAGATCAAGCCCGCCGGAGTTGGATCGATCTTTGCCATACAACTCGCGAGGCAACGGAATGCGCGGGTGGGGTAACCCTAATTGACCTTCGCTTACCGCCATCGCTTCTACCGCACTAACCGGATCAGTTACCAGCTCATTGAGTGGTAATGTGGCATCGGCAATACGGTTGACAAACGAGGTATTTGCGCCGTTTTCAAGCAGGCGGCGCACCAGATAAGCCAGTAAAGTTTCGTGGGTACCCACCGGTGCGTAAATACGACACGGGCGATTCAGTTTACCATCGGCAACTTTACCGACAACCTGTTCATACAGAGGTTCACCCATACCATGCAGACACTGGAATTCATACTGGCCAGGGTAGTAATTGTGGCCGGCAAGGTAATAAATCGCCGATAGTGTATGGGCGTTGTGGGTAGCAAATTGTGGATAAATCAGGTTAGGTACCGCCAGTAATTTACGGGCACAGGCCAGATAAGAGACATCGGTATAGACCTTGCGGGTATAAACCGAATAACCTTCCAGCCCATCGACTTGGGCGCGTTTGATTTCGCTGTCCCAGTATGCCCCCTTAACCAGGCGAATCATCATGCGGCGACGGCTGCGTTGAGCCATATCAATAACGGCATCAATGGCAAACGGGCAACGTTTTTGGTAAGCCTGAATAACAAAGCCAATACCATTCCAACCTGCCAGTTTGGGTTCGAAACAGAGCTTTTCCAGTAAATCGAGGGAAATTTCCAGCCGATCAGCTTCTTCTGCGTCGATGTTAATACCGATATCATATTGACGAGCTTGCAAGGTCAGTGACAACAACCGTGGATACAGCTCATCCATTACCCGTTCATACTGCGCGCGACTGTAGCGTGGGTGCAGGGCGGATAATTTGATAGAGATCCCAGGGCCTTCATAGATGCCCCGCCCATTTGAGGCTGTGCCAATGGCATGAATTGCTTGTTGGTAGGAGAGCAGATAGGCCTGCGCGTCGGCTGCCGTCAGTGCGGCTTCACCCAGCATATCGTAAGAGTAACGGAACCCAATATCCTCCAGTTTTCGGGCATTAGCCAACGCTTCAACAATGGTCTCGCCGGTGACAAATTGCTCACCCATCAGGCGCATTGCCATATCTACGCCTTTTCGGATCAGCGGCTCACCGCCTTTGCCGATAATACGGTTCAGTGAACTGGAGAGTTTGGTTTCATTATGAGTAGAAACCAGATGACCGGTAAACAGCAGCCCCCAGGTTGCAGCATTAACAAACATAGATGGGCTGCGGCCCAGATGGGCGTGCCAGTTGCCGTTGCTGATTTTATCGCGGATAAGCGCATCGCGGGTTGGCTTATCTGGAATGCGTAATAGTGCTTCAGCCAAACACATTAAGGCCACGCCTTCCTGTGAAGAAAGAGAGAATTCTTGTAGCAAGCCTTGCACCATGCCAGCACGGCTATTAGCGCTCTTCTGATTACGCAATTTTTCTGCAAGAGAATAGGCCAGTTTATGTGTCGCCAGTGCCATATCTTCCGGCAGACGGGCTTGTTGCAACAACATTGGAATAGCTTCAGTTTCCGGGCGGCGGTAGGCCGCAGTGATAGCGGCACGAATAACGGACTGGGACAGAATGTGTTCTGCAAAATCAAGGAATGGCTGGTGGGCGTTTTCGCCAATAATATCGTCCGTTTCCTGTATAATATTGCTATTAATCGGCGGAAGTTCCGGTATTTCACTGCTGCTTTCCAGCCGTTCCAGATAGTTAAAAATAGCCTGCTTGATCAGCCAGTGCGATGTGCGGTCAATTTTTTTTGCGGCGGCCTTGATGCGATCACGTGTCGCTTCGTCAAGTTTTACGCCCATTGTAGTACTGCCCATACTGTCCGGCTCCTTTATCTCAATAAGGAAGGTTAGGGTGCAATCCTGACAATATCAGGCATGTTGCAACTTTGTGCAACCGTGTTAAATAAGCTATGTGAGCGAAGTGTGAATTCAATCTTATTTTTAACTATTCACTGAATAGACAGGTAGCTGCTGAATATTACGTTGATGAAATAAGGTCATTTAAAGACAATGAGAAACAACTGTGGTAGACTGGAAAGTTTTATTTGAAATGCTTTATGTACCCATTCTTATCCCGAATGCTCATAAAAAAACAGGCTGCCGATGGAATAAATTTCAATAAAAAATAATGAAATTATTATCTGTGGCAGCGTGGCAATATTACATGTTGTCTCTTAGCGGCTATTGACGGTAGCCATTTTTAATTTGAGCAACGGTATTGGCAAAAACGTCAGCTTGAGCAGCGTCTTCAATATCAGGGATAGAACGTTCGATGTTTAAGATAATTTTTCCCGCATCGGCCTGTCCTATCGCTTTTAGCAGTAAAGTCACTGTTGCCTTCAGGCATGCAACTTCGTTTGCTAAAGTTTCCGGGTTAGCAGAAGTGGTGAAGTCTGGATTACTCATTTTCTCTCCTGGAGGGATGGCAGGACTGCGAACAGAGTGATAAGAGTAACCCCTGTATCGCAGTAAACATTCGTGGCATTATCAAATAGTTTTGTGATCATATCATAGAGTGATGGATAATTTTGATACTATGAACGTGAATTTTAATTTTTGTTTTTGTCTCAACCCATTGAAACTGTTGTTGTGTCGTGACTGTCTCAGCACATGAATCCTGACCTTTGTGTGGGTATTTTCATTATAAAGTTAATTTTGTTCATAAAAACATATCGACATTTTTTTGATAAAATAAGTTGAGATCTTAATGTGAATAAAAGATAGGCAATCAATATGTAAAATTAAGAATAATTCCTACTCCGATGGTGGCCTATCATTATTTTTATCAATATGTTGTGTTTTTTATACGGAAAAATTAACTTAATTCCAGCGAATAATTATTTCTTATAGAGGGGGTAATGCGGCATCTGGCAAAATTATTAAAAATATTTTCCTTTATTATTATTAAGTTAATTGATATGCATCTATTTTTGTGTGCAGGGTGTAAATGATGATGAAAATAATATCAGTCAAAAGTATATAGATATGAATTTGCAATTATTCTGTATTCATTCTTTGGCTGAAAACAAGTAATATCATTGTCGTAAGTAAAACGTGATTAGGTTACTCCCTTATTTTTGGAGAATTTTCTTTGATTAGCGTTCTTCTCGTTGATGACCACGAACTTGTGCGCGCAGGGATCCGACGCATTCTTGAGGATATCAAGGGTATCAAAGTAGCGGACGAGATGCCGTGTGGTGAAGATGCGGTAAAGTGGTGCCGTAGCCATGTTGTTGATATCGTTTTAATGGATATGAATATGCCTGGTATCGGCGGGCTGGAGGCAACACGCAAAATTTTACGGTTCTCTCCAGATACCAAAGTTATCATGTTAACCATTCATACCGAGAATCCCTTGCCAGCAAAAGTTATGCAAGCAGGTGCAAGCGGTTATCTCAGTAAAGGCGCAGCACCTCAAGATGTAGTTACTGCTATACGTGCGGTTCATTCGGGGCAACGCTACATTGCTTCTGATATTGCGCATCAGATGGCGCTCAGTCAGTTGGAACCCCCGGCTGAAACGCCTTTTAGTTGCTTGTCAGAGCGTGAGTTGCAAATTATGCTAATGATAACCAAAGGCCAAAAGGTAAATGAGATATCAGAACAACTTCACTTGAGTCCGAAAACGGTTAACAGCTACCGCTACCGGATGTTTAGCAAACTTAATATTAGTGGTGATGTTGAACTGACCCATTTGGCTATTCGTCATGGTTTGTTTAATGCGGAGACATTATCTAATAGTGATTGATTGTTTTGATTCTAAAGAGTTTTTAAAAACTGTTACTAGCCAGCCCGGTGTTTATCGCATGTACGATGCGGCGGAAACAGTTATTTATGTCGGGAAAGCGAAGGATCTCAAAAAACGCCTGACCAGCTATTTTCGTGTGCAGGTCGCGAGTCGTAAAACCGAGACGTTAGTTAAGAATATTGCTCAGATTGACGTTACAGTCACTCATACTGAGACGGAAGCACTGCTGCTTGAGCATAATTACATCAAGCTTTATCAACCGCGTTACAATGTGTTGTTGCGTGACGATAAGTCCTACCCGCTTATTTTTCTAAGTGCGGATACTCATCCACGCCTGGCTATCCACCGTGGTGCAAAACATGAAAAAGGGGAGTACTTCGGCCCATTCCCTAATTCCTATGCTGTGCGCGAAACTTTGGCATTATTGCAAAAACTTTTTCCGGTCAGGCAGTGTGAAAACAGTGTCTACCGCAATCGTTCGCGGCCTTGCCTGCAATATCAGATTGGCCGTTGTTCCGGCCCATGTGTGGCGGGGTTAGTCAGTGATGAAGAGTACCAACGGCAGGTGGACTATGTTTGCCTGTTTCTATCGGGTAAAGATCAACAAGTTTTGGCTCGGTTGGTTTCTCGAATGGAGGAAGCCAGCCAATTACTGCATTTTGAAGATGCAGCACGTATTCGTGATCAGATTCAGGCAGTACGGCGGGTTACTGAACAACAGTTTGTGTCTGGCGATAACGAGGATCTTGATGTTATCGGGGTGGCGTTTGATGCGGGATTGGCCTGTGTTCATGTCCTGTTTATCAGGCAAGGAAAGGTTTTAGGTAGCCGTAGTTATTATCCTAAAATTCCTGCAGGCACCGAATTAAGCGAAGTTGTTCAAACATTTGTCGGGCAGTTTTACCTGCAAGGAAGTCAGGTTCGTACATTGCCAGGCGAGATTCTGCTGGATTTTACCTTAGCAGAGAAAGATCTATTAGCATCCTCACTTTCTGAGCGGTCTGGGCGGAAAATTCAGATCCAAAGTCGACCTCGTGGCGATCGCGCCCGTTACCTGAAACTTGCACGTACCAATGCTTCAATCGCGCTTACGACACATTTATCGCAACAATCCACGATTCATCAGCGCATGAAAGAACTGGCTAAAACGCTTAATCTTAATGACATTAATCGTATGGAATGTTTTGATATCAGCCATACTATGGGTGAGCAAACAGTAGCATCCTGTGTAGTATTTGATGCTAATGGTCCTGTACGTTCTGAATATAGGCGCTACAATATTAGTGGAATCATTCCAGGTGATGATTATGCTGCTATGTCTCAGGCACTTAAGCGTCGATATGGTAAAGTGTCAGACGACAGCAAAATTCCAGATGTTATTTTTATTGACGGCGGGAAAGGGCATTTGTCTCAAGCTTTTGATGTTTTTAGCTCACTCAATGTTCCGTGGGATAAACAAAAACCACTATTAGTAGGGGTGGCGAAAGGCAGTGACCGTAAAGCGGGGCTGGAAACATTGTTTCTGGCAGCAGAGGGTGAAGGATTTTCATTACCATCTGACTCACCTGCGCTGCATTTAATTCAGCATATTCGTGATGACTCTCATAATCACGCAATAACCGGGCACCGGCAGCGCCGTTCGAAAGTGAAAAATACCAGTGCATTAGAAATGATAGAAGGGGTTGGCCCTAAACGGCGGCAAATCTTGCTGAAGTATATGGGGGGACTGCAACCTTTACTGAACGCAAGCGTCGAGGAAATTGCAAAAGTGCCGAGTATTTCACAAGCATTGGCAGAAAAAATTTTCAATGCATTGAAACACTGAGGCTAATGTTGCACCATACTCATAATATCCACATCAGCCAGATAGTTATCGTAGCATTATGCAATTGAATATACCGACTTGGCTTACCTTGTTCCGTGTTGCACTCATCCCGTTCTTCGTTCTGGCATTTTATCTGCCGTTCGCCTGGGCTCCGATGGTTTGCGCCATCGTATTTGTATTTGCAGCGGCAACCGATTGGTTTGATGGTTTTTTAGCCCGCCGTTGGAAACAAACCACCCGTTTAGGTGCTTTTCTTGACCCCGTAGCTGATAAAGTCATGGTCGCCATTGCGCTAGTGCTGGTTGCCGAGCATTACCATGTCTGGTGGATTACATTGCCGGCAGCGACGATGATTGCTCGCGAAATTATCATCTCATCCCTTAGAGAGTGGATGGCTGAAATTGGTAAGCGCAGTAGTGTTGCAGTTTCGTGGATTGGTAAAGTGAAAACGACAGCTCAAATGGGGTCTTTGGTGGGGTTACTTTGGCGTCCGGATCATAATATTGAGCTTGCGAGTTTCGTTCTGCTTTACATCGCTGCAGTGCTGACATTCTGGTCAATGTTTCAATATTTGAATGCTGCCTGGAATGATTTGTTCGAACCTTGATTCGAAGCGACGTAAAAAGCAGCAAACGAACGGATTAGCCAGAAAATTTTATTGACTCATTGCGTCAGGTAAGTAGAATGCACCGCATCAGGCAGAGGCAATGAAATGCCAAAAGATAGCAAAAAAATCAGTAAGTTCTGATATTGCGCGGGAATAGCTCAGTTGGTAGAGCACGACCTTGCCAAGGTCGGGGTCGCGAGTTCGAGTCTCGTTTCCCGCTCCAAACTAGTGAATTAGCAATTAGCAATCCTCACTTATAAAAGTAAAGAACAATAAGGCGCGTTGGCAGAGTGGCCATGCTACGGATTGCAAATCCGTCAACCTCGGTTCGACTCCGGGACGCGCCTCCAGTTTTACAAAGCCCGGGTGGTGAAATCGGTAGACACAAGGGATTTAAAATCCCTCGGCTTATGGCTGTGCGGGTTCAAGTCCCGCCCCGGGCACCATTAGTAAAATAGATAATTAAAACAAAATGTTACGAACAACTGTTAACCGCCAAGAGGCGGTTTTTTTGTGCCTGAAATTTGGTAAGTGGCAGCAAAGTGACTACGAAATGACTACATTGTGTCTACGGGTGTTGTCACTGGTATGAGAACTCCGAGGCCTGACATAACTGTTGAGGAACAAAAATTAGTTGAAAATTACCGCGCTATGGATGAGGCGGCAAAGCTAAACATACAGGCGGTTGGCGATTCGTTCGCGCATTCAAAACCACAATTGAAGTCGGACAGTAACTAACAATATGGGAGGTTGAGTTAATGGAATTTGTACTTATTGTTTTAGGGGTGGTTAGTCCATATCTGTTTTATTTGGTAATAAAAAAACAGAAATTACTCAAGCAACTTAGAAGTGATGAAAAAAAGATAAAATCAGAAATCGAAAACCTTAAAAGTGAACTGACATCCTCACATAATAAGTATACAGAGTTAGAGGAAAAAACAGCGCCTCTATGGAAATATACCGAGACGTATAATGCGGAATTACTTGCAGATAAAATAATTTCAGATGCAATGGAATAGGTTAAAAAACTACTTCATGATACTTATAACAAGTCATCAAAGATAATTAATGAAGCAAATAAACGTTCTGAAATGACGATTATTAATGCTGATAATCAAGCTAAAATGGCTCTGGGCAATGCGCGCGAAGAGGCGATAGCAATTACTCGCGAAGTTCGTGAAACACGCCTTAAAGCAAAAGAGAAGTTAGATGAAGCCTATGCAAAAGCTGAAGAAATTATCCGCAATGCTAATGATAATGTAGTTAGCTTAATGAATAATGCTGAAGAAAGAGCTAAAGAAATAGCAGGTTCGGCGTACGAGGCTAAAGAGTTCGCTGAAAAATATGAGTCAGTAGCCAATGCAATGAAAAATAAAATAAAAGGCTATGGAGATGAGTGGATTATTCCAAATAGAAGCTTATTAGATGAATTAGCAGAAAAATATTCATTTAAAGATGCTGGTAATGAGTTGAAAAAGGCGAGAGAACTAACCAGAACCTTGATGCGCGCAGATAAAGCTGCAAGTTGTCAGTATGTTGAGCCTAACCGGCGTAATACGGCAATTAACTTCGTACTAGATGCCTTTAATGGCAAGGTCGATACTGTGCTTGCAAAAGTCCGACACAACAATTATGGCAAATTATCACAAGAAATAAGAGATGCATTTTCGCTTGTTAATTTTAATGGCGGTGCATTCAGAGATGCAAAAATAACAGATACTTTTTTGCAAGCAAGATTAAATGAACTTCGATGGGCAGTGGCTGTAAATGAAATTCTTGTAGAAGAAAAAGAAGAGCAAAGAAGAATTAAAGAACAGTTAAGGGAAGAAGAAAAAGCCCGTAAGGAGTATGAAAAAGCTATTAAAGATGCTGAAAAAGAAGAAAAAATGATAGTGCAGGCTATCGAAAAGGCGACTAAGGATCTACAAGCTGCAAATGATGAACAGCGGGCAGCGTTACAACAACAGTTAGATGAGCTACAGAAGAAATATGAAGAAGCGGAAGCAAAAAATCAACGTGCAATATCTATGGCTCAACAAACACGTGCTGGCCATGTCTATGTAATTAGTAATATTGGTTCCTTTGGCGAAGATGTATTTAAAATCGGAATGACCAGACGTTTAGAACCGATGGATCGTGTAAAAGAACTTGGTGATGCAAGCGTACCATTCAAGGCCCCATTCCCAGTTGAAATGCAACAAAGTGACCCACTGGCTAGACCCGGATAAAATCACCGTTCTGGCCCTACTGGAGATCCCTTTGCATGCAGGGAAAACATCTGACTCAGAAAGAGC
>JBEGTQ010000096.1:0-8817 GCA_041179305.1 Pseudomonadota bacterium | reverse complement strand
GCCAATTACATCAATGCTTATGGCAGGCCACAGGCTATTTTGCCAGAAACCAAACAGCAGTTGTTGGCGGCTATGGGGCGTGCGTGCGCCGCTGATCACCCTCAGACAGAAATGACACCTTTACCGGTAGTGAAAGTATTTACCTTTGGCACCCCGATGCAGTTGCTAATGACGGGTTCAGGCGATTATCAGTGGCAGTTGCAGACGGAAAAGGGTGAATTGCACCAGGGACGTATTAGTGCCAAAAAAACGCTGACATTGCCGGCATCGTTAGCACAGGGTTATCACCGTTTGACTCTGGAACAAGGCTTGCAACAGTGGCAGTGCTCGGTGATTGTGGCTCCGAAACGCTGCTATGAATCAGATGCGTTGTTGGCAGGGAAAAAACTGTGGGGAGCCTGTGTTCAGCTTTATACCCTGCGTTCTGAACATAACTGGGGTATCGGCGATTTTGCTGATTTAAACCAGATGCTGGAACAGGTGGGGAAGCGTGGCGGTGCGTTTATTGGGTTAAATCCGACACATGCGTTGTATCCGGCTAATCCCCAAAGTGCCAGCCCTTATAGCCCTTCTTCACGGCGCTGGCTGAATGTGATCTATATCGACGTAAATAGCGTGGATGAGTTTCAGCGCAGCGCAGCGGCTCAAGTCTGGTGGCATCAGCCGGAAACACAGTCCACGCTGGCGGCCAGCCGTGCCAGTGAGTGGGTTGATTACCCGCAGGTTATGCGGCTTAAACTGACCGCCCTGCGTCTGGCATTTCCACTGTTCACGGCGCGCAAAACAAAAGACACACGGGTACAGGCATTTCGCCAGTTTGTTGAGCAGGGTGGGAACGATCTGCATCAACAGGCGGCTTTTGACGCGTTACATGCTCATTTGAGTGAACAGAACCCGATGATGTGGGGTTGGCCGGTGTGGCCGGAGAAATATCGTGATGGGCACAGCAGTGCTGTGACTGATTTTTGCTGCGAGCATGCCGATGAGGTGACTTTTTATCTGTGGTTACAGTGGCTGGCGTCCAGCCAATTTGATGGCTGTTTCCGCAACAGCCAGGCGCAGAAAATGCCGATTGGCTTGTATCGTGATCTGGCGGTCGGTGTGGCTGAAGGTGGCGTGGAAACCTGGTGTGACCGCGAGCTATATTGCCTGAACGCTTCGATTGGTGCGCCACCTGATACTTTAGGGCCGTTGGGTCAGAACTGGGGGCTGTCGCCCATGAACCCACACGTTATGGCCGCACGCGCCTATCAGCCGTTTATCGATTTACTGCGTGCCAATATGACCAGTTGCGGCGCGTTGCGCATCGATCATGTTATGGCATTATTACGTTTGTGGTGGATTCCTTATGGGCACACTGCCGATCAGGGCGCTTACGTAAAATACCCGTTGGATGACCTGTTGGCGGTATTGGCGTTGGAAAGTCAGCGGCACCAATGCATGGTGATAGGTGAAGATCTGGGTATTGTGCCTGTGGAGCTTGTTGACAAGCTGCGTGATAGCGGCGTGTATTCCTACAAAGTGCTCTATTTTGAACATGACAGTGAAAATACTTTCCACGCGCCACAATCTTATCCGGTGCAGGCGATGGCAACAATTACGACGCATGACCTGCCGACGCTACGGGGCTATTGGCAAAGTGATGATTTGACTCTGGGGAATAAACTGGGTTTATATCCTGACCAACAGATGTTCAAACAACTTTATCGTGATCGCGAACATGCCAGGCAAGGTTTGCTGGAGAGACTGCATCATTATAATTGCCTGCCGAAAACAGTGGGCCATAAAGCGTCACTACTCGCCATGAGTCCGGCGCTTAATCATGGGTTACAACGCTATATTGCGGCCAGCGCCAGTGCCTTATTAGGGTTGCAGCCAGAAGATTGGCTGGATATGGCAACACCGGTTAACATTCCTGGTACCAGCGACGAGTACCCAAACTGGCGACGTAAATTGACTGTAACGCTGGAAGAAATGTTTGCCGACAACCAAGTTAATTGCTTATTAAAGGAGCTGGATAAGCGGCGTAAGAATGTCTCGGCGGGATGATAGTGGTGGGAAAACGCTTTAGGCTACCGATAAAGTGCTGGCTACGGTGAGAACAGGCAGATCGTAAAAACGCCGTATCTCTTTGTAAAAATATGCGTCCCTGTGGGTTTGAACCGCGCCATCCCTGGCGCAGACGCTGCTTGTCCTCGCTACCGCTCGGGATCGAGTCATCGAGGGGCAGCCATAATTAGTAGTAAGAGTGCTCACCGCGCTGATGTTCGGTCAAATCTCTGACCCCTTTTAGTTCTGGGAATTTCTGCAACAATTCTTTCTCTATGCCTTCTTTAAGGGTGACATCGACCATAGAACAGCCATTACAACCGCCGCCAAACTGTAAAATAGCCAAGCCATCTGGGGTGACCTCCATCAGTGTGACACGACCACCGTGGTCAGCCAGTTGTGGGTTGATTTGTGATTGCAGAACATACTCAACCCGCTCCATCAGCGGCGCGTTGTCATCCACTTTACGCATTTTTGCGTTAGGGGCTTTCAGGGTTAGCTGAGAGCCTAGCTGATCGGTCACGAAGTCGATCTCGGCATCTTCCAGATAAGGTTTGCTCAGTTCATCAACATAAGCTGATAACTGCTCGAATTTTAGTTCGGTATCTGTGGCTTCCACTGCATCAGGCGGGCAATAAGACACACCGCATTCAGCGGTTGGCGTGCCGGGGTTGATAACGAATACACGGATTTGGGTGTTTTCTTCTTGATTTTCCAACAGTTTGGCAAAATGAGATTGTGCTGCGTCTGTTATTGTGATCATGGCATCTGCCCAATAGTTGATTACTCTTTCGGTTATAATACGCCCATTTTGAGGGTGACTACAAGGTTCGGCAGATACACCAAACCTGCAATGACGCTATCCCTTGTGCCCAGAGCAGATTGGCAATTTCATTCAGCGTACTGCCCGTGGTCATTACATCATCAAGCAGAGCAATATGCTGGCCTCGAACAGATTCAGTGCAACGAAATATTCCGCGCAGATTTTTGCGCCGTGCAGGAGCTTTCAATTGCTGTTGTGGCGGTGTGGCGCGTATTCGTTGTAATGTCTTGTTGTTATAATGACACCCAAGCCAGTGAGCTAATGGGCGTGCCAGCAGGTCAGTTTGGTTATAGCCACGCCGCCAGCAGCGCCAATAATGCAGGGGTACACTGATAATTTGTTGTGGGCGGATAACGCTGCCCGCACGCCAGGCATCAAGCCAGCGTAGCAGCAGCAAACGTGCCAATACCGGTGCCAATTGCACCATGCCATCATATTTAAGTTTCTTTATCAGCCCACTCAGTGGTGGAGCATAATCACCGACAAAGGTGATGCTTAGCCAACGGGGTGACTTGTTCAGGCAGCGGCCACAAGGTAAGACTTTGTGGCCGCTGAGTAAACCGCAACGGGGGCAGCAGAGCGGTAAATCGGGTAAGTGACGTCTGCAATAACAACATATGCCGTGCAGGTAATGGTATAAAGGTTGCTGGCATAGCCAACACCGGCTGATGATTGTTAGCATATATATTTTCCTTGATAAATATACCGTTGGTACTTGAAGCCGCAGCAAGCAGCGTTCAAATCTGCTCCGCGCGGATTTGTCACCCGAATAACTTACTTGAGTGAGATTATCGGGGTTAATGAGTCTCATCCTTGAAGCTCACTCTGTGGGCTAACATAAGTGCTGTTCAAATCGGTTTAAGACCGACTTGCCGGGCTGTAACTCCACGTTTGTTGGGTATAGATGTAAACAATTTAATCAGACAAGGCCGTTAGCACGGCGGCGGCACAGGATTAAGGTGATAGGATATTAACGTATGAAACAGCTTTATTGGTACACCTGTGGGAAAGGTGATTGCGATCTTGTGTTGCTGCACGGATGGGGGCTGAGCAGCGAGGTCTGGCGTTGCATAATTGATCGACTCGCCCCGCATTTTCGTCTGCATTTAGTCGATCTTCCCGGCTACGGGCGCAGCAGAAATTTTGGCTCAATGTCATTGGCTGATATGGCAAGAATAGTTTTAGAGCAGGCTCCGTTACAGGCATTGTGGCTTGGCTGGTCAATGGGCGGACTGGTGGCTAGCCAAATTGCATTGAACTATCCGGTGCGTGTTCGCGGGCTAATTACTGTTTCATCTTCACCGTGTTTTGCCGCTCATGGTGAATGGCCCGGTATCAGACCGGAAGTGTTGGCAGGGTTCCAGCAGCAACTCAGTGAAGACTTTCAGCGCACGGTAGAACGTTTTCTGGCACTGCAAACGCTGGGTACGGAAAGTGCGCGGCAAGATGCACGCTGGTTGAAAGCGGTTATTTTAAAACATCAAATGCCAGAAGCAGACGTGCTAAACGGTGGATTGGAAATCCTGCGAACTGCGGATTTACGTGTGGAGTTGTCTGATTGCACGCTGCCTTTTATGCGTATTTATGGTTATCTGGATGGCTTGGTACCACGTAAAATTGCCGCTTTATTAGATCACGGCTGGCCACACACTCAATCGGTGATGATGAAAGCGGCAGGTCATGCGCCATTTATTTCTCATCCTGATGATTTTACAAAACTAATTTTAGATTTTTCGCAACAAAATAACATGTAGCACTTGGTATTTAATGCGCTCTGGCGCAACTGCCCGCCACAGGAAAATACTGCAAAAATAAGCCAGTTAGATTTATACCCATCGTCCTTCAAGATGCGGGGGGTATTGGCTGCCTTTACTCACCTCAGTCACTTACTTGAGTAAGTGACTGAGGCACCTTTTCCTGGCTTTAATGATGATTTTTTAACTGATAAATCACCGTGTTACACTGGCTACTCCCTTCCGGGCAACGCCGACAACTGCCGGTCAGGCACCCGCTGTTATCCTGTTCAATACGTTCAATCTTGCCCATCGCCGTGAGTTTTTCCAGCATCGCCTCAATCAGCGGTAAAGGTGTTGCTAGCTGTTGGCTGAGCTGGCTGGCGCGAACACTACCACTGAGGGCAATTGCATCGCGTAATTGTAGTAGGCTGGCCATCACACCTCCGGATTGATATTGAATCAGTGGCAGTTATTGCCTGAGCTTTGACAGCAACTGGCAGGTTCACTGCTCTGTAATCTGATGGTAACCCGACTGCGAGCGCGGCGTAATCCAAACAGAATGAGCGCATTAATCACGAGCACCAACGCAATAATGCTCAGGCTTTGCTGTGGATGATCGCGGAAAGTGGCTGCCTGGTAGAACAGTGTTGCGAGTGAATAAGCGACATTCAGTCCCCACAGGATCGAGAAGATCATCCAGCTCCGGCTAGTTTCGCGCGCAATCGCCCCCATGACCGAGACACAAGGCACATACAGCAGCACAAATATCAGATAGCTGTAAGCCGAAATACTGGAGCCGAATTTACTGCTCATGATGCCCATTGAGCCGGTCGCCATCTCACCATCGCCTTTACTGGCTTCAATCGGATTGGCTAATACGCTGAGACTAAAGGTGTCTTTTAAGCCCTGCCAGGTGGTATGCACTGCACCGGATAGCTCATCCAGTAGATTGAAGTTTTCGGCATCAAAGGGTTCATTTTTTATCTGCTCGGCGGTATAGAGTGTGTTCAGCGTCCCAACCACCACTTCTTTTGCCATAGCGCCGGTCACCAGCCCGACGGTAGCCTGCCAATTATCCGCATGAACCCCCATTGGCGTCAGTAAAGGGGTCAGCACTTTACTGACTGAGGCCAGTGCGGAGTCATTGATGCTATCCACAGCTTTACCGCTGAAAGAGAAACTATTCAGGCCACCAATGAAGATACTGGCGATCACGATCACTTTCCCGGCCCGTAACACAAAACCTTTCAAACGTTGCCAGGCTTGCAGTAACAAGCTTTTCAGGTGAGGTACATGGTAGACGGGCAGTTCCATCACAAAGGGGGAGGCTTCACCGCGCATAATGGTGTATTTCAGCATCAGGCCGGTGAGGATTGCCACCATAATGCCGAGCAGATAAAGAGAAAAGACGATGCTGGCTCCATCCTGACCGAAGAAGGCCGCGGCGAATACAGCAAAGATAGCCAACCGCGCACCGCAAGACATAAAGGGTGCCATCATGATGGTAATTAGCCGCTCACGCTGCGCATCCAGCGTTCGTGCTCCCATGATGGAAGGCACGTTACAGCCGAAGCCGACAATCAGTGGCACAAATGATTTGCCCGGTAATCCCAACGCTTGCATCAGGCGATCCATAACGAAAGCGGCACGTGCCATATAGCCGGAGTCCTCAAGGAATGAGAGAAACAGATACATCATGCCAATCTGTGGAACCAGCGGTAGCACGGTATTAATACCGCCCCCGACTCCTTGTGCAAGGAAAATGGTGAGCCACTGCGGGAAGTGCAAGGTATAGCCGACCCATTGCAGCCCCTGAATAAATATGGCAGAGGAACCGATATCAAAGATCGGTTGTAGCGCACCACCAATATTGATAGCTAATACAAACATCAAATACATCACGACCAGGAATATTGGCACGCCTAGCCAACGGTTAAGGATCAGCTTATCCAGTACGTGCGTCAGGCGGTTTGGTTCGGCCTGTTGCGAGTTACCGACTGCATCGCAGATGTGGGCAATACTTTGGTATCGTGCATCGGCGATAACCAGTTCAGGATCTTCGTGTTGAGATTCACGCAGTTGTTGTCGGGCTTGTTCGACTATTGATGGCGCTACACCGGCTCGTGCCAGGCTGTAAATATCGCCTTCCAGAATTTGCAGCGCCAGCCAGCGGCGCTGTTGAACGGGCCATGATTCAGGCATTGCCTGCACTAGCTTTTCGACTTCGGTGAGCAGCGCCGGTGGGTAGTTGACCAGCGCTCTGAAAGTGGCGGGTTGGAACTCATCAATACTCTTTTTTAATTCAGTGATACCTTGTCCACGGGTGGAAACCAGTGGGATAACCGGGCAGTCCAGTTGTTGAGATAACGCTTTGATATCAATGTCAATATGTTGGTTTTTGGCAATATCCAACATATTCAGTGCGATGATACAAGGGATACCCAGTTCTAACAGTTGCAGCGTCAAATAGAGGTTGCGCTCCAAATTGACGGCATCAATCACGTTGATCAGCAGATCTGCTTCACCACTCAGGATATAATGACAGGCGATTTGCTCATCCAGCGAGGTTTGTTCGGAAATGGTAGTCAGAGAGTAAGTCCCCGGCAAATCGACTAATGTTACCTGATGTTGTGCCGTGTTGACGTGGCCTTCTTTGCGCTCAACGGTGACCCCAGCCCAATTACCGACACGTTGACGTGCGCCAGTTAACTGGTTAAAAAGTGTGGTTTTACCCGCATTAGGGTTGCCGATCAGGCCAATGGTGATTGCTTTCATGATCCAACGTGATATCAATAAATTAAAATCAAATGGCGCAGTGGGATTGTCTCGAACCCCAAAACAAATATGCCCGTCATTTTTCAAGATGCAGGTGTTTGCCTACGCTCGCTATTTAGCTCATTCCTGAGCCTCGCCTCTGCGAGGCCACTACAAGCAGTGTTCAAATATTTTATCTGTTAATTTACCAACAAAATCAAATTATTATGTAATTTGTTCGGGGTTGTCTCACTTGTTACCTTCCTGCATCTTGAAATTTTTTGAGTATGGTATGTTGACCCGAAATATTAGGGTTGCAGATCCAGCGTGAGCAGGTCTAAATCTTTTTTCCGCACGACCAGGCTGACTCTACGGGTTTCTATCTGAATGGGGTCACCCAGAGGGGCAAGGCGAATGACATTAAATAAAGATCCAGGTAGCATACCCAGTGACAACAATTTTTGTCGGTAAGCCGGGCTGATTTCAGGTGAGAAACCAACAATTTTGTAGGAACGCTGCGGGATAAGATGCATGTAAGCCTCTTGGATAATTGCGAACCAGTATTCAGAGTAGCTTCACTCTAAAAACTAAAAGATAAAATAATAATAGTAAGAATCGTTTTCATATTCAACCAGGGGTCATATACTGAAAGGTAAGCAATCATTACGATTTTATTCTTATAATTAATGAGTCTAATTTCTATTTATGCTTCTTTACCATCAAATCGCAATTATCACAAATGAAAAATATTAGTTAAATAAGTTAAATAATTGTTATTATAAATTTGTGTCTAATATGTAGACAGAGCGATAAATAAGATGATCAAATCGCGGTGAGATTAGCCAATTAACATTCAAGTTCTAATTAACACGCGGAATACTATAATAACGATATTCGTCATCGCTCAAATTGCAGGCGGGTGGGCTGCATGGGGTTATGGGCATTGTAGCGGTAGTTAAGCTGGGCAGTACGATGACAATATTGGCGATAGTAGCGAGGTGCCCCTGTTTTATCGAAGCCATGTTTACGAACAGGTGTAGTTTGTTGTTAATAAATATCCACCATACTTTTTTCAAAATACGCAATTTATCAAATTAACCCTTTGGAGTCATGACTGCTAATCGGTACTTTACAAAGGGAAAAGTAGTCTTAAATTAGAGATTATCAGGCTATTTTCCATTTCATTTCCTACACTCATAAAGGGAGTCCTGCATGTTCGGATGGTGTATCGGTTAAATGCGTGTCGATCCATTATTAGAAAAGCAAATGATAGGGGTAGTTTTAAGCCCTTGAGTGTTTTATATCAGCTAGAGTCAGCGATGGCGCACGGGTTTAGGTGAGTGACCAATGTGTATGATGTCGCAGGGAGGATGATTATGATCAGTACCGTTGCGCTTTTTTGGGCTTTGTGTGTGGTATGTGTGATTAATATGGCTCGTTATTACTCATCTCTAC
>JBEGTQ010000095.1:0-8739 GCA_041179305.1 Pseudomonadota bacterium | reverse complement strand
GCAAAGCGAAGTTGATAACCATAAGGTTACGCGCTATGTCAGAAGGACAACACGAAAATGATATTGATGTTTATGAAACCCGTCGATTCACCAAAGCATTAGAAAAACTGCCCGCGGCTCACTTGGTTGTAGTGGAAGATGAAATCGAAAAGATTATCCAAAATCCTGCGACAGGTGAGCAGAAGAAAGGGGATCTTAGTTATCTCCGGGTTCATAAATTTCAGCTCAATAACCAGCTTACTTTACTGGGGTATGGCTGGGTGGAAGATAAAATTGAGCTTTACCTGTTAATTTTAGGATCGCACGAAAACTTCTATCAAGAACAAAAGCAGCAGCGCAGGGCCGATCTCAAGTTAATGAGCTGATCGGCCGTCTTGGCCATCTTGACCATCTTTGCCATCTTTGCCATCTTGACCATCTTTGCCATCTTGACCATCTTGGCCACCTTGGCCACCTTGGCCACCTTGGCCACCTTGGCTATTCCGATATTTATCACTGTCATCCTGATTGCTAATCAATTTCACTTGAGCCGCCTGACTACCAAGTGAAATAACAAGAGTGGAAACTAAGAATATATATTTTTTAAATGTCATTAGGTGTCCAATTCGTTATTGGTAAGAGTAATAAGTAAGGGTCAACTTTCTGATGTACACTGAGTGTTATCAGCATAACCTTAAGCTTTATCATACAAGCCAAACTCAAATGCAAAAATAGAAGACGGCGCTATCTGGCTCCGTTTTCTATTTTTTTACTAAAAATACTTGTGAAACTTATTGTACCGGGATCGCTGGTGTGGGTTCTCCAGGCGTTTCTTCCGGCACATTGCTGGTACTTTCCTCTGCCGGTGCACTGCCAAAGATACCAAACAGGCCGATAAATTCTTGCAGCGACATTTTCTGACCGTTCAAATCAACATGATTATCAGCAAAATGGAAGCTGCTACTGATAACGTCATCTTTGGTGGTGCTCAGTTTGAACATCTGGCCCATAGCAGCAATGCCCTGAATTTGCTGTTGTGCCAGCTTCTGCGCTTCTTCAATGCTATAACCTTGTAGACGCGCAACCTGTGTGGTCAGTTCGGTTGCCATTGCCATCGGAATGGTTAGGGTCGCGTCAACTTTCTTTACCGACTGTGCCAGCCCCTCAACTGTTGATTTGGTTTGTGTTGGATCCATCAAGTCAATATTCAGGGCAAATGAACTTTCTCCTTTGGCATTTTTCCAGCTCAGTGGTGCAATGCTCAAGGTCGGGTTGCCTTTTAGCAGGACAGGGAGGTTGGCAATCAACATATCGGCCATTTGTTGTTGGTAGGCTTCTGTGTCCAGATTTTCACCAGCCTGAACTGCTTTCAGCATCTGCTGGTTATAGGTGCTGGTGAACTGCTTCAGGCTTTGGCCATCAAGCTTGTCAAAGGCAAAGACCAACTTGCCGGAACCGAAGTCATTACCCTGAATTTTTAATGCATCAAGGGTGTAGGCCAGTTTGCCATTCAGGTTTTTATCGGTTTCGCCTAACTGAGTATTAAGATTAAAGCCAACCAGTGTTGCCATCTCTTTGCCGTCGATACTGAAACCAACCTGCCTGATAGCAAGTTGCTGGTCACCCATGCTGAGATCAAATTTACCCATTTTGCTATCGCTTTTCAGCACCAGGCCTTGAACGCTGAATTGTTCCTGTTGATCCCACTGATTTTTTTTGATGAACACAATGTTGTCGCTGTTGCCTCTCACCTGCACATTACGCATATCACCAGAAACATCAGCATCAATGGTGGCGCCAGAGAATTTCATACTGATGGTATTTTGTTGATAGTCGATCGGAATAAAATTAATGGTGGAAGAGGTATCAGCACGGTAAGAAATACGTGAGTCAGCAGTGAACGGTGACTTGCCTTTTGTCATTTCAAACAGCGTCTTCAGTACCGGCGTATTCGCCAGTTCGGTGTGGACGGAGGCCATGCTTGGGACTAGATTGAACTTTTTTAGCTGAGCTAATGGGAATGGGCCGTGATCGATAGTCTCAATAAATACTATTTCATCACCGTTTTTTAACGCGGTTTCGCCGGTTACGCTGCTATCTGCTTGCAGAATATAGCGAACCTGACTGCTGAACAAGCCACGTTGGTAGTCTTTATAAGTTAATTTCACGCCTGCTTTCGGTAACAACGTTCTAATCTGTCCGTTAGCGTTATTTACCAGCGCGCTCATGCGTTGTTCAATCAGTTTACCCGTATACCATGAGGCTCCAGTCCATGCTGCGCCAAGCATCACTATCACACTGACTGCCACTAACGATTTTTTCATTGTTCTGTTCATCCTTTTTTTAATACACCAAATTTACTGTGTTGAACGCGGTACTAAGACTTACCACCCAACAAAGAGAATACCATCAAAAGGTAATCCCTAAATCAATATAGCTTATCCCTTCGCCTTTAACGTCGCTGGGGGAATGGACAACAAATTCACCCGTTTTGTTCACTTTTAGTTGTAAACACGAGCCATTGAACCCACGCCATATACCGAGACAGGTGATTCATTCGCGGGGATAAAACACGACTCACCTGGTTGCAGCGTAATTTCCTGATAATTTTGCTTTAACACGGTTCGACCCTGCATACAGAATATTATAGCGGCACTGTGTTGAACCAGAATTTGCGGTTCGATAGTCAATCCATGGAGCGAGAAGGCAAAATCATCCACCGGGATCGGGAACACAAGTTCGTTACCACGTGGTTCTGGCGTGGTAAGCAAGGTAGCGGCCGGTTTGGGAATAAATTGCAGATTGGCCATCAGTTCAGGAATGTCGATGAATTTAGAGGTTAATCCAGCGCGTAACACGTTATCTGAATTTGCCATCACTTCCAGAGCGACACCATTGAGATAGGCATGCGGTGTTTCGGCATACAAGAACATGGCTTCGCCCGGTTGCAATGTTATCACGTTTAACAGCAAGGGCGAGAATAAGCCGCTGTCATCAGGATAGAAACGCGAAATGCGGCGAACCGTGTCCCACGGCTCACCTGATTGGTCATTGAGTGCGGCTTTTAGAGTGCTAAGCGCCAGCGCTTTCGATCTGCCCTGCATGGTGAGCAAACTGGCGAACAGTGTTGCTAAATGCCGGGTGTCTGGTTCGCACAGGAAGGCAGTGATATCAGGGTGGGCGGCAGACAACGGCTGCAATAGTGCCTGGATGTCTTCCCATGTGCGGAACCCATTCATGGCCTGAAATGGGGTGATGGCATAAACCAACTCGGGCTTATGATTATCATCTTTATAATTACGTTCAGCAGCATCCAGCGGGATATTCGCTTTATTCTCTTTGGCAAAACCAATCTCAGCAGCAGCCTTGCCTGGATGAACCTGAATCGATAGTGGTTGGGCAGCACAAAGTACTTTGAACAAGAAAGGTAATTCGCCAAAACGTTGGAAGGTATCGTTCCCAAGATTGGTATTAGGATCTTGCTTGATCACATCATGCAATGAATGCCACTGGCCATTAGCATCGCTGACCTGCGAACTGCTTTTTGGATGAGCGCCCATCCACAGTTCAGCCATCGGTTTCCCTTGAGGATTAGGAATACCGTAAAGATCAGTCAACGCTCGGGTGCTGCCCCAAGCATAGTTTTGTACTGTATTCCTCATTTTTTGCATGTTGACTTCCTGCTAGCTGAAATAAGTAAAATATATCATAGGGTTGGCTTGGATGCGCTGAAATAAATGGTGGTAGTGAGTATACGGATATAGGCTCAGGCTGCCAAATTTAGTGGAAGTGAATTTCTGTGGGGTATATGCCATTATAGCCATCTTCTGCCAGTAAAACTGGCGCATCATACCGCAATTTTCTGTTCTAAAGGAGACAGTAATGGTGACTACCCGCAGCGAAAAAGATTCTATGGGGCCAATTGATGTACCGGAAAATCAATTATGGGGAGCTCAAACTCAGCGTTCATTGGCGCATTTTTGTATTTCTCAAGAGAAAATGCCGGCAGCATTTATCCATGCACTGGCGCTGACCAAGCGGGCGGCGGCGCAGGTTAATTGGGATCTTGGGTTGTTGCCGGCTGAGCGGGCAACCGCGATTATGCGGGCGGCTGACGAAGTGCTGGATGATTGCCATCCGGGTGAGTTTCCACTTTCCATCTGGCAAACCGGATCTGGCACTCAAACCAATATGAACATGAATGAGGTTTTGGCGAACCGCGCCAGTGAGCTATTGGGTGGCGAGCGGGGGAATAACCGTTTGGTTCATCCCAATGATGATGTTAATAAAAGCCAAAGCTCAAATGATGTATTTCCGACAGCAATGCATATTGCGGCTGTTATTGGGTTACGTGAACATTTATTGCCGGAACTGGCCGTATTACAAAAGACGTTGGCAGATAAAGCTAAAGCTTATCGCGATATTGTAAAAATTGGCCGCACTCATTTGCAAGATGCAACGCCATTGACTTTAGGGCAGGAAATCTCAGGCTGGGCGGCGATGCTGTCCCACAGTGTTCAGCATATTGAAGCGACGATTCCTCATCTGTATGAACTCGCTCTGGGCGGCACCGCCGTGGGAACTGGCCTGAATACTCATCCAGAATATGCTGTGCGGGTAGCAAAAGAAATTGCCAAATTAACCAAACAACCTTTTATAACGGCACCCAATAAATTTGAAGCATTAGGCGCATGTGATGCTTTGGTTCACAGTCACGGCGCATTAAAAGGTCTGGCGGCTTCACTGATGAAAATCACTAACGATGTGCGTTGGTTATCTTCCGGCCCGCGTTGTGGCATCGGCGAAATATCGATTCCGGAAAATGAACCCGGCAGCTCCATCATGCCGGGTAAAGTTAACCCGACACAATGTGAAGCGATGACCATGCTGTGCGCCCAGGTGATGGGGAACGATGTGGCCACCAATATTGGTGGCGCGTCTGGTAACTTTGAATTGAACGTCTTCCGTCCATTGATTATTCATAACTTCCTGCAATCAGTTCGTTTACTGGCTGATGGTATGCGAGGTTTTAATGTGCATTGCGCGGTAGGTATTGAGCCCAATCGTGATCGTATAACGCAATTACTGAATGAATCACTGATGTTGGTTACTGCGTTGAATACTCACATTGGTTATGACAAAGCGGCTGAAATTGCCAAAAAAGCCCATAAAGAAGGATTGACCTTAAAAGCAGCAGCTTTGAAGTTAGGTTATCTGACGGATGCTCAGTTTGATCAATGGGTCAGGCCGGAAGATATGGTTGGAAGTATGAAATAATCACCGTTGCAATAAATAACGCCGGGTATGATGGTGATGCCTGGCTTTTTTACCTCCTTTCAACATACAAATGTAACCTTGGCACCAACAAACTTAGCGGCCTGGCATCCGGCTTATATTTATGCTTAATCTGGTTAACGTCATAATCGGTTAACTCGCCTAACTTGGGCAGTTCTATATCAGATTGTGACTGACAAAAGGCAATTAAGGGCACAGGGCAGGGGTGTTGCACTTGTTTTTGCTGCTCTTGATACCAAACACGGGCAATGGGCTGCACTTTTACCGGGCGTTTAATTTTCAGGCGGGTATTTTCAGGTAAGCGCTGCACGTCATTAATTTCTAAGCTAATTAACTCCATCCACTGTTCACGGCTAAAAGGTGGCACCGCTCGCCCGGTGTTTAGGCTTTTATTCAATTGAATCAATATATCCTCACGGGTGACATTTTTAATTATATGTTTGTTGGCCCACCCGAAACGCACTGAGCTCGGATTGATTAGTGCGGTAATAGTACGGTAAGTATTTAACGTAATCAGCCCGTGCAAATGGGTATGAACAAACTCGAAACGTTGCTCACTTGGTAAGCCGGACTCAATGGTAATGATATGTTCCAGTTCAGCTTTCAACTGATTGATTTGATAAATGGTATTCTCACATTGCCCCAATTGTTTGTCGGTCACAGAGAAACAAAGTACACCAGGCAAGCGCAGGGCGGCTTTGCTACTCGTATTCTGCCCCTGGTGATGAATAAACAACCGTTGGTAATGTTGTAACCCTCGTTTCCTTGCTTCATCACCCACTGTTGCTGTAACAGCAATCTTCTCAATTGGCTGATGTTCGGTACCTTTTTCAATTTCAGGTAACAAAAACACGCGGGCAGCGAGTAGGGGCAGCGCATTAAGTCGCTGGTGAAGGTGCTGCAATGCCATTTCCAGTGCAGTAAACATACGATTCATTCTTTCTATTAAATCATATTTATTCATTCTGTTATCTTATGATGGTAATTTTAGTTACAACATACATTATGCTCTTTTATTAAAACAAGCACCATGAAAGAACAGTGTGAATTTTAATAAAATAATCTATCAATCAGGATAAAAAGAAGAACTGTCTCATCGAAATGTGCATTTTCAGCATGTTGATATTTAAGTAGTTCCTGCATAAGTGGCGCGATCGCGTCATTAGCACTTTTTGTCTTATCGGATGCAAATGACGTTGCCAGCCCCAACGTGAAAACGACGGTGACGATAATAAATGATTTTTTCATCAGACACGATCCTTTTGTATGTAGTACTGTATCCGATACTGAGCGCCATATAATAGCGGCCAACGGATTGTTAGAACTAAATGCCGTATTCATTGACATTTAGCTTTCATCTTCAAAATTAAGCCAATGCTTTAGCTTTTAGTTGTTGGTACTCGCTTTCAGTGATCGTTCCTTCATTCAATAATTTTTTTGCGTCAGAAATATGTTCCGCTGGCGATTTACCCGCGACCTGACGAATATAGTCATTAGTGTTAGCAACCGATTTTTCCACCGTTGCCCGATAGCGTTGCGCCATGCCTTTACCTCGGATAACAAGATATAAAAGGGAGGTGAGTAGGGGGATAAATAGCAAGAATATAATCCATATAGCTTTGTAGACGCCATTCAACTCATGGTCTCTGAACAAATCAGAAATCACTTGAAATAGAATCAACAAATAAGCGATAAAAAAGAAAATGGAAAATGTGGTCGCCAATATGTCCCAAAGAGTAAGAAAGTGACTTGTCATAGTGTCTCCTGACATTACATAAATTAAGGAAATGCTTCATCTTAATAATAGACGGTTATAGAAAATTTAAGGTTAAATTCTTGCCGTTTACGACAACTGGTGTAATCGCTGATCAACACTAATACATCAATAAAGCCAACAACACCAGCCTAGCCAGAAGATAGGGTGCGTTTATCGGCCGGTTAATATTTTTGGCCGGATATCTGGTATTGAACGATCCAAAAGGACGCAGTTAGCCTCCGCCAGCATCACTAAAATTGCGTGGGAATTACGACGGCCACTTGATAAAAGAAACTGAATATCAGGAAGTACGGGGGAAATAACTGCAAGGCTAAAGTATTATATCTGCCGCCCTTCAAGATGCAGGGCGACAGGCATATAAATGACATACTAAATAAAAAAAGTACGTCATGATGAGAAAGTAGTATTATTCACTGTCAGTAATACGGGTATAAACAATCTTTTGAGTATCATTATCACAATGACCAACCACCTGACCGCCAGCTTGTTGAACTTGATCATTAGGGACAATATCCAGTTTAAAACCAGATTCAGGCACACCATTATTTATAATCTTCTGTGCGATTTCTGCTTTTACACTTTCACAAGCTGCCGATGCAGCTAAAGGTGCCAGAGAAAATAGCAACATGCTGATAATAAACGTTTTTTTCATCAAATAATCCTTGTGTGGATGCGTAGGGTTTAAAGCATCGTCAGTTTTGCTAAAACCTCAATAAAATCTTGATGATAGCAAACAGTTATGGCTTAATTTGGCGCCCGGATGAACGATCCAGACAACGCTGAGTATTCGATTCCCAATAGGCGTTTAAATTTTGACTGCTATCACACTTATCTTTTGCATCTTCAGCGCGGTCAAATTTATCAAAATCCTTTTCCGCCCGAGTGTTAACTTTGGTACGCAGGCGGTGAGTTTCATCCCATTGCTGTTGGTTTTGGCGTGCTTGCTCCTTTGACAGCGGATCATTACTGCGGCCTACTGAAACACAGGTGCTACCCTGCGTGCAGGTTGCCGATTGTGCCAGTGCAGGAGTAAGGTACGCCAGTGGCAACATCAGTATTATTGCTGACAGAAACCCGCGTATCAAGCGTGGCAGGCTATTTCTTTTCATGGTGTTTAGTCCTTTATAAGTCGGTGATATTCAATCATCATGTGGTTTACTGACACGCTATCAGCGATAGGTGATTATATCATCGCTGTAGGCAGATAAACCAGCCAGCAACAACCATACTGATAATATGTAAAGTAACGTAATGTTAATATTCAGGTCGGGCATCAGGCCAATACACGCTGGGCGATATAAAGAGCATCACAATGTTAAAAATATTATTTCTGTTTTTTTTCACCGCACTGGCCGAAATAATCGGTTGTTTCTTGCCCTATCTCTGGTTACGTAAAGGTGGAACAATAGGATTGTTGCTGCCCGCAGCCATCAGTTTAGCCCTGTTTGTCTGGCTACTAACCCTGCATCCTGCTGCCAGTGGGCGTGTTTATGCAGCCTACGGTGGCGTGTATGTGGTAACGGCTCTGCTCTGGTTACGGGTGGTTGATGGCGTAAAATTATCGATATTTGGGTCACGTATTCAATCCGGTGATCATCAGATAAACTCCCCGTTTTTATCAAAGGGATTCTGATGGCTAAGGTTGATGTAAAATGTCCGTTTTGTAAGCAAACAGCCCCAGTGAAAAA
>JBEGTQ010000094.1:0-8913 GCA_041179305.1 Pseudomonadota bacterium | reverse complement strand
GCCAGTGCAGAACACACCCCAAGGATCTGTAATGCGATCGGATTGTTATCAAATAGCGGACCGAATAAAACCCGCTTAATTTCTTTGGTATCAGCCATTTTTTAACGCTCCTTCGCGTACTTTTTTCAGGAACGGACCAAAGCCGTTTTCACCAAGCCAGAAATCAAAGCTGTTTTGCACTCCATTGGAGGTCAGCGTCGCCCCAGACAAACCATCAATTGCATGGGGATCGCCCTCAGGTGCACGCCCTTTAACGATACGAATAGCCGGTTGCCCTTGTTCGTCAAATAACCGTTTACCGATCCATTGGTTACGCCAGTTGGGGTTTTCAACCTCTCCCCCCAGCCCCGGCGTTTCGCCTTGATCATAATAGGTGATGCCACGCACCGTTTTACCATCGGTATCAATCGCTACAAAGGCATACATCATCGACCACAAGCCAGAACCATAAATAGGGAGAACTATCTTGTTGATTTGCCCACTTTCACCGCGCACCAAATAGATTTCAACCACGTTGGCACGACGGCGGATACCAGCGATATCCTGCGCAGGGGTCAGCGCAATACTCATTTGGTTATCACGCAATGCCTGAGTTCGATCAAAGGTTGCTGGATCTTGTTGAATAAACTCACCGCGTTGCAAATCAAGCAGGCGTGGTTCAATTCGCGTTGCAAATTCTCGCTGTACATCTTCTGTTGGCATTCTTGGTTGCAGCAAACCTACCACCGCCAGAATATTGCGTTGCTTATCCAGCAGGCGTTGTTCCTGCTGCCTGGCTTTCAGGCCTACAGCGGCACCGGCAACGACCACGGAACACACCAGACACAGCACGATCACCACCAGCAGAGTTTTGCCGATGCTGTCATTATTTCTTGGTTTATCACTCGCCACGGGCTTTCCTCCGTTTGATGTTGGCCTGAACAACCACATAATCAAACAGTGGCGCAAACAAATTGGCGAACAGAATCGCCAGCATCATGCCTTCCGGATAAGCTGGATTAACGACGCGGATTAACACACACATCGCACCAATCAGGCCGCCATACCACCATTTACCTTTATTGGTAAATGATGCGGATACCGGATCGGTCGCCATGAAGATCATGCCGAAAGCAAAACCACCCAGTACCAAATGCCAGTACCACGGCATGGCAAACAATGGATTGGTGGTAGATCCGATCCCGTTAAACAGACAGGCAGTCGCTATCATTCCGATCATCACACCTGCCACAATCCGCCAGGATGCCACGCGGCCAAACAAAATAATGGCACCACCGATCAGAATCATCAGCGTAGAGACTTCACCAATAGAACCAGGGATATTGCCAAGGAAAGCATCCATCCACGTAATAGGTTGGTGGGTGATGGTGTTAATCAAACTGTGGCTTCCGTTGACGCTCCATTGTGACAACGGGGTCGCACCGGAAAAGCCATCCGCCGCAGTCCAAACTAAATCACCCGATATCTGAGCCGGATAAGCAAAGAACAGGAAAGCACGCCCCGCCAATGCCGGGTTGAGGAAATTGCGCCCAGTCCCCCCGAAGATCTCTTTGCCGATAACCACGCCGAAAGAGATTCCCAGCGCCGCCTGCCATAATGGCAATGTTGGTGGCACAATCAGGGAGAACAGAATTGAAGTAACAAAGAAGCCTTCGTTTATTTCGTGTTTACGGACAATGGAAAAGACCACTTCCCAGCAACCACCCACCAAAAACACCACCGCATAAATCGGCAGGAAATAGGCAGCACCCAGCACCATTTTACTTACCCAGCCAGCGTCTGTGGCCAGTGATGCGCCTAACATTTGTGCCAGGCGATAATGCCAATCACCGGCAATAACTTGTTGCAACTCCGCGCCACTGTAAAGCTGGTTCAGGGCCGGAATAGCCTGTAACCCTACGTTATACATACCCCAAAACATAGCCGGGAATACCGCCAGCCACACCAAAATCATCATTCGCTTTAAATCAATAGCATCGCGAACATGAGAAGCACCGGAGGTAACTTTACCTTGCGTATAGAAAATCGTGGCCGCCGCTTCATAGAGCGGATAGTACTTCTCTAATTTGCCACCTGTTTCAAAGTGGTGTTCTATTTTCTCAAGAAAATTTTTCAGGCCCATCAGTTATCCTTCCTGCTCAATCTTGGTCAGTATGTCGCGCAGTACCGGACCGTATTCGTACTTGCCGGGGCAAACAAATGTGCACAAAGCCAAATCTTCTTCATCCAGCTCTAAGCATCCCAGTGCTTGCGCACTGTCAGTATCACCAGACAGCAGATCACGTAGCAGATGGGTTGCCAGAATATCCAGTGGCATCACCCGTTCGTAGTTACCGATAGGCACCATTGAGCGTTCGCCGCCATGCATATCGGTGGATAATGCAAACCGCTTGCGTTTGAAGAAATGACCTAGCGTGGTGCGGGTGATCGAGTATTTGTCACGGCCTGGCATCACCCAACCGAATAGCTCTTTCTCTCGCCCTTCGCGGATAACCGACACTTGCGAGTGAAAACGCCCAAGATAGCCATGAGTGGCAGAGGATCCAGTACCACTGAGTACCGAGCCTGAGATAATGCGGTTATCCCCCACTTTTAGCTTACCTGCGGTCAATTCAGATAAGCTGGCGCCTAAACGGGTACGCAATAAGACCGGTTGATTTACCTGTGGGCCTGCCAGGGCGACAATACGATCAGTCCAAAGCTCGCCACGAGTAAACAGTTTGCCGATGGCAATAACGTCCTGATAACCGACATGCCAAACCATTTTGTTCAGACTGACCGGTTCAAGGAAATGAATGTGAGTTCCAACCAACCCAGCAGGATGCGGGCCAGAAAATTCATTGTAAGTCACCTGAGTGCGAGTATGGCTGGCAATAGCCTGCCCTGGCGCATGGCAAACATGCACTTTACCTTCAGTCAGTCGTGTGAGCACGGTTAAACCGTGCTTGAAAGCTGCTGACTCGGTGGCAATAACCACCTGTGGGTCGGCCGCCAACGGTTGGGTATCAATTGCACTGACAAAAATGGCGCGCGGACGGCTGCCAGGTACCGGTGCTTTACTGAAAGGACGAGTTCGCAACGCAGTCCATAAACCGGACGTCAACAGTTGGCTTTGTACCTGCTCGCTGCTCAGTTGATCGAGGGCAGTTTCATTAAAATGTTCGAAAGGAACTTGTTCATCGCCTTCAACATCAATCACAACTGATTGCAATACCCGGTGCTCGCCACGATTAATGGCACTCACTTTGCCACTGGCTGGCGCGGTGAAAAGTACCCCCGGATTTTTTTTGTCTTCAAACAGCGGTTGGCCTTTTTTAACCCAATCACCTTCTCGCACCAGCATTGAAGGCCGCATACCGACATACTCTTCACCGAGTAGAGCAACGTGATGAATAGCACGGCCCTCCTCTATCACCTGAACAGGTGCTCCAGCGATGGGCAGGTCGAGTCCTTTCTTTATTTTAATCATAGGTTTAAACGACTTTATTAGTTATATCAGATGCTGCACATAAGCCCAGAGCGTACAGCGGCATAAAGATGAGATCCATTAACAATTCAGTTAAAAGGCGGTTTATACAAAACCATCATATCATCATGGTTTCTGACTTAAAGGATCTCGGAAATTAATACTGATACCCGAATTGAATGCCCGAAGATAAAATAGACTGAAATAGCATGACAGATGCGAGTTATCAGGAGCTAACGATTTTAGCATTTCCATCTCACAGTGTCTGACAAATGCAGTGACCTGGATCAAGCAAACACAATTAAATTACGGTTAATTTGTATATATACTCGGCAAAACCTTATCACTAATTCACTTTTACCGATTTTGTATTTATTTCATACAAGCATATATTGCTAAAAATTTCCTGACTGATAATCTGTACCTATAAATAAAAAGATATAGTGGTACAATTTACATAATATAATTAGGAATAATAAATGGGCAAAATTGCGCCATTGTTTGCGAAGAGAATGTTTGCAACGATAACATTTGCGATGGTAATTTGTTTACCTGCGGTCTCTTTTACCAGCTCAGCCAGTGGGCCGGTGGCGGTGTCCAAAGAGCTAAAAAAACAATTACTCGGTTCTTCAGTTTATATTCAGATCTTCAAAGAAGAACGTACTCTGGAATTATATGCCAAATTACAAGGTAAATATCATTTGGTACAAAGCTATCGCATCTGTGAATTCTCAGGCGGGCTAGGGCCAAAGCGCCGTGAAGGGGATCTGAAGAGTCCAGAAGGTTTTTACGCTATTGATATGCGCCATTTAAAATTCAACAGCAAATTTTATCGGGCAATCAATATTGGCTTCCCAAATGAGTATGATAAATCTCACGGCTATTCAGGGAAATATCTGATGATCCACGGCGCTTGTAAATCAATCGGTTGTTACGCCATGACCGATACCTATATGGACGAAATATTTAACTACGTACAAACGGCATTTATCTTCGGTCAGGAAAAAGTGGATATCAGTATCTATCCTTTCCGCATGACAAAACAGAACATGCAACGCCACCGTAACTCATCTGATTTCAGCTTCTGGCGCCAGTTGCAGCCGGGATATGCTTATTTCGTCAGGAACCGCGTGCCACCGTCGGTTTCTGTTATCAACAGGCAGTATGTGCTGAGCCGCCCCCCCGTCTCCAGTGCACCAGCAAAGCAATACGCCCTGATCAGCTCAAGTGCGCTCACCAAAAAAGAATAACGCAAACTCACCTGGTGCAATTTTGTGCCAGGTTTCATTCCCTGTCAGTGGCGCAGTTGCAATCACGGTAACCACATCATGGGGTGTGGTTTGACGCTGGAAATCAATCTCTACATCTTGATCCAGCAATGTCGCTTTGCCAAAAGGCGCACGACGGGTAATCCAATAGAGGTTGGTTGAGCAAAACGCCATCACAAAACGCCCATCCGACAGGAGCATATTAAACACTCCTTTCGCTCGTAGCAGCTCGCATAAAGTGCCAATATAGCGGAACACTGCCGGCCAGTTGCTGGGGGTACGAGGGTAGCATTTGGCCAGTTGATTGAGCAGCCAGCAAAAAGCATATTCACTGTCGGTCTTACCAATGGGCCGAAAGGTACCGGTTTCTAATTGACGATAGCCCCTAAGTTGGCCGTTGTGAGCGTAAGTCCAGTTACGCCCCCACATTTCGCGAGTGAATGGATGGGTATTTTCTAACGCTATCTTACCGCGATTTGCCTGACGGATATGGGAAACGACCGCACAGGATTTTATCGGGTAATCCTGTACCAAACGAGCAATGGGGGAATTAAAACTGGGTTGCGGATCTTTAAACGTGCGACAGCCATTACCTTCATAGAAGGTAATTCCCCAGCCATCTTTATGTGGGCCAGTACCTCCACCACGTTGCACCAGGCCGGTAAAGCTAAAGCAAATGTCCGTCGGCACATTTGCACTCATCCCGAGCAATTCGCACATAACCTTCCTCCCATTCCCGGCACGTCAGGCTGTTACCATTTCTTTTTCAATCAGTTGAATCAAAATGTGAATTGCTTTGATATGAATTTCCTGAATACGATCAGCATAACCGAAATGAGGAACCCGAATTTCAATATCCGCAGAGCCCGCCATTTTACCGCCATCTTTGCCGGTAAGCGTGATGACTTTCATGCCGTTAGCGCGAGCAGCTTCAATCGCTTTAATGATATTACCAGAATTCCCAGAAGTAGAAATACCCAGCAATACATCGCCTGCGCGGCCTACCGCTTCAACATAACGCGAGAAAACATAGTCATAACCAAAATCATTACTGACACAAGAGAGATGGCTGACATCGGAGATCGCAATCGCGGGGTAACCTGGCCGGTTTTCACGATAGCGGCCCGTCAACTCTTCGGCAAAATGCATAGCGTCACAATGGGAACCGCCATTACCGCATGACAATACCTTACCGCCAGCTTTAAAAGAAGCTGCCAGCAACACGGCGGCATGCTGAATCGCATCAATATTGGCATCATCTTTCAAAAAGTTTGCCAGCGTGTCTGCTGCCTCGTTCAATTCACTGCGGATTAAATCGTGGTACATGGAAACCTCGTTATAGTTCTATACCTAAATAATTTGAGTTGCAGGAAGATGGCAACTGAACGAGTCCTCAAGAACTTACATAAGTAAGTGACTGGAGTGATCGAAGACAACCAACGCACAGCAACTGGAAGTTTGCCAGATAGACGACATCAATATTCATTCGCCGTCAGTGTACCGGATAGCATAAACTGCGAGAAGTGCTGTGATAAATTTGACCATGGTCTTTTAATCTTTAATGCATTCAGTTTGTGAGATGAGTTGTAAATAACATGTGATGGCATTGATAAAAATAATCAGATGAACTACAACAAGGGTATCACTTAACAGGTCAGACCTCCTACATCTCAGGAGTTTCATTATGATGATTCTTAGCATTATTGTCTTACTGGTTCTTATTGGTGTGTTGTTCTATCACCAGGTAAACCTTTATCTCAGTAGTTTGATTCTTATAGTTTATACCGCGATGATGGGTGCGGCGCAGTTATGGTCATACTGGGCATTATTGCCGTTGATGATTGTTTTGCTGCCACTGACCCTACCCCCGCTGCGTAAATCTCTATTCTCAGTCCCAATGTTACGTATTTTCTGTAAAGTCATGCCAGCCATGTCCCGTACAGAAAAAGAAGCTATTGATGCGGGCACCACTTGGTGGGAAGGCGATTTGTTCCGGGGCAAACCTGACTGGAAAAAACTGCATAACTACCCAGTACCACAGTTGACTGCGGAAGAACAAGCCTTTATCGATGGCCCGGTTGAAGAAGCCTGCCGTCTGGCTAATGACTTCCAAATTACCCATGAATTGGCTGATCTGCCGCCAGAACTGTGGGCCTATCTGAAAGAAAATCGTTTCTTCGCGATGATCATCAAGAAAGAGTACGGCGGCCTTGAGTTCTCAGCCTATGCTCAGGCTCGTGTACTGCAAAAACTATCTGGCGTGTCAGGTATTTTGTCCATCACGGTCGGCGTACCTAACTCACTCGGCCCCGGTGAATTGCTGCAACATTACGGTACTAAAGAGCAAAAAGATCATTATCTGCCAGGTTTAGCCCGTGGTGAAGAGATCCCTTGTTTCGCACTCACCAGCCCGGAAGCGGGTTCGGATGCCGGTGCTATTCCAGATACCGGCACAGTCTGTATGGGTGAGTGGCAAGGTAAACAGGTACTGGGCATGCGCCTGACCTGGGACAAACGTTATATCACTCTGGCACCTATCGCCACCGTTCTCGGGCTGGCATTCAAACTGTCTGACCCTGATCATCTGCTGGGCGATACCGTTGATTTAGGCATAACCTGTGCGCTGATCCCAACCAACACTCCCGGGGTGGAGATTGGTCATCGCCACTTCCCCCTGAACGTGCCGTTCCAAAATGGCCCGACCCGTGGTAACGGTATTTTCGTACCGATTGATTATATCATCGGCGGGCCGAAAATGGCCGGTCAGGGCTGGCGTATGCTGGTGGAATGCCTGTCGGTTGGCCGTGGTATTACCTTGCCTTCCAACGCCACCGGCAGCCTGAAGAGTGTGGCAATGGGTATCGGTGCTTACGCCTATATTCGTCGTCAGTTCAAAATTTCTATCGGGAAAATGGAAGGAATTGAAGAACCATTAGCACGCATTGCCGGTAACGCTTATGTGATGGATGCAGCAGCCACCCTAATTACCAGTGGCATTATGCTGGGTGAAAAACCTGCGGTACTCTCCGCTATCGTAAAATATCACTGTACCCACCGTGGTCAACGTGCCGTGATGGATGCGATGGATATCGCTGGCGGTAAAGGTATCTGCCTTGGGCCAACTAACTTTGTCGGCCGCAGTTATCAGGGTGCCCCAATTGGTATTACCGTTGAAGGTGCAAATATCCTGACCCGCAGCATGATTATCTTTGGTCAGGGAGCGATCCGTTGCCATCCGTTTGTACTGAGTGAAATGGCGGCGGCGCAATCTAATGATGTTTCTGCCTTCGATAACGCGCTGTTTGGTCATTTGGGTCATGTTGCTAGCAGCAAAGTACGTAGCCTCTGGCTAGGCCTGACCAACGGTCGTACCAGCGCCACACCGGTAAAAGACAGCACTCGCCGTTATTACCAGCAGTTGAACCGCCTGAGTGCTAACCTGGCTTTGCTGTCTGATGTATCAATGGGGGTTTTAGGTGGCAGTCTGAAACGTCGTGAGCGTATCTCTGCCCGCCTGGGGGATATTCTCAGCCAAATGTATCTGGCATCAGCAACACTGAAACGTTATGAAGATGAAGGCCGTCAGCAAGCAGACTTGCCACTGGTGCACTGGGGGGTGCAGGATGCGCTAAATCAGGCAGAACAAGCGTTGGATGATTTGCTGCGTAACTTCCCAAACAGTTTTATCGCAGGGTTGATGCGGTTCGTTATCTTCCCATTGGGTCGTGTACATCAGGCACCGTCAGACCGTTTGGATCATCAATTAGCCCAGCTATTACAAGTTCCGTCTGCAACTCGCAGCCGCATTGGCCGTGGTCAGTACCTGACACCGAGCGAGTTTAACCCCGTCGGTTTGTTGGAAGAAGCCTTGCAGGATGTGATTGCGGCAGAGCCAATCCACAAGCGTTTGAGTAAAGAAGCCGGCAGAAGTTTTCCATTCACTCGCCTGGATAAGCTAGCGCAAGAGGCATTGGCTGAAGGCAAAATCAATGCCGAAGAAGCAGCCATACTGACCAAAGCAGAAAGTAGCCGTT
Organism: Pseudomonadota bacterium; assembly: GCA_041179305.1. Taxonomy (GTDB): domain Bacteria; phylum Pseudomonadota; class Gammaproteobacteria; order Enterobacterales; family Enterobacteriaceae; genus Yersinia. Next base: position 145 of record JBEGTQ010000094.1, on the reverse strand, counting down.
TGCGTTCGATTAATGTGGATGAGTTTGAGGCTGATGCGTTGGCGGTTAAACCCAGCGTAAAGCAGCCAACCAAACCACGACGAATTGAAGCTGCGTAAATAAATCCTGTTAATGTTCAAGCCTCCGCTTCAGGAGGCTTTTTTAA
>JBEGTQ010000093.1:0-3628 GCA_041179305.1 Pseudomonadota bacterium | reverse complement strand
GTTTTGTTGGTTTCCTGGTGTTAACTACGCTGTGTTCGCCAACCGCAGTTTCGATGATTCAAAAGATCCCGATTGATCAGGTTCCTGTTGCATTCAGCAAAATTAACAACCAATTCGTGGGCATACTGGTCGGTGTCATCTCTGCTGAACTGTACAATCGTTTTAGTGGCGTCGAACTGCCCAAAGCACTCTCTTTTTTCAGTGGGCGCCGTTTGGTGCCGATTTTGACGTCCTTTGTGATGATCGCAGTTGCCTTCATTCTAATGTATGTCTGGCCGTTGATTTATAACGCGCTGGTAACCTTTGGTGAATATATCAAAGACATGGGTTCGGTTGGTGCAGGTATCTACGCCTTCTTTAACCGTTTATTGATCCCGGTCGGCTTACATCACGCTCTCAACTCTGTGTTTTGGTTTGACGTTGCAGGTATTAACGATATTCCTAACTTCCTGGGTGGCCAACAGTCGATTGACGCCGGTAGAGCGGTCGTCGGTATCACAGGGCGTTATCAGGCAGGGTTCTTCCCAATTATGATGTTCGGTTTACCGGGTGCGGCGTTGGCAATTTACCATTGTGCACGCCCGGAAAACCGGGCGAAGGTGGCGGGTATCATGATGGCCGGGGCCTTTGCTGCCTTCTTCACTGGTATCACTGAACCCCTTGAATTCTCCTTCATGTTTGTTGCCCCGGTGCTGTATTTCATACACGCCGTGTTGACCGGTATTTCGGTGTTCATCGCCGCTAGCATGCATTGGATTGCCGGTTTTGGTTTCAGTGCGGGTCTGGTGGATATGGTGCTCTCTTCCCGCAATCCGTTGGCAACACACTGGTACTTGCTGATCCCACAAGGTCTGGTGTTTTTCGTCATTTACTATGTGATATTCCGTTTTACTATTAAGAAATTCAACTTATTGACTCCTGGCCGTGAACTGGCGGTAGATGGCAGTGAGGAAGATGGTTACCACATGAATGTTGATAAGACTTATAAAGGAAATGAAAGCGATATTAATGAGCTGGCGCGTGGTTATATCGGTGCTATCGGTGGTTCAGACAACCTAACTGGGATTGATGCTTGCATCACCCGCTTGCGTTTGAACGTGAAAGATTCTGCACTGGTGAGTGATAGCGTGGCTAAACATCTCGGTGCTTCAGGTGTTATTCGTTTGAATAAACAAAGTGTACAGGTCATTGTCGGTACCCGTGCTGAACTGATTGCGTCTGCAATGCGTACCGTATTGGCGGGTGGTGCTGTGGTTGCCGGTCAAAGCCAATTGCCCGAGGTCCGTGACAAGTCATCGGTTTAAGATTTGCGGTATTAACGTATTGAATAACTGGCCTGAGTTTTAATCAACGTAACGGGAAGAGAGCAATCACTTCCTGTTTTTTTGTTTTGTTTACTGTAACAAACGGTTGTTTCCAGGCCGGGCTTGTTGGATTATACCTGTCATCCTTCAAGTTGCAGGTGTGTTGGCTGCTATCATTCACCTGAATCACTTACTGGTGTAAGCTCATCGGGATCAATGAGCCTCTGAGGCTCACCTTGGGGGCTAGCATAAATGCTATTCAAACCGGTCTCCAGCCGATTTGTCTCTCGTTTGCCGCCTTCCTGCATCTTGAAATTTATTAGGTAAATATGCGGTTATATTTGTTGCGTTTGCATTGAGGAATAGAACAATGAGTGAGGCAGAAGCCCGCCCGAGTAATTTTATCCGTCAGATTATTGATGAAGATTTGGCCAGTGGCAAATATACATCGGTCCATACCCGCTTCCCGCCTGAGCCAAATGGCTATCTGCATATTGGCCATGCGAAGTCTATTTGCCTGAATTTTGGTATTGCAAAAGATTATCAAGGCCAATGCAATCTGCGTTTTGATGACACCAACCCAGTGAAAGAAGACGTTGAATTTGTCGAGTCGATTAAACAGGACGTAGAGTGGCTTGGTTTCACCTGGAGCGGCAATATACGCTATTCCTCAAACTACTTCGATCAACTTTATCAGTACGCGATAGAGCTGATTAACAAGGGGCTGGCGTATGTGGATGAGCTGAATGCTGAGCAGATGCGCGACTATCGCGGCACGCTGACAGCAGCGGGTAAAAACAGCCCATACCGCAACCGTAGCGCTGAAGAGAACCTGACTCTGTTTGAAAAAATGCGTGCCGGCGGCTTTGTTGAGGGAGCGGCATGCCTACGTGCTAAAATCGATATGGCGTCACCGTTTATTGTGATGCGAGATCCCGTTCTATATCGTATTAAATTTGCAGAGCATCATCAGTCAGGCAACCAGTGGTGCATTTATCCGATGTATGATTTCACCCACTGTATTTCTGATGCGATTGAAGGGATCACCCATTCACTCTGCACGTTGGAGTTCCAGGACAACCGTCGTCTGTATGATTGGGTACTGGATAATATCTCCATTGAATGCCACCCGCGGCAGTATGAGTTCTCTCGTCTGAATCTCGAATACACCATCATGTCTAAGCGTAAGCTGAACCAACTGGTGACTGAAAAAGTAGTGGAGGGTTGGGACGATCCACGTATGCCAACCATATCTGGCCTGCGTCGCCGTGGTTATACCGCCGCCTCTATCCGTGAATTCTGCCGCCGTATTGGTGTGACCCGGCAGGATAACAACGTTGAAATGATGTCGCTGGAGTCTTGTATCCGTGACGATCTGAACCAAAATGCGCCGCGAGCGATGGCGGTGCTGGATCCGATTAAAGTGATTATCGAAAACCGTGCTGCCGGGGAGGAGTGGTTAACTATGCTAAATCACCCAAACAACCCGGAGATGGGGACTCGTCAGGTGCCATTTGATAGCGAGATTTATATTGATCGCGCTGATTTCCGCGAAGAAGCGAATAAGCAATATAAGCGTTTGGTGTTGGGCAAAGAAGTCCGTTTGCGTAACGCTTACGTGATCAAAGCTGAACGTGTCGAGAAAGATACAGAAGGTAATGTTACGACACTTTATTGCAGCTACGACGCAGAAACACTCAACAAAGATCCCGCGGATGGCCGTAAGGTGAAAGGTGTTATTCACTGGGTTTCAGTAGCGCATGCGCTGCCTGCGGAAATTCGTTTGTACGATCGTTTGTTTAGTGTGCCAAACCCGGCTGGGGCTGAAAATTTCTTATCGACTATCAACCCGGAATCTTTAGTTATTTGTCAGGGAGTTGTTGAGCCTGGCCTGGCAAATGCGAGTGCGGAAAAAAACTATCAATTTGAACGTGAAGGTTATTTCTGTTCCGATAGTCACTATTCGCGCCCAGATGCTCTGGTGTTTAACCGCACAGTAGGCTTACGTGATACCTGGGCAGCTAAAGTAACAAACTAACCTTTTAGTTCTCGTAATCGTACAATTGGCGCGGCTTAGTCCACGCCTTTTTTTATTCCCTTCGTTTTTTGAAGTGACATCGGTGACCTGTGGCGGATACGGGCAGCATTTCGCTAACATTTATGGGCCAACGCTAACGAGTAAAATAGGATAAAGCGGGGACATCGCTTGCCGGCATCAAGAGCAAAGAGTATGGCAGGGTAATTGGAAGCCAATATCCCTCTGCCAGGCCTGATTATCCAGTGTTCTACTGATGGCGGAAAGTAATGGCAATAGTATGATGCCA
>JBEGTQ010000092.1:0-14783 GCA_041179305.1 Pseudomonadota bacterium | reverse complement strand
TTAGTTACCCTCAGCCATTTCCTTCACCTCTGAGCGGTTAATTTGCTGTTTGGTACCATTGGCATCAATGTAGCTTATCATTCCAGTATCATCGTCTACTTTAGGTTTACCATCGGCAACGATAATGCGACCATCATTGGTATGCATAACGTAGTTGCTTGAACAGGCCGCTAAAGTAAAGGTAAGTATAAATACAGAAATTACGGCAACTATCTTTTTCATAGACAACTCCTTGCAGATAAAAACACCAAAAAATTAATTATCAGGCAAATAATTATATATATTACTATTCAGCATAACCCGCTTCTGACATATTTCCAGCGTTCAGGGCTGTAATCGGGTGAATTATGAACAAAACGTGTCAAATTGAGACCGTTCCGAAGTGGGCTAAAGGATGCAATTAACAATATGAAGGCTTTTGAACCAACGGATTTTCGTGAGGAATTCCCGGCAATTACCGATGAAAAAACTTATCTGGACAGTGCCGCAACGGCTCTGAAGCCGCGTGCCATGATTGAAGCGACACAGCAATTTTATCAGCAGGATGGGGCAACGGTACACCGTAGCCAACATCAATCAGCATTGTCATTAACGGTTCGTTTTGAAGAAACCCGTCAGCAGGTAGCTGACTTTATCAATGCACCCGCAGCAAAAAATATCATTTGGACCAAAGGAACTACCGAAGCGATTAATCTGGTAGCACAAAGCTATGCCCGCCCTCGCCTGCAAACGGGGGATGAAATTATTGTCAGCGAAGCTGAGCATCATGCCAACCTTATCCCTTGGTTGATGGTGGCAGAACAAACAGGTGCTACGGTGGTTAAATTACCCATCAGCCTTGATCATCTGCCCGATTTACCGCAATTACCGCAATTACTTAATGATCGAACACGTATATTGGCCCTGGGGCAGATGTCTAATGTGACCGGTGGCTGCCCCGATCTGGCGCAGGCAATTGAACTCGCCCATCAGTATGATTGTGTCGTTGTGGTGGATGGCGCACAGGGAGTTGTGCACAACCCAGCAGATGTTCAGGCGCTTGATATTGATTTTTATGCTTTTTCCGCCCATAAGCTCTATGGCCCAACCGGAATCGGTGTACTTTACGCTAAGTCTGAACTGCTGGAAAAGATGCCTGCCTGGCAAGGGGGGGGGAAAATGCTGACCTGTGCTTCTTTCGGCGGGTTTACGCCTAATGAAGTCCCTTATCGTTTTGAGGCGGGAACACCAAATATTGCCGGCGTCATTGGCTTATCTGCTGTTCTCCGCTGGCTGGAACACATTGATCTGAAAAAAGCTGAAGTGTATAGCCGAAATCTGGCCACAATGGCGGAGAATAAGTTGGCTCAGTTGACCGGTTTTCGCAGCTTCAGTTGCCAAAAATCCAGTGTACTGGCGTTTACTTTCGACGGTATTCACCATAATGATTTAATAACGTTACTGGCAGAACAAGGCATTGCATTGCGTGCCGGGCAACATTGCGCACAACCATTGATGGCAGCGCTGGGCGTCAATGGCTGTTTGCGCGCCTCTTTTGCGCCTTATAATACAGAAAAAGAGGTAAAAACACTGTGTACTGCCATCACCAAAGCGTTGCAGCTATTGCAAGATTAAGGGTTAACAAACGACAATCTATAACAATATGTAAAAAAAATGAGAATACAATGATTGCCCCACACCCTTTTGGTCACGACATTACTGCGGCGACACTGCTTGAGACATTCAGTCTCCACCAGCAATGGGAAGATCGCTACCGTCAGTTAATTTTGCTGGCAAAGCAGTTGCCGCCGTTACCAGAATCATTGAGGCAAAATGAACTGGAACTGACCGGCTGTGAGAACAGAGTATGGCTGGGGCATCAGAGTCTGCCGGATGGCAGCTTACACTTTTACGGTGACAGTGAAGGCCGTATTGTACGTGGGTTGCTAGCGGTTATTTTGACGGCAGTGGAAGGTAAAACCCCACAGCAGATACTAAAAGAAGATCCTCTGTCTCTGTTTGAACAGTTAGGGCTACGCCAGCAACTCAGTACCTCACGCGCCAGCGGATTGCAGGCGCTGGCGCAAGGCGTAATGGCTATCGCGACTCAGTATATCGCGTAAGGTCATTTCCCCTGACGGGCGGCTTTTGCCATCATTTTCTTCAACGCATGGGATACTGCCACAAAACCAAAGGTGGCAGTGACCATCGTGGCTGAACCAAAACCTGAAGTGCAGTCCATCCTTTTCGGCCCTTCCGCCCTGCTGCGCGAAGCACATACCGAACCATCAATCTGCGGGTAAACCAGTGGTTCACTGGAAAAAACACAATCAATTCCCAACCTACCTTTACTGTTTTTTACCACATTAAAATCACTTTTCAATCTTTCACGCAACTTCGCCGCCAACGGATCCTGAATGGTTTTAGCCAGATCAACCACGTCAATACGAGTTGGATCGATCTGCCCACCAGCGCCTCCCGTGGTGACTACCGGAATTTTATAACGGCGACAATAAAACAACAGTGCAGCTTTTGGGCGTACACTATCAATCGCATCAATGACATAACTGAAATTGTTATTTAAAAGTTGCGCAACATTATCAGCAGTAATGAAATCATCAATACAGGTCACACAGCATTCGGGATTGATTGCCAGAATACGTTCGGCCATCACTTCCGTTTTTGCCTGCCCGACATTGTGCCGTAAAGAATGGATCTGGCGGTTGGTATTGGCAACACAAATATCATCCATGTCAATCAAAGTAATCGAACCAATGCCGGTACGTGCCAGCGCCTCCGCCGCCCAAGAACCCACACCGCCGATACCAATGACACAGACATGAGCCTGTGAAAACAGTTCCAGCGCCTGCTGGCCGTATAGACGCGCTATACCACCAAATCTTTGTTGGTAAGCTTCAGAAAGAGCTGTGTTCATAGATTTATTACCTTAACTACTTCAATAAAATCGATTATATACCCAGACCCCCTCAAAATGCAGCCAGGCGGTGGCTGGGATGAATAAAGGAAGCTGGCACACTTGCATCTTGAAGTGCTGCGGGTATATCAATACAAAAGCGGCCAGTTGGCCGCCTAAAAAAAAGCAAAACCTATTGTGCCAAACAGCCTATTTATTGGCTCTGATTACTCACCAATGACGATGAACCATTGCCTGTAGATGCGGTTTTAGCGCCGCCTTGATAAGCAGTAAACAGCGGGCCGCTGCTTTGTGCGTTTTTAAGCACCCAAACACGACCATAATGATTGTAGAAGCCTGCAACCTGACCAGCCTCGTGGCCAACACCTTGATATATATCAAAGTGTTGGCCTTTAATGGCACCACCGACATCCAATGCAACCATCAGGCGCATCTGATATTGCCCAGTGAATTTCCCCTGATTATCCAGTAAAGGCACTTCGGCCAATAGCGTAGTACCCAGTGGGATAAGCGAGCGATCAGAAGCAACAGAGGCTTTAGCGATTAATGGAACTGCACTCGCCCCTTTAACCAGCGCATACATTTCTGGTTTGAAAAATACAAAGGAAGGATTCCGCTCTAGCAGCTCTCTGACTTCCGATTCACTGTGAGTTTCAGCCCAGTGGCGAATAGCCTGCATCGACATATCCGCTTTTGGCACTTCACCGCGATCAATCAGCACTTTGCCAATACTACGATAAGCATGTCCATTTTTACCTGCGTAACCGAAGAAAATCAGTGGCCGACCATCACCATAATCAACATATCCACTGCCCTGAACTTCCATCATAAAGTTATCCACCAACGAATTGGTGTAGGCAATAACTAAATGAGGATTATCCAACGCACCGGCATAAATAGCAGCGCGGTCGGGTAAACGCCGTTTCTTTTTTGCTGGCATGCGATATAACGGGTGGCGGAATTCACCTTGCGGTGTATAACGGGCCTGAATTACTGGCGTGTAATAACCGGTAAATTGCACATTACCGAAGTTATCTACTCCCTCCATCTGATAGGCATTTAAACCAAACAAACTCAATCTACTGGGATCTGCCCCAGCCAGTATCCAGTTTTCTACTGCATTGAATGTACTACTATTGCGGTTATACAAACTCGGTGAGGATTGGTTAATCACTTTCACCTGATCAGAGAAATCTTTTGCGTTGACTGGCTTACCTATTGCGTTTGGCTCATTCACCAACTCCAATGAGTGCTCTAAGCGGCCATCCTTATATTGTTGCCCACGATCGGTAGGCCGCGACTGGCAACCCGCCAAAACAGCAATCATTATTCCACTCAGTAGGTATTTGCCCCAACGACTCGTCATTTCACGCCTTCTCTTACTGATTTTGTCTACCGGCGAACGATAACAAACGCCTGTAGAGAAAGGAATCCGCGGGTTGAAAAAAATCCCTGCCACGGTTATGGAGAAAAAGGAAACAAATTGTTTATAAATTAATCTAAAAATCCTATTTACCCTCATTAAGTGGCAAAACTACTTGCAACAGATCTGATCCAGAGTATAGTGCGCTCAATCGGACGCGGGGTGGAGCAGCCTGGTAGCTCGTCGGGCTCATAACCCGAAGGTCGTCGGTTCAAATCCGGCCCCCGCAACCAAATATACAGTGAAGCAGTAAGATAGAAAATAGCATTAAGACGGACGCGGGGTGGAGCAGCCTGGTAGCTCGTCGGGCTCATAACCCGAAGGTCGTCGGTTCAAATCCGGCCCCCGCAACCAAGCGCGCAGTGAAATAGTAAGATAGAAAAATAGTATTAAGACGGACGCGGGGTGGAGCAGTCTGGTAGCTCGTCGGGCTCATAACCCGAAGGTCGTCGGTTCAAATCCGGCCCCCGCAACCAATCATTAATCATTCTTATATCAGCATCAAATACCCTCATAAAGTCTTTTTTTTCAAATGATCACAACAATCCTGCCACGTAAGGCATGCCCTCATCCACTAAATAGCGATATCCTTCCCAATTACAACCGTGCCATCGCTCCGCCATTAGCAAAATAAGCCTTGATCCCGGCAAAAATTGATTCGGCGATTTTCTGCTGAAAACTGCTGGTAAGCAATTTTCTTTCTTCTTCCAAGTTACTGATAAAAGCGGTTTCAACCAGAATAGAGGGAATATCCGGTGCTTTTAACACTGCAAAACCTGCCTGATCAACACCATTTTTATGCAGCTTATTTATTTTACCCATCCGATTCAGTACTTCTTTGCCAAATTTCAGGCTGTCATTGATGGTTGCCGTTTGCAGCAAATCAATCATCGTATGGTCCAGATAGCGATCACCACTTTTACTGATCCCGCCAATTTGGTCTGCCTCGTTCTGCGTTTGAGCCAAAAAACGCGCAGTGGTACTGGTTGCCCCCTTGGTCGATAACGCAAATACCGACGAACCCCGGGCTGCCCGATTGGTAAACGCATCCGCATGAATCGAAATGAATAAATCTGCACGTAGCTTGCGGGCTTTTGCCACTCGTACTTTTAGCGGAATAAAGACATCTTCATTACGAGTCATAAATACCCGCATATTGGCTTCTTTCTGAATCAGCCCCCGTAACCGGCGAGCAATTTGCAGCACAATATCCTTTTCACGGGTTTTATTTTTACCAATAGCACCGGGATCTTCCCCACCGTGGCCAGGGTCCAACATAATAACAATTGGCCTGTCACGACCCGCCTTACCAGCTTTGGGGGGTCCTGCCGGTAAATTGCGCTCAACGTTGGCATTATTGTAATCTTCCAATAATGCCAACAGTGGATCATCCTCTGCCGAAGTACCCACCTCTTTGGGATACAAATCGACGACCAAACGGTTGCGGAACTCCGCAAAGGGTTTGAGAGTAAATAATTTTGGGCTGATACTCTGCTTCAATTCCAATACCAAGCGGACAGTATTCTTATCAAATTGCCCTACCCGCGCCTGTTTCAGATAAGGATCACTGGACTGCACTTGATTACTGATTTCTTTCAACACACCGTTTAGATGTACCCCCTCAATATCAACCACAATGCGATCAGGATTAGTCAGGTTGAACTGGCGGTATTTCAGTGAGGTATTGGATTCCAGTGTTACACGGGTATAGATTGAAGATGGCCATACCCGGACAGCAATAATATACGAAGAGGCAGCAAATCCGACCCGGCTGACACTCAGCATCCAGGCTGCAGCGGCACTTTTCAACAGACGGCGGCGCCCTGAATTATGATTAGAATCTGCCATGTAACTCCAAAGTAACAACCAAAATATGAAGAAAAGATGAGCAAAAAAATTATGTGCGAAAACTTTAACGAATCAATCCCCTGATGTCATTAGAAAAACATTTTTATGTTATTCAATTTATTAATTAATTCGTGTCATTCATATGCATTTAATGTCAATTTGCTGCTTGCCATTCTGGTCAAAAGAGAATAAAAATACAAAAATATAGAATAAAAATTCAAATGGGGTCTGCCATGAAAGAACGTAGTACCGAACTGGTTCAAGGATTTCGCCATTCAGTTCCCTATATCAATGCGCACCGTGGCAAAACATTTGTTGTCATGTTGAGTGGCGAGGCGATTCAGCATAATAATTTCCAAAATATAATCAATGATATAGTGTTATTACATAGTCTTGGGATCAAGTTGGTCGTGGTTTACGGCGCACGCCCACAAATTGACAGCAATCTGGCACAGCACCATTACGCGCCCATTTATCATAAAAATAACAGGGTTACCGACGGCCGTACATTGGAAATTGTAAAGCAGGCCGCAGGTTTATTGCAGTTGGATATTACTGCCAGGTTATCGATGAGTCTGAATAATACACCGTTACAAGGTGCGCATAGTAATGTGGTCAGCGGTAACTTCATTATTGCCCAACCGCTGGGTGTAGATGATGGTGTTGATTATTGCCACAGCGGCCGCACCCGCCGTATCGATGAAGAAGCGATTCGTCGTCAATTGGATAGTGGTGCGATCGTGTTGTTGGGGCCGGTTGCAGTATCGGTCACGGGTGAGAGTTTTAATCTTACGTCAGAAGAAGTGGCCACTCAATTAGCCATCAAACTGAAAGCAGAGAAAATGATCGGTTTCTGCTCATCTCAAGGAGTGATCGATAATGAAGGCAATATTATTTCAGAACTGTTCCCGAATGATGCGCAAAAACGCATTGAAGATCTGGCACAAGACGGAGATTACAACTCAGAATCAGAAACAGTGCGTTTTCTGCGAGGGGCGGTAAAAGCATGTCGCAGTGGCGTACACCGTAGCCACTTACTGAGCTATCAGGAAGATGGAGCTTTGGTACAAGAGCTGTTCTCTCGTGACGGTATCGGTACTCAAATTGTTATGGAGAGCGCCGAGCAAGTTCGCCGCGCCACCATCAATGATATTGGTGGCATACTGGAATTGATACGACCACTGGAACAGCAAGGGATATTAGTGCGCCGTTCGCGTGAACAACTGGAGATGGAGATCGACAAATTCACTATTATTGAACGAGATAACCTGACAATTGCTTGTGCTGCGCTCTATCCATTCCCTGAAGAAAAGATTGGCGAAATGGCCTGCGTTGCAGTACATCCAGAGTATCGCAGCTCTTCCCACGGTGATATGCTGTTAAAACGGATAGCCAACCAGGCTCGCCACATGGGGCTTAAGAAACTGTTTGTACTCACCACCCGCAGTATACACTGGTTCCAGGAACGGGGTTTTACTCCAGCCGAACTTGATGTTTTACCTATTAAAAAGCAGGGGCTGTATAACTATCAACGCCGCTCTAAGATCCTCTTGGCAGACCTGTAACTCACTTTGATTATGAAGGATTGTCATCATCGGTGAGTCAAGAGTTGAACACGCTTTGGGCACTCCGGTGGCTTACGCCACCAAGATCCGAAACAAATGTTTCCGCTTAATTCAGCTTTATCACTAATTATAAATCAACTGAAGAAACCTTTTCCCCTGCATTTTCTTACTTAACTCGTTTCAATTCATTCAAACGATCCACCAAGCCACTGAGGCGCTGGGTTGGCGTGCGTATCGCAACGCTCAACACAGTATCACTGCAATATAAGGTTAACCGTTCACGAGCACGAGTAATTGCTGTGTAGACTAACTCACGCGTCAATACCGGCATAAAGGTGTTAGGTAATACCAATGCAGTATGCTCAAACTCCGAGCCTTGAGATTTATGAACTGTCATGGCATAAGCCGTTTCATGGCTGGGAAGACGGCTGGGTTGCACTGATTTTATCGTGCCATCAGGTAACTTGAAATGTACTCTTAGCTTTCCCTCGCTATCAAGCAAAGCGATACCAATGTCACCATTAAACAGGCCAAGAGTACTTTCATTAAGCCCGATCATCACAGGCCGGCCAACATACCAGCGGCCAGATGAGCCAGGTTTGCGATCAATCAACCTCTTACGAAGTAAAAGCCGCTCAATTTGTTCATTTAATCCACTGACACCAAATGGCCCACTGCGTAATGCACACAGAAGTTGGTAACGCCCAAAAGCTGCCAGCACTTCCGACGTATCCATTCCCGCAGTGGCCAACTGGAGATAATGCTGATAACCGGCTGTGCAGGCCTCAAGCAATACCTGATAATCATCCGTCTCGACCAAGGGAAAGCGTTCAATATCGGGATAATTACCGTTTAAGATGGATATTGCTTCGTGATACTGACCGGCGTTAACCGCCAAAGCAAGCTGCCCGATCCCCGATTTCTCATCAAAACGATAGCTTTTACGCAGCAGACAAAGGCTATCGCGCACATTGGTTACATCTTTATCGGTGTCACCAACCGGAACTTGACCGCTTAATGCGCATCCTGTCAGTCGTGTTAACTGTTCAGCACGCGAATCACTGTAACCCAATTCAGCAAAACGACAGATGTCACCGAGCACTGCTCCCGCCTCAACCGACGCCAGTTGATCTCGATCCCCGAGAAAAATCACTCGCGCTTTGGCTGGCAACGCCGCGATTAATCGTGCCATCATCGGCAAATCCACCATAGATGCTTCATCTACCACCAGCACATCAAGGTGTAACGGATTACCCTGATGGTAGCGCAGCCGCTGGCTATTAAGTTGAGCACCCAACAGGCGGTGCAAGGTTGATGCCTGATCTGGGATCAGTTTTCGTTCATCATCAGTAAGGGATAATTGGCGAATGGCTTTACCCAGTGACTCAGTTAAACGCGCTGCCGCTTTCCCTGTCGGGGCTGCAAGCTGGATACGTAAACGTTGCGCCGAATTAAGTTGTATTAGCGCAACCAATAGTTTAGCAACTGTGGTGGTTTTGCCGGTTCCTGGCCCACCTGATATGACCGAGATCCGGCGAGTAACCGCAACAGCGGCAGCAACTTTCTGCCAGTCAACCTCATCGGTTGCTACACCAAATAAACGCGCCAACGTTTCTCTGAGTAAAAGTTCATTGATGGATAGAGTATCATTGGCATCAGCAATAAAGCTCTCGCTGGCTATAAACCGAACGACATCTCCCTCATACTGCCACATTCGTTGCAGATACAGACGTTCTTTTTGTAACACCAATGGCGTTGCTTGCGAGCCATCACTAACCGCAGAGGAACATTGCAACACCTGTAACCAACGCTGCTTATCAGGAGCACCCGCAGCCTGCCACAGCGCTTGAGATAAATCAGATTGCCGCCCACCAAACAATTGATCCGATTGTAAGTAATTTAATGGCAGACAAACATGTCCCGCCCCCGCTTCAGCGCTAAGAATTGCCGCAGCCAGTTGCATCTGTGGATTATCATCACCGGCAATCATTCGTGAAAACTGGAGATCCAATGGGCGTAGTAAATTGTCACGAACCGCTTGATCCAATAGTGTCATCATGTTGATGCTCTCTCATCGCTATGGATTTTACCGCTGAATAAACAATCCATACCTTCAATCAGCCCCAATTCAGGGCGGCAACTGAAAATACCGTTACCCGGATATTGTTTATCTATCCCACGCAAGAAGAGATATATGACACCACCGAAATCGCGTTGATAATCGTAATCAGCCAGACGATGGCGTAAATAGCGGTGTAATGCCAGCGTATAAAGCTGATATTGCAAGTCATAGCGATGCTCAGCCATCGCTTGTGCCATGGCCTGCACGGTATAGGCACTACTGTCTTCACCCAACCAGTTAGATTTGTAATCTAATAAGTAATACTTGCCTTGCCAACAAAAAACTAAGTCAATAAACCCTTTGAGCATTCCTTTAACTTGCTGAAAATCCAGTACTGGGCATTGGAGAGACAGCGGGTCATAGTGCTTAATTAAGGCGTCTAATTCACTGGCATGTAACAGCGTGTGGATTGGCAGATAGAACTGTAATTCCGCCTGTTTGCGCTCTGGTGTCAGCGCCGCCAACGTCAGCCCTGTGTCATTGAGTGGCACTTGCACGATGTCATTGAGCCATTGATACAACATCGGTGACCATTGTTCACCAAATCCTTGCTGTTGTAATTGCTCCGTCAGCCGTTCCAGTTCGATAGGCTGGTTAAAATCGAGTGGCTCAAGTAAATCATGCAGGAACGTCCCCGGCGCAGCGCCGCGTGGAAAAGTATGCGGCGTTAGATGCGCTTCCGCTGTAAATACCTGCTCACCGACAGCATCGGTGTCCAGCCGCGGGAGCAGCTCTTGAAGTGGTGCACCCAGCACTTGCATCACGCTGCCTTTAGTAGAGCCACGCTGCTGTAAACCTGAATAACTGGTCACTCGCCAGTTGTCTTGCATCTGACGGGTAAACTGGCGAACCGCAAGCTGCGGCAAGATTTTTGGCACTGGCTGCCAGGGTGTGTCATCCAACTGCCCTGTCGGTGAAACGAAAATATCATCAGGTTGAGACGCCGCAAATTCGGCCAACTTTTCAGCCAAAAATTCAGCATCCCCCCCCAGGCTCCGCTGCATCAAATAACCTAATGCACTACGGTGCATATCACTTTCACCCTGTTTTTTCCGCCCACCTTTGATCAGCGGGGCAATACCAATGCTGCAATGATAAACCGCGCGGGTTAGTGCTACGTAAAGTAACCGTAAGTCCTCCGCCAGTCGCTCTTCTTCTGCCAGAATCTGATTCTCTTCATCAGCGCTTAGATCAAGTAACGCTTCAAAGCTCTCGCGGTCGTGATACAGCACGTCTCGCTGTTGGCGAAAATTACCGATAAAAGGCAACCAGACTAACGGATACTCCAGCCCTTTCGATTTGTGTATAGTGATAACTTGCACCAAATGGCGGTCACTTTCCAAACGTAATTGCTGGTTATCTGACTGATAATTTGGCTGTGCGATTTGCTGTGCCAGCCAGCGCGTTAGCCCATGCTCACTATCTAGTTTTGATGCCGCCTCTTGCAGTAACTCCCCCAAATGCAGCAAATCGGTCAATCGACGTTCTCCCCCTGCTGTTGCTAACAAGTTTTCGGCTAAGTGGCGGCGCATCATGATCTCCCGCAACATAGGTAGCACCCCACGGCGTTGCCAATGCTGGCGATATCTATCAAATTCATCAACCACTGCATCCCAGGCTCGCTCATCGTGATTCAATGCGTCCAACATTTGTGCATCCAATCCCAACATTCCAGTCGCCATCGCGCTACGCAAGACACGTTCTTGCTCTGGTGCCAGCACAGCTTGCAATAACCACAGCAGATCTTTGGCTTCTGCGGTATCAAAGACACTGTCACGATTAGATAAATAAACCGATGGAATAGCTAATGCACTCAGTGCATCTCGCACTAAGGTTGCCTCTGCCCGGCTGCGTACCAGTATGGTGATATCCGATGCCTGAACTGGTCTTGAGCCGGTTGCGGTGACTAAATTCGCCAGCCCCTGCTGACCGGCCGTTAGCCAGTCACGAATTTGGGCGGCGCACTGTCGCCCCATTAGTTGTTGGTATTCACTAACCCCGATTCCTTCGCCCGATCGCAGCCAGAAATGCATGGCGGGTTGTTTTTTCCCTTTAATTTCAAAAGCCAGAACACTATTTTTTTCAGTTGCCGCCACATTGATAAATGGAATTTGTTCAAACAAGAAGGGGACATCAACCAAACTGAATAGCCGGTTCACCGATTGCACCATCGGGAAAGAAGAACGCCAGTTAGTTTCTAACGTATAGTGGTTTTTTATTTCAGAACGGGCGCGAATATAGGTAAAGATATCAGCGCCACGGAAAGCATAAATCGCTTGTTTAGGATCGCCAATCAGCAATAAACCACACTCAGCTTGTCCGCCATAGAGTGTATGGAAAATACGATATTGTTGAGGGTCGGTATCCTGAAATTCATCAATCATCGCAACTGGATAACTACAGCGGATGGATTGAGCCAGCAACTCGCCCCCTACTTGCTGCAGTGCAACATCCAATTTACTGAGTAAATCATCAAACCCCAGCTCCGCCCGTTGACGCTTTTCTTGCTGGACGGAAACACGAATTTCAGTGATAGCACGAGCTAAAATCAAATCCCTGAGTGTCCGAGATTGCTTATACAGTGTGTCGATCGCGTTGAACAAGGAGTGTTGCGGAGCCACACCCTTTTTGGTTTTTTCAAATAACACGGACTGCCGGAATTTTTCCAGCTCTTTAGGCAACTGATAATCATTGGTTTCTTGATTCGCCCATTCACCAACTTTTTCCAGCCAGTTAGGAAGATGTTTGTTGCTATAGCTGCGTTTATCAACACCTGAAACACTGATTAATGCTTCCAGCTCATGAATTGCCAAACGCCACTGCGCTTTTACCGCATCAATATGCACCACAATTTTCTGATGTCGACTCAGTATCGTTTCATCATCACTGGGGGTTGGCCGAAACTTCGGCATTTCTCCTTGCAAATAAGCAGAAAGATCTTTGAGTAATGCTTCTGGCCCACTCCATTCCTGACTGACTGCCCGAGCCACTGCCAGAGGCAGTGGATAGCAATAACGCCGCCAGAAATCGGCGCAAGCTCGCCGCCGCAGCGGTAATTCGTCCTGCACCAGTGTTTGCTCAAATAACATGCCGGACTCAAAAGCGTTATTAGTCAACATTCTCTGACAGAAGCCATGAATAGTGTAAATCGCCGCTTTATCCATCTGCCGCTCGGCCGCCAACAATTGTGCAGCAGCCTCACTCAGATCCGTAATTTTAGCTAACAAAGCTTGATACATTGGATCTGCACTGGTTCCCCGCACGCACGCAATACGCAACCCATGAATATTGTCGCGAATTCGCCCTCTCAACTCTTCTGTTGCCGCTTCAGTAAAGGTCACCACAAGGATTTCCTCTACCATCAGAGGGCGCCGAAATGCAGCATCGCCCCCTAACCCCAGCAACAAGCGGAGATAAAGTACCCCGATGGTAAAAGTCTTACCCGTACCAGCGGAGGCTTCAATCAGCCTCTCGCCGTACAAGGGCAGCGTCAGCGGCTCAAGCCGCTGGGGAGTCATTGATGTCATGGAACCAAGACCTTCTGCGGCAAGGTCGCTTGCAAGGCAGACGTTGTGGGATAGGTTATCCATCCATCAAGAACAGCATACCCGCCGCTGGATTGCCCCAGCCCCTTAACCTGAGAAAGCAGCGCCAAACCTTGCGGTTTGATGACGGCTTGCTGTAAGAAATCGGCCAACGCGGTGCTGTTAAGCTGTTTCACCTGAGCTATCATTTTCTGGCGGCTATCAAAGGAAAAGTTATTACGGTTGAAATCATCACTGAAACGCCCAGCCTCTTCATTCAACGTTTGTGGCCGTTGCATCAGTTGATTGATTAACCCTTGCTTATACTGTTCAACATCAGCCGGTTTCATATCACGCAGGCGCTTTTCAGCTTGCGGATAGAAAGCGAGATAACGTTGATAAAGGTAATCTGGTTGCTTGCTGTTGCTTTGCAACACAAAGCCTAACCCCCACTGGCGCCCAACCGGCATCGGGAAAGCAAACACGGCATAGCCCAGTTGTTCTTCAGTTCTTAGTTGATCATAGAACCACGGCTGGATGATTTGCCCCAGTAAAGCGCTGTGGGCCATACCATCAATTTCACTGTAACCGGTTGGTACATAAACTGCCGCCAGTGCGGCATCAGAGCTGCTACCAACCCGTTCCATATTGGCTAACTGTGCTTTATCAACTACCACATCTTCGCCTGTCCACCAAGTAGTACCGATCAGACTAAGCTGTTTTTTCAGCGACTCGGTGAGTTCAGTGACCTGCTGGGCTGTCATGTTACCAACCGCTAACACTTCCACCGCCGATTGTTTCAGCAGACTGTCACGGTATGTCACGACATCTTTTACGCTGATACTGTCGAGCAATTTACGCCGCTCGCTGCGCTCGGAATAAGGCACTCGAGACAGCATTTTAGCTGGTTGGATAGCCAGTTCATAGACTTTGCCTTTCTCAGCGACATCCAGTTGTTCCCGATACCATGACTTGGCCTGAGCCAATTGATCTTTTGTCGGCGTAAAGTCGGAGTAACCTTCAACCAACGACGCCAGTAACTGCGGCATACGCTGCGTAAAACCATTAGCGTTGATATACAACCCGTTGTTAGACGCGGTCGAGAAGCTGATCCCACCAATAGAAGCTTGATAACTCAATTCGTCAAGTGAAAGGGCAGCAAGATAATCAGTAAGAGCAAACAGCACCTGATGACCGGCATTATCCAGCGCATGTGGATTGCGGAAAGCTACCGAGATATCAGCTTTCGGTTTATCAGAAAAATACTGACTCGGCATATAAAACACTCTCAATCCCGGCTGATCGGCAATTTTTTGTGGCCGAATAATATTTTTTTCTGCTTTGATCAGCGTGAAGTTATCCGGGATGTATGGGTTAAGTGCAGGCA
>JBEGTQ010000091.1:0-6394 GCA_041179305.1 Pseudomonadota bacterium | reverse complement strand
TTTATCCACCGACCGTCAACGCTGTCTGGATAATAATTAAAGTATAATACTGGAAAATTGCCAGTAAGTTAATAAATCGGGTTCTGTCGCATGAAGGCGTCGTCGGGTAACATGCTGTTTTTTTGTCATGTATTCAATACGAAGATCATCAGGTAAAATTCTCACATTTATCTGAGAGGGTTTGATGGCTAAGGTTGATGTGAAATACCCATGTTGTGAGCAGGTCGACACTGTTAACAAGCACGGATCAGGACGCACCGGGCATCAGCGCTACCGCTGTCAGGCCTGCCGACCTTGCTATGAACAACTCCGGTATCCGCGATACTGCCCGCGCGCTACATATCAGCATTAATGCTGTTATGTGCAGGCTAAAAAACTCTCGCCACGATGTGTAACCACGCTCCCTCTGGAATTTAACTCATCTGTGAGGTCGATGAAATGTGGTCATTTGTGGGTAATAAAAAGCAGCAACGCTAGCTGTGGTATGCCTGGGAGCCACGTCTCAAACGTATTATTGCTGATGTTTTGGCCGTCGGAGCAAAAAGACATATAGCAAATTATTGGGGTTGCTGTCAGGTTTCAATGTCGCCTTCTGGTGCACCGACAACTTCAGTGCTTATGGCATGATCGATCGTGAGCATTACTTGGTGTAATAATAATCACTGCATTGAATACATGACCCTTATTATTGGCTTAGAGTATTTGATACTTGAACATCACTAAATGGTATATAAAAGCGTTATGGGTATGCGTCTGGTTATAAATACACTGACCATATAAAAAGCACAGCATTTTAGTGAATGCGAGCTTACTGACTCAGTGAATAAGGTGCAGAATGAAACAGACCTCAGTGAAGAATAATGCACGTAAAGGATGTGTCTATGTTGCCTTATTTAGCGTTTTCATTTTCGATAGCGCAATGGTCTGGGTCACTGAATTGCTCGGTAGTTCATATGATATTTCCCGCAGGTTATTCATGGTACTCAATTCGGGTTTCCAGAAACCGTGGGCGCAGCAAAACCCCAGCGACAAACTGATCATCAATCAATCTCAGGCTGGTTCCTCTAAACAGGCACTGGCTATCGTGGTGGTGTTTGATACTGATGGCTGTGGTGCGACGAGGATTTTCGTCGAACCTTGTCCGGGTGAGGTGCTGACCATTGTTGAATCTGAACTCAATAACATCCGCAAAGAATGTGGCAGTGACAAATACGAAGTGATTGTCCTGCTAATGGATATTCTGGTGGGGTTCCCACTTACTGGGGTGGGGAAAAATGTTGCTGAGAAAGTTGCCATTATTTACCTCAATTATCTCTACAGTTCACCAGCACCGCAGGTTGTCACCCGTGTCAACTGTTGTGTTTACCACAACGCTGCGATGGAAGTGGCAAAATCTCAATTCCTACAGACCAAGCTGTTCCGCGGTGAAGATCAATTCGGCGGCTGGCCGCAGGTGATTAGCAGGCATTTCCCCCCCACTGGCGTATTGGATAAATTATTAGCGGAAGGGTATCAGTAATGTTCTCGACATCCAGTCGACGTGTTTTGCCCGGATTTACTCTCACTCTCGGGAGCAGCCTGCTTTACACCTGCCTGATCTTGTTATTACCGCTCAGTGCGTTAGTGATGCAGGTTGCACAGATGAGTTGGGCTCAGTACTGGGCGGTGATTACTAACCCGCAGGTGGTTGCTGCTTATAAAGTGACTTTGCTGGCCGCAGGTGTTGCCAGCATTTTCAATGCAGTGTTTGGTATCTTGATGGCGTGGATTCTGACTCGCTATCAATTTCCTGGCCGCAGTTTGCTTGACGGTTTGATGGATTTGCCGTTCGCGTTGCCGACTGCAGTGGCTGGGCTGACCCTTGCTGTACTGTTTTCTACTACGGGTTGGTACGGTGCCTGGTTAAACGAGTTAGGTATCAAAGTCTCTTTCACCTGGTTAGGCATTGCGGTGGCGATGGCATTTACCAGCCTGCCATTTGTAGTGCGTACCGTGCAACCGGTGTTGGAAGAATTAGGCCCGGAATATGAAGAAGCGGCGGAAACTCTTGGCGCCAGCCGCTGGCATAGCTTCCGCCTGGTGGTGATGCCAGAGCTGGCTCCAGCTTTGTTAGCAGGCACAGCTTTATCTTTTACCCGCAGTCTGGGTGAATTCGGTGCAGTTATCTTTATCGCTGGCAACATTGCCTGGAAGACAGAAGTCACCTCGTTGATGATTTTTATCCGCTTACAAGAATTTGATTATCCGGCAGCCAGTGCTGTTGCGTCGGTCATTCTGGCAGTTTCACTGTTGCTGTTGTTTAGTATTAACACGTTGCAAAGCCGCTTCGGTCGACGGATCGGCGGTCATTGATGGCGGATATCAACGCGTTTAGTGGCATGGTTCACCCGCCGATAAACTGGGGTAAATGGGCGCTGATCGCCATTGGCTCCGTATTCTCGGTACTGCTGTTGGTGATCCCAATGGTGTGGATCGTTATCGCTGCCTTTTCCGAAGGGATCGCTATGGTCGGGCAGAATATATTCGATCCGGATATGTTGCATGCCATCTGGCTGACCGTGCTGGTGGCGCTGATTACCGTGCCAGTGAATCTGGTATTTGGCGTGGTACTGGCATGGTTAGTTACACGGTTTGTCTTCCCTGGCCGGCAGTTATTGATGACGTTAATCGATATCCCGTTTGCCGTATCACCGGTAGTCGCTGGCCTGATGTATCTGCTGTTTTATGGTTCGAACGGTGTCGCAGGGCGTTGGTTGGATTCCTACGATATCCAACTGATGTTTTCGTGGCCTGGTATGGTGTTGGTAACCATTTTCGTCACCTGCCCGTTTGTGGCGCGTGAATTAGTGCCGGTGATGATGAGTCAGGGCAGTCAAGAGGATGAACCCGCAGTGCTGCTGGGAGCCTCCGGCTGGCAGATGTTCCGCCGCGTCACACTGCCCAACATCCGCTGGGCACTGCTGTATGGCATGGTGTTGACCAACGCCCGCGCGATTGGTGAATTTGGCGCGGTATCGGTGGTATCCGGTTCTATTCGTGGTGAGACTTACACTTTGCCGTTGCAAGTTGAGTTGTTGCATCAGGATTACAACACCGCAGGGGCTTTTACCGCCGCCGCCTTACTGACCCTGATAGCAATCGTGACCCTTTTTCTGAAAAGTGCCCTGCAATGGCGTCTTTCGCGTCAGGTTGTTTGTCTCGAACAGGAGCAAAAGCATGAGCATTGAAATTGATAATATCAGCAAGTATTTTGGTCACATCAAGGTATTGAACGACGTTTCGCTTGAGATTCCGTCTGGTCAAATGGTGGCACTGCTTGGCCCTTCTGGCTCGGGAAAAACAACCCTGCTGCGGATTATTGCCGGGCTGGAAAACCAAAACACCGGGCGTTTAAGTTTCCACGGGGCTGACGTCAGTCGCCGACATGCCCGTGAACGGCGTGTTGGGTTTGTTTTCCAACATTACGCATTATTTCGTCATATGACGGTGTTTGATAACATCGCTTTCGGCTTGACGGTATTGCCGCGTCGTGAGCGCCCAAATAAGGTGGCAATTAAGCAGAAAGTGGAACAACTGTTGGACATGGTGCAATTAGGTCATCTTACTAACCGTTTCCCGTCTCAGCTTTCGGGTGGTCAGAAACAGCGGGTTGCGCTGGCGCGCGCGCTGGCGGTTGAGCCACAGATCTTGTTGCTGGATGAACCGTTTGGCGCACTGGATGCACAGGTGCGTAAAGAACTGCGCCGAGGGTTGCGTCAATTACATGAAGAATTAAAATTTACCGGCGTGTTCGTTACCCACGATCAGGAGGAAGCGATGGAGGTCGCGGATCGGGTAGTGGTAATGAGTCAGGGCAATATTGAGCAAGTCGGAACACCAGATGAACTATGGCGGGATCCTGCGACCCGTTTCGTGCTCGAATTTCTCGGTGAGGTTAACTGTCTGAACGGTGAGATCCGTGGTTCACAACTGCATATTGGCGCGCATCATTGGCCGCTGCATTTGGCTCCGCTGTATCAGGGCAATGTTGATCTGTTTCTGCGCCCGTGGGCGATGGAAGTCAATACGCACGCCAATGACCGCTGCCGGCTGCCGGTTCAGGTGCTTGAAGTCAGCCCGCGTGGTCACTTCTGGCAATTGACGGTACAACCGATTGGCTGGCATCAGAACTCCATCAGCTTAGTGCTGCCGGAAGGCAATATTGATGCACCGATGCGGGGCAATCGTTATTACGTTAGTGTGTTAAATGCACGCTTATATTCTGGTAATCAATTATTGCAACCCATTACTTTAGCTCAAAGTGCCTGAGTAAGCATCTTTAATGCGGCTTGTGATAGTTTCGTTTCATCGCTCCTGACCCGTCTTTCTTCTACGAGCGACTGAACAGTGAGGTTCTCAGTTGCAGTAGCGGGTTGATCAGTGGACTGACTGAACTGGCAGCGAGTGCGCTGGTAAAGGCCAGCCTGGTGGCTGAGCTCTACGGGTAATTAACCAGATGCAGATTATTATTCTTTATGTATCGATAAAAGCCCGCCAGTTTCTTGATGGCGGGCTCGTTTACCCGTTGTGAACAACGCCATTACGCTGGCTTATTAGCGTCATATGTCCTTTTAATGGTGATGAATTTTTCATCTAACCACTTCTGATAACGCTGTTCCAGAACGTTTTGGTTGAGCTCGCTCTTTGATGAGTCCGGCCATCCCGTGTCGATTTCTTTGGCGAGATTATTAAATTTATCATGGACTGCTTGACTGTCCTTCTGCGTATTAATGGCGCTACGTAATTTGGTGACGCCACCGAGAATCAAAACACCAGCCCCTGCTACCGCTAATATGATCGGAAATATGCCTGACGTGAGAACTCCAAAGGCCACGCCAGCGGTTGTGACTCCCACCGCTGTAACCGCACCAACGCCGGTAAATGTACCGAATGATTGTTTAAAATAGCCCCAAATAGATTTGGCTGGAGGAATACTTACATCGACAGTTTTTAACATCTCTGTCGGGCTTGGTAAAGATTTTCGAAACGTCAGAACCGCCGCGTTGGTTTCATCAAGCGTTTTGCCTGCGGTTGCACAGTCTTTAACAATTTGGGTGACAGAGGCATTTAGCCTATTGTTGTAGGCCTCCATTTTTTCAAAAACACGTTTCCCCTTTTCGACGTCCGGGGTGGTACCGCCCAGCCACTTGGGGAGATACTCGCGAAAAGTTGTTTTTTCTGCTGCCTGCTTAATCACATCGTTAAAATCTGGTTTAAAAGTTTCAGCAATGGCTGCTTTGAGTTTATCACTTTTTTTATTGAGAACCTCCAGACGATTGCTATCCTGCTGGTCACGGATATCTCTAAGCTCTGCAGGTAGCTTCGCCAGAGCCTGCTGGTAATTGTGATTCTGCACGTCCCTGGGTTGTTTTGTCAGTTCATGAAACAACTTTTTAGCATCTGCGTTAAGAACCCCCGTGTTTATCATGGCGTCCGTGGCAGCACCGAGATAGCGATCCTGTGCTGTATCATGTTCTGCAACAACACTGTTCATCGTGTCAAACCAAGAGGTAAACACGTGCGCGTTGTTTATTGTGAATTTTCTTGTTTTATTCGAATGCTCTTCTACTTTTTTTAGGTCAAACTCGCCTATTGCGGCACTGACATTTTGGGTATAGTTATCGTCGTATTGTTTCACCGTATTTTGGACAATATTAGCACCGACACTTCTACAGTTGGCCATGATGTCAGCCGCAATGGGAGAACTGTTATTTATTGGAGCATACAGCGTATTGTCGTTACCATGGTACGCAGCCTTTGCTCCTTTCAGTGCACTGTTTGCTTTGTTAACCAACTGCTGAGATGTCTCGCTGATGGTACTCAGTTTCTGCAACATACTAACTAAACTATTGCTGTAGCTATCGGTGGTTGCTTTCTGGCTATTCAGAAACGTTGCTGTTGTTTTTGTAACATCAGCACGATGAAAGAATGCAGCGATATCGTCGAAGAAATCGTAATCGAACGGATCCAGCGCGTGTTGTTTCCCTTTGTTATTGATTTTTTCACGCAGCGTCTTGTCATATTCCTTGGTCGCTGTCATGACACGATGAGCAAAGTCAGTTAATTCAGAGCCGGATAGCGCTCGATCGTTACTAACATGTTCCAATAACAACGCCTTATAGGCATCCTTGGTTGTATTGTATTTTTGATCTAAGAGCCAGGCCTTATTCCAAGGGCCGGTCTCGCTACCTGCCTGATTAGCCTTCTCTCTGGCATTTTCTTCCTTATTTTTTGCTGCCTGTGCGACCTGTTGTGCAATTTGGGTATTTTTGAATGTCGTTGTATACAGTTCGTTAATCGCCTTCATTAATGGTGAACTTTTTTCTTTGTGTTCCGTTTTTTTGAATGCGTTGAT
>JBEGTQ010000090.1:0-5349 GCA_041179305.1 Pseudomonadota bacterium | reverse complement strand
TTGCCCGCTTTTTGACATCCCGAATCTTTGACGATTTGCCCTTTTTAGCTGTTTAGTCACTGTGGTCTGCATCATCTTTGTTTTTTTCTTCAGTTAAATACCCAGAATTGGTATATGACGGGATATGGCCGATACAGCGCTACAGCATCTCTTCTTGGTTGAATCTTTGTGCAGCGCCGTTTAGTCGGGTGGTTATGGTAATGATGAGCAACGGCCTGTCGTTGTGGATGAGGGCTGGCCAGAGTTTATCGGGCATGATGACGATAATATGCTGTCGCCCAGCGATCCATTGCTAGGGGGCTTTCATGCCATAGGCGCTGGAGCCTTTGTTTTGCAGCATTGATAACAGACTTGGTGTGAAAAATGGGGCTTGAGCACAATAATATTGGCGAGCGCCCTATTGCGCGGGAACCACCGGCGTTAAGAAAATTACTTTCAAACAGCACGTTGGTTCCCGCCGTTGGAGAATTGATGTTCCCTGTTGATAAAACACTCTTTTTGGCGTCAAACTGGCCATGTTGTGTGGGAATCGTGCAAATGAACGCGAGTTGGGAAAAATTGTTTGACTTATAAGTGCGGGAAAGTAATATGTGCGCCACGCAGTGCCGATGAGCTGACTCAAAAGCAAGTACGGCACAATTCGAAAGAAGCGTATGGTGAGGTGGCCGAGAGGCTGAAGGCGCTCCCCTGCTAAGGGAGTATACGGTCAAAAGCTGTATCGAGGGTTCGAATCCCTCCCTCACCGCCATTTACTATGCACCCATAGCTCAGCTGGATAGAGTACTCGGCTACGAACCGAGCGGTCGGAAGTTCGAATCTTCCTGGGTGCACCATACTTTGCAGTATGTTTAAATAAACATCAGGCAGTATCAAAGCATTAAGCTGCACCCATAGCTCAGCTGGATAGAGTACTCGGCTACGAACCGAGCGGTCGGAAGTTCGAATCTTCCTGGGTGCACCACATTAAAAAACCTCGCTATGGCGGGGTTTTTTAATTTATGGCCTTTTTTCTTATTTCCCACAATTCAGCAAAACGAAATACCTGAACTCTCTTATCTCGTAATCAACACTTCAATTCATTGATTTTTTGTATTCCTAATAGATTTTAAGGTTCAGTAAGGCAGCAAATGAGAAAATCTCGATGAGATGATATCGATAAGTGATTCGAGTGAGCGCAACCAACACACTTGCATCTTGAAAGATGACGGGCATAGATAAAATACCAATTAAATTCAGTTGATTATACAGTGAGCGACAATTTAGTTAGTTTGCGATAAAGTAAGATTTCATTTTTTTCATGGTCAGGGGGTTACGATGTACGATCGTTATGAAGGCCTGATTTTTGATATGGATGGCACCATTCTGGACACCGAGTCCACACATCGGCAGGCATGGCAGCAGGTGCTAAAGCCTTATGGTATGCATTTTGATCAACAGGCGATGGTAGCATTAAATGGCTCATCAACCTGGCAGATTGCTCGTGTGATCATTGCCAATCACCAATCAGATCTGGATCCCCATGTGTTGGCTGCGGAGAAAACCGCATTGGCGAAAACTATGCTGTTGGACAATGTGAAGCCTCTACCGATTATGGACGTGGTGAAAACCTATCATGGGCGTAAACCTATGGCTGTAGGGACAGGAAGCGAACACGCTATGGCAGAGCTGCTTCTACGGCATCTGGGCCTGCGTAATTATTTTGATGTCATCGTTGGTGCTGATGATGTCACCAAACATAAGCCCGAACCCGAAACATTCTTACGTTGTGCGGCATTATTGGGTGTAAAACCAAATAAATGTGTAGTCTTTGAAGATGCAGATTTTGGTATCGAGGCTGCCAGGCGGGCAAATATGGCTGCTGTTGATGTGCGCTTGCTGTGAGTAGCACACTAGCTGCTGCTTCATTATTTGGGAGCAGCTTTCTCAGTGCAACGCTCTTGCCGGGAAATTCTGAAATTCTGTTACTCACCCTATTAACGGTAAGCAGTGCGCCGGCAATGATGCTGGTATTATCTGCCACTGCCGGAAATACCTTGGGAGGGCTAACAAATGTTGTTATAGGTCGTTTATTACCGGAACTCAAACCACAGCGTGGGATGAGTACAGCTCTT
Organism: Pseudomonadota bacterium; assembly: GCA_041179305.1. Lineage (GTDB taxonomy): Bacteria > Pseudomonadota > Gammaproteobacteria > Enterobacterales > Enterobacteriaceae > Yersinia. Next base: position 3,238 of record JBEGTQ010000090.1, on the reverse strand, counting down.
GGCTGGCTCCAGCGCTTTGGCCCAGTGGTTCTGTTATTGAGCTGGCTGCCGATAGTGGGCGATTTGATGTGTGTGTTGGCAGGTTGGTTGCGAATGTCCTGGGGTCTTGTGATTTTTTTTCTGTGTCTGGGAAAAGCGTTGCGTTATATCGCGTTAACAATTATTACGCTTCAAGGAATCGCCTGGTGGCAGTAACGAGTGTGACACACGTATGTAGTCACCTTGGTGCAATTTCAGTATGCTGACGAGTCATGGTTTTCAAGAGCGGGAGGTCGATTTGATCCCGGATGTATCACACGCGCTGACTTGGTTGGAAGCGCACCCTAAAGTCCTGAAAGGGATCCGTCGCGGTATCGAACGGGAAACATTGAGAGTGACTGCCGATGGTCAATTAGCCACGACTGATCATCCCGAGTCGTTGGGTGCCGCATTGACACATCAATGGATTACCACTGATTTTGCTGAGGCGCTGCTGGAGTTTATTACTCCGGTGGACGGTGATATTGACCATTTGTTGACTTTTTTACGTGATATTCACCGTTACACTGCGCGTAAACTAGGTGAAGAACGCATGTGGCCACTTAGCATGCCTTGTTTTATCGGCACGGATCAGAATATTGAACTGGCTAAATATGGTTCTTCTAATATTGGCCGTCTCAAAACGCTTTACCGCGAGGGTTTAAAAAACCGCTACGGTGCGCTGATGCAAACTATTTCAGGCGTACACTATAATTTCTCCTTACCGCTGGAGTTTTGGCAGGTATGGGCGGGTGTTACCGATGAAAAAAGCGGTAAGGAAGAGATATCAGCAGGTTATTTTCGCCTGATCCGTAACTATTACCGTTTTGGCTGGGTTATTCCTTATCTATTCGGTGCTTCACCGTTTGTTTGCTCATCATTCCTGCAAGGGCGTGAGACCGCATTGCCGTTTGAGCGCAATGATGATAAAGGGATGTGTTATTTACCGTATGCGACGTCATTGCGCCTGAGCGATTTAGGTTATACCAATAAATCACAAAGCAATTTGGGCATTACGTTTAATGACCTGCATACCTATGTTGATGAGTTAAGACGTGCGATTCGTACGCCATCAGAAGAGTATGCCGCGCTGGGGCTAAAAGACGGTGACCGCCATCTGCAACTCAATACCAATGTATTACAGATTGAAAATGAGCTTTATGCCCCTATCCGGCCCAAACGGGTTACTCGCACGGGGGAATCGCCGTCAGATGCTTTATTGCGCGGTGGTATTGAGTATATCGAAGTACGCTCACTGGATATAAATCCATTCTCACCGATTGGTGTTGATGCTGCACAGGTGCGTTTCCTCGACCTATTCCTGATCTGGTGCGTTCTGGCCGATGCCCCTGAAATGAGCAGTGATGAACTGCTGTGCACCCGTAAGAATTGGAATCGGGTCATTTTGGAAGGGCGTAAGCCGGGGCAGACAATCGGCAGAGGATGTAACGATACTCGTGAGCCCTTAGAAAAGGTCGGAAAAGATCTGTTCGCAGACCTGCGCCGTGTTGCCGAAGTACTGGATGGCAAAAATAGCACTGAGTATCAACAGGTTTGTGATGAGCTTGTGGCGTATTTTGATGATTCAAGCCTGACATTCTCTGCGCGTATTTTGCAAGCGATGAAAGAAGCCGGTAGTGGTGGTGTTGGCCTCGAATTAGCAGAACGTTACAAGGAAATGCTGCAAAATGAGCCATTGGAGCTGCTGACAGAAGAACAATTGACGGAAGAGCGTGATGCATCGTGGCAATGCCAACGTGAGCTGGAACTCAAAGATAAACTAAGCTTTGAAGAGTATTTGCTGCCTTATCGTGGCCAGTAAAAAGAAAAGGCCACATTACTGTGGCCAAATTAACATCTCCGATAACAGGGATGATAACAAATGCGCGTCTTTCACATACTAGGACGCGCAGAATTTGAAAAAGTTTCATGGGTTGCGAAAAAGATCAGATAAAAAATTATTTTTTTATGAGGGGGCGACTAAATGCCGTTATTGGATTTACGTTTCGGTAAACCGAATTAAGCCGTGTTGCCAGAGAAAGGCATTCATACGTTGGAGCACTTGTTTGGCGGTTTTGTGTGTAACTACTTCAATGGCAATGGTGTTGAAAGTTACCGATTAGCGCAAAAATCCTGCGCTGAATGACTATCTGATTCTCTAAAATCAAATGCAAAAAGGACGCTGATACCGGTGCAGTTCACATGTATGGGGCTTTTTATTATGCAGAATGACTGTCGTGAGTCATCGGTGTTACGCGTACTTGTTTAATCATATTGTCTTGAACATTGAGCACGTCAATGATGTAACTCCCAATCTGCACCTGAGTCTGTAATTGCGGGATCTCCCCGAGTTCCTCCAGTAACATGCCATTTATAGTACGGGCGTGGATCGGTAATGACCAATTGAACGCTTTATTCAATTCTCTAACATTGGCGCTGCCATCAATAAGTACAGAACCATCACTCTGCGGATTAACCTCTTCAGCCAATGTTGAGGACATTGATGTAGTGAAATCACCGACGATTTCTTCCAGAATATCCTCAACGGTAACTAACCCTTGAATATCACCATATTCATCGACAATCATGCCAACTTTTTCTTTATTCCGTTGGAATTTAACCAACTGAACATTCAGAGGCGTGCCCTCGGGAATAAAGTAGATTTCATCCGCTGCCCGCAACAGGTTTTCTTTATTGAATTCCTTTTTCTCGGTCATGAGCCGATAAGCTTCTCGTACGCGCAGCATCCCGATGGCATCGTCCAGCGATTGGCGATATAACACGATGCGGCCATGAGGTGAGTGCGTCAGTTGCCGCATAATAGACTTCCAATCATCACTGATATCAATGCCGACAACTTCATTGCGTGGCACCATGATGTCGCTAACCGTCACTTTTTCCAGGTCCAGTACCGATATCAGCATGTCCTGATTACGACGGGATATTTGTGAGTGTGATTCATTCACAATACTGCGCAATTCGTCTTTGCTAACCGCATCACTGTTGTGCATATTCCCTCGGATACCACACAGGTGCATCAGGATGCGTGTGATGGTATTTAGCAGCCATACCAATGGCAGCATAACTTTCTGTAAAGGAGCCAGTAAGACACTGCTGGGGAAGGCAACACGCTCAGGATAAAGAGCCGCAATTGTTTTCGGCATCACTTCAGCAAAAATTAACACCACAAACGTCAGCACCCCCGTTGCGATAGCAACAC
>JBEGTQ010000089.1:0-14133 GCA_041179305.1 Pseudomonadota bacterium | reverse complement strand
TGTATCAACCAGATGCCGTGTGTGAATCTGGGTGAACCAATCGAGCGTGGCGATGTGCTGGCAGATGGCCCATCAACAGACTTGGGTGAATTGGCATTGGGTCAGAACATGCGTGTAGCGTTCATGCCCTGGAACGGTTACAACTTCGAAGACTCCATCCTGGTCTCCGAGCGCGTGGTACAAGAAGATCGCTTTACTACCATCCACATTCAAGAGCTGGCCTGTGTGTCTCGTGACACCAAGCTGGGGCCAGAAGAGATCACTGCTGATATCCCGAACGTGGGTGAAGCTGCGCTTTCCAAACTGGATGAATCCGGTATCGTGTATATCGGTGCTGAAGTGACGGGCGGCGATATTCTGGTGGGTAAGGTAACACCTAAAGGTGAAACCCAACTGACGCCAGAAGAGAAGCTGTTACGCGCGATCTTTGGTGAGAAGGCATCTGATGTTAAAGACTCTTCTCTGCGTGTACCAAACGGTGTTTCCGGTACGGTTATCGATGTACAAGTCTTTACTCGCGACGGCGTAGAAAAAGACAAACGTGCGTTGGAAATCGAAGAGATGCAACTGAAGCAGGCGAAGAAAGACCTGACCGAAGAATTGCAGATCCTGGAAGCGGGTTTGTTTGCGCGTATCCATGCGGTACTGGTTTCTGGCGGTATCGAAACTGACAAGTTGAGTATGTTGCCACGTGACCGCTGGTTGGAACTGGGTTTGACCGACGAAGACAAGCAAAACCAACTGGAACAGTTGGCAGAGCAATACGACGAAATGAAATCCGAATTCGAGAAGAAGATGGATGCTAAGCGTCGTAAGATCACCCAAGGCGATGATTTGGCTCCGGGCGTGTTGAAAATCGTTAAAGTGTATCTGGCGGTTAAACGTCAGATTCAACCGGGTGACAAGATGGCTGGTCGTCACGGTAACAAAGGTGTTATCTCCAAGATCAACCCGATCGAAGATATGCCTTACGATGAAAACGGTACACCGGTAGACATCGTGCTGAACCCACTGGGCGTACCATCGCGTATGAACATCGGTCAGATTTTGGAAACCCACTTAGGAATGGCAGCGAAAGGTATCGGCGAAAAAATCAACGCCATGCTGAAGAAACAGGAAGAGGTTGCCAAACTGCGCCAGTTCATCCAGAAAGCCTACGATCTGGGTGATAACGTTTGTCAAAAAGTGGATCTGAGTACCTTCACCGATGATCAAGTATTGCGCCTGGCTGATAACCTGAAAAAAGGTATGCCAATCGCGACACCCGTTTTCGATGGTGCGACAGAGAAAGAAATCAAGGAACTGTTACAACTGGGTGGCCTGCCAACTTCTGGTCAGATTACTCTGTTTGACGGCCGTACCGGCGAGCAATTCGAACGTCAGGTTACTGTTGGCTACATGTACATGCTGAAATTGAACCATTTGGTTGATGACAAGATGCATGCGCGTTCTACCGGTTCTTACAGCCTGGTTACTCAGCAGCCGCTGGGTGGTAAGGCTCAGTTCGGTGGTCAGCGTTTCGGTGAGATGGAAGTGTGGGCGTTGGAAGCTTATGGCGCCGCATATACATTGCAGGAAATGCTTACCGTCAAGTCCGACGATGTAAACGGCCGTACCAAGATGTACAAAAACATCGTGGATGGCGATCACCGTATGGAACCTGGTATGCCGGAGTCCTTCAACGTATTGTTGAAAGAAATCCGCTCGCTGGGTATCAATATCGAGCTGGAAGAAGGGTAATTCTTCTCCAGACGGCAGACTTTCACAGCCGGGAGTCTGCTGGTGGTTCGCACTGGTCACAGGGGTGCTCAAATTTAGGTTTGGGCACCTGGCAGGTCTAACTCCGACAGGAGCCAATCCGTGAAAGACTTATTAAAGTTTCTGAAAGCGCAAACTAAGACTGAAGAGTTTGATGCGATCAAAATTGCTCTGGCATCGCCAGACATGATCCGTTCATGGTCGTTCGGTGAAGTTAAAAAGCCGGAAACCATTAACTATCGTACGTTCAAACCAGAACGTGACGGCCTTTTCTGCGCCCGTATCTTCGGCCCGGTAAAAGATTACGAATGCTTGTGTGGTAAATATAAGCGTTTGAAACACCGCGGCGTAATTTGTGAGAAATGCGGCGTTGAAGTGACTCAAACCAAAGTACGCCGCGAGCGTATGGGTCATATTGAACTGGCCTCTCCAACGGCACATATCTGGTTCCTCAAATCGCTGCCATCTCGCATCGGTTTGTTGCTGGATATGCCATTGCGCGACATCGAACGTGTTCTGTACTTCGAATCTTATGTGGTTATCGAAGGCGGCATGACCAACCTGGAACGTCGTCAGATCCTGACTGAAGAGCAGTATCTGGACGCGTTAGAGGAGTTTGGTGATGAATTTGATGCGAAAATGGGCGCTGAGGCGATTCAGGCTCTGTTGAAAAATATGGATCTGGAAGCTGAGTGCGAGATCCTGCGTGAAGAATTGAACGAAACGAATTCTGAAACCAAGCGTAAGAAGCTGACTAAGCGCATCAAGTTGCTGGAAGCGTTCGTACAGTCTGGCAACAAACCAGAGTGGATGATCCTGACTGTGCTGCCTGTGTTGCCGCCAGATTTGCGTCCGTTGGTTCCGTTGGATGGTGGTCGCTTTGCGACTTCTGATCTGAACGATTTGTATCGTCGCGTGATAAACCGTAACAACCGTCTGAAGCGCTTGCTAGACCTGGCGGCTCCCGACATCATCGTACGTAATGAAAAGCGTATGCTGCAAGAAGCAGTCGATGCATTGCTGGATAACGGCCGTCGCGGTCGTGCGATTACCGGCTCTAACAAGCGTCCGTTGAAGTCACTGGCTGACATGATCAAAGGTAAGCAAGGTCGTTTCCGTCAGAACTTGCTGGGTAAACGTGTTGACTACTCAGGCCGTTCGGTTATTACCGTGGGTCCATACCTGCGTCTGCATCAGTGCGGTCTGCCTAAGAAAATGGCGCTTGAGCTGTTCAAACCGTTCATTTACGGCAAGCTGGAACTGCGTGGTCTGGCAACCACCATTAAAGCCGCCAAGAAGATGGTTGAGCGTGAAGAAGCCGTTGTTTGGGATATCCTGGATGAAGTTATCCGCGAACACCCAGTGCTGCTGAACCGTGCACCTACTCTTCACCGTTTGGGGATCCAGGCGTTTGAACCGGTTCTGATCGAAGGTAAGGCAATCCAGTTGCACCCATTGGTTTGTGCGGCATATAACGCCGACTTCGATGGTGACCAAATGGCTGTTCACGTACCGTTGACACTGGAAGCTCAGTTAGAAGCGCGTGCGTTGATGATGTCTACCAACAACATTCTGTCACCTGCGAACGGCGAACCAATCATCGTTCCTTCTCAGGACGTTGTATTGGGTCTGTATTACATGACTCGTGACTGTGTTAACGCCAAAGGCGAAGGCATGGTTCTGACGGGCCCGAAAGAAGCTGAACGCATTTATCGCGCTGGCCTGGCTTCTCTGCATGCTCGCGTAAAAGTGCGTATTACAGAAGAGATTCGTAATACTGAAGGCGAAAGCATTACACGTACCAGCATTATCGATACGACTATTGGTCGTGCCATTTTGTGGATGATTGTCCCGAAAGGCCTGCCTTACTCTATCGTTAACCAGTCGTTGGGCAAAAAAGCTATCTCTAAGATGCTGAACACCTGTTACCGCATCCTGGGCTTGAAACCGACGGTTATCTTTGCTGACCAGATCATGTACACCGGTTTTGCTTACGCGGCACGCTCAGGCGTCTCTGTAGGTATTGATGACATGGTTATCCCGGAGGCGAAAGCTGGCATCATCGAAGAAGCTGAAACTGAAGTTGCCGAGATCCAGGAGCAGTTCCAATCTGGTCTGGTAACGGCAGGTGAACGTTATAACAAGGTGATCGATATCTGGGCTGCGGCTAACGAACGTGTTGCCAAGGCAATGATGGATAACTTGTCCGTAGAAGATATTGCCAACCGCGACGGCGTTGTTGAACAGCAAGTGTCATTCAATAGCATCTTTATGATGGCCGACTCTGGCGCCCGTGGTTCTGCTGCACAGATTCGTCAGTTGGCAGGGATGCGTGGTCTGATGGCCAAACCAGATGGTTCGATCATTGAAACGCCAATCACTGCAAACTTCCGTGAAGGTTTGAACGTACTTCAGTACTTCATCTCAACTCACGGTGCGCGTAAAGGTTTGGCGGATACCGCATTGAAAACGGCGAACTCCGGTTACCTGACCCGTCGTTTGGTTGATGTGGCACAGGATCTGGTAGTAATAGAAGACGATTGTGGTACCCATAACGGTATAGTAATGACACCGGTTATCGAAGGTGGTGATGTTAAAGAACCACTGCGCGATCGCGTTCTGGGTCGTGTGACTGCAGAAGAAGTTATCAAACCGGGTACGGCTGATATTCTGGTTCCACGTAACACCCTGTTGGACGAAAAATGGTGTGATCTGTTAGAAGAAAACTCCGTTGACAGCGTTAAAGTTCGTTCGGTTGTAAGTTGTGAAACTGATTTCGGTGTGTGTGCAAACTGCTATGGTCGCGACCTGGCTCGTGGTCACATCATTAATAAGGGTGAAGCAATTGGTGTTATTGCAGCACAGTCCATCGGTGAGCCAGGCACCCAGCTTACGATGCGTACGTTCCACATCGGTGGTGCGGCATCTCGTGCGGCAGCAGAATCCAGCATTCAGGTTAAGAACAAAGGCAGCTTGAAACTGAGCAACGTCAAGTTCGTTACCAATGCAGCGGGCAAGCTGGTTATTACTTCTCGTAATACCGAGCTGAAGCTGATCGACGAATTCGGTCGTACTAAAGAAAGCTACAAAGTGCCTTACGGTGCTGTCATGGCGAAAGGCAATGGCGCAGAAGTCCTGGGCGGCGAAACCGTTGCTAACTGGGATCCACATATCATGCCAGTTGTGACCGAAGTGAGTGGTTTCATTCGCTTCGCGGACATGGTTGACGGCCAGACCATTACCCGCCAAACCGACGAACTGACGGGCTTGTCCTCCCTCGTCGTGCTGGATAGCGCAGAGCGTACCGGTAGCGGTAAAGATCTGCGTCCGGCACTAAAAATCGTTGATGCCAAAGGCGACGACGTATTGATCCCAGGTACTGATATGCCTGCTCAATACTTCCTGCCAGGCAAAGCGATTGTACAGTTAGAAGACGGTATTCAGATTGGTGCGGGTGATACCTTGGCGCGTATTCCGCAAGAGTCAAGCGGTACCAAGGATATTACCGGTGGTCTGCCACGTGTTGCTGACTTGTTCGAAGCACGTCGTCCGAAAGAGCCTGCAATTCTGGCTGAAATCAGCGGGATTATCTCGTTCGGTAAAGAGACCAAAGGCAAGCGTCGTCTGGTGATTTCACCGTTGGATGGTAGCGATGCATACGAAGAGATGATTCCGAAGTGGCGTCAACTCAACGTGTTCGAAGGTGAAGTTGTCGAACGCGGTGACGTGGTTTCCGACGGCCCAGAATCTCCACACGACATTCTGCGTCTGCGTGGCGTTCACGCGGTTACCCGTTACATCACCAACGAAGTGCAGGAAGTTTACCGTCTGCAAGGTGTTAGGATTAACGATAAACACATCGAAGTTATCGTTCGTCAGATGTTGCGTAAAGGCACCATCGTTGATGCGGGTGGCACCGACTTCCTGGAAGGCGAGCAGGCAGAAATGTCTCGCGTTAAAATCGCTAACCGTAAGCTGCTAGCTGAAGGCAAGATCGAGGCCACGTTCACGCGTGACCTGCTGGGTATCACCAAGGCATCCCTGGCGACCGAGTCCTTCATCTCTGCGGCTTCGTTCCAGGAAACCACGCGCGTTCTTACTGAAGCGGCTGTTGCCGGTAAACGTGATGAACTGCGTGGCCTGAAAGAAAACGTCATCGTGGGCCGTCTGATCCCAGCCGGTACCGGTTACGCTTATCATCAGGATCGTGCGCGCCGTAAAGCACAAGGCGAAGTTCCAGTTGTACCGCAAGTTAGCGCGGATGAAGCGACTGCTAACCTGGCTGAATTGCTTAACGCCGGTTTTGGTAACAGCAAAGGCTAATTTCTTTGTTGCTCACCAACGTAAAAACCGCTCCTCTCGGGGCGGTTTTTTTTGCTTATTTTTTAGGATTAACCCCATCTGCTTAGTGAAGAGATCGCCCTAAATGGCGATCCCAATCTTTCCAGACAGGTTGTAACCCTGCCAGCGTCAATGCCTGCGCTACCTGTGCAGGCGTGCGATTATCGTGGGGAGCAAACTGCTCAAGTTCAGGATGATTATCTGCATATCCGCCTGGCTGAGTTTTCGAACCCGCACTGACATTATTGATTGCCACCGGAATCACGTTATCGCGAAAAAACGCTGATTCTCGAGTAGATAACGATAATTCCACATCGGGAGCGAACAAACGAAAAGCACAAATTAGTTGCAGTAGTTGTGGTTCACTCATGAGAGAGGCGGGTTCAATACCGCCCGCACAAGGCCGTAAACGCGGGAATGAAATTGAATAGCGACTCTGCCAATAGGTTTGTTGCAAATAAAACAGGTGTTCCGCCAGCATGTAGCAGTCGGTGCGCCAACTGTTTGACAAACCAATCAAGGCACCCAACCCGATCTTATCGATCCCTGCGTGCCCGAGACGATCGGGGGTTGCCAACCGCCAGTAAAAATCTTGCTTATGACCGCGCAAGTGATGTTGTTGATAGGTCGCTGAGTGATATGTCTCCTGATAAACCATCACACCGTCTAATCCCAACGTTTTTAGCGCTGCATACTCTTCTTGCGCCAATGGCTGAACTTCCATCATCAGCGAGCTGAATCGGCTGCGGATGGCAGGGACGTGGCGACGAAAATAATCCATCCCCACTTTTGCCTGATGCTCACCGGTAACCAGCAGCAAGTGTTCAAAGCCGAGCGCTTTGATGGCTTCACACTCACGCAGGATCTCTGTTTCATCTAATGTTTTGCGCTTAATGTGATTGCTCATTGAGAAACCGCAATAAGTGCAATCATTAGCACACAAATTAGAAAGATAGAGCGGCACATAAAAACTCACGGTATTGCCAAAACGCTGGCGCGTCAGTTGTTGGGCTTTCTGTGCCATCGGCTCCAGATAAGCCAGTGCAGCCGGTGAAATGAGCGCCATGAGATCTTCCCGGCTCGGTTTAACAGCATGAATAGCCCGCTCAACATCTGCGGCAGTTTTACTGTTGATGCGCAGAGAAATATCATCCCAATTCAATTGCTGCCAGCGCTGGATGAAGTCTTCAGACATGATTTTCTTCCTCAAGCTGGCTAAGGAAACCGGTCAGTGGGCTGGTGGCAATAGCCTTAAATTGCGGATTGCCCAACCCCGCCTGGCGCGCCAATTCGCCAGACTCTACCGCCAGGCGGAAGGCATGAGCCATTTGCACTGGTGAGTGAGCGACGGCAATCGCGGTATTCACCAGAACAGCATCAGCGCCTAGTTCTATGGCTTCAAGTGCATGGCTTGGTGCGCCAATTCCGGCATCGACCACCACTGGCACTTTGGCCTGTTCGATAATGATTTGCAGAAAGTCGCGGGTACGTAAGCCTAAATTGGAGCCAATAGGTGCGCCCAATGGCATGACGGCGGCGCAGCCTGCTTCTTCCAGTCGCTTGCATAATACCGGGTCCGCGCCACAGTAAGGCAAAACAACAAAACCCGCTTTCACCAATATTTCAGCCGCTTTTAGGGTTTCTATCGGGTCAGGCAGCAAATACTTCACATCCGGGTGAATTTCCAGTTTTACCCAATGGGTGCCCAGTGCTTCACGTGCCAGGCGCGCAGCGAAAACAGCTTCTTGCGCAGTTTTCGCTCCGGATGTATTGGGCAGTAAGCGCACATCTAATTGGCGCAACGGCGCAAGAATAGCATCGTTACCGGTCTGGAGATCCACCCGCTTCATTGCCAGAGTAATCAGTTGTGAACCGGAGGCACGTAATGCTGCCAGCATGAGTTCAGGCGTGGCAAATTTGCCCGTACCGGTAAATAAACGTGAGGTAAAAGTGGTATCGGCGATTTTCAGCATGTCAGCCCCCGGCAATCGCTTGGAATAGCAAAATGTTATCACCCTCGCATAATTGACATTTTTCCCAGTCAGTACGGGGGATAATGGCTTGATTAATTGCCAGCGCGGTACCCGGCTGGTGGCGGTTCAGTTGATGGAGCAGCTTGTCAGCCGTGATATTGCTCTCTACCTCGGTGGGCTGGTTATTGAGCATAATCTGCATGGGGTTTGTTATCATGATCCACCGCCACACACTGGGCAATGGGTGGCCTGCGTGAGTTGCAGGGTGCTCCAGCTCTGCTGCTTGCCATCGAATAAACGCAGCTTTCCGCTTAAGGGAGAGGGCAGTCCGGTCAGCATTTTAATGGCCTCGAGTGCCTGCAGGGTACCGATGACACCCACCACCGGCCCCAGCACACCGGCAGTTCGGCAGTTACGCTGCGGCAGTGCTTGATCGGGATACAGACAGGCATAGCAACCTTGGGAATAGGGCGGTTCAATCACTAACAACTGCCCGCTGAATCCCACGGCACTGCCGCTGACTAACGGTTTCTGTGCCTTGATGCAAGCAGCATTCACCTGATGTCGCGTCTCCATGTTGTCACTGCAATCGAGTACCAAATCAGCGTTCGCCACCGTATCAGCCAATGCCGCATCTGCCAGCCGTGTATCGAAGGTGACAATCTCAACCAGCGGATTAAGATTTTGCAAATGACGTTGGGCTAACCGCACTTTAGTTTGGTTGCTGGCGGAGGTTTGGTTGATATCCGCAGTGCGATACAGGATCTGACGCTGTAAATTGGTCAGTTCTAGCTGGTCATGGTCAGCCAGTAACAATCGGCCTACACCGGCTGCGGCTAAATAGAGCGCGGCAGGAGAGCCAAGGCCACCGAGGCCGATAATCAATACACTGGCATTTTTCAGCTTTAGTTGACCCTGGGTTCCAATGTCTTCCAGCAGTAACTGGCGGCTATAGCGCAAGAATTCACGGTCACTCAGTTCATGCTTGTTGATCATCAGCCAGCTCCTCGCACTCGATCAGGCGCAATAATTGGGCTGTCGCCTGCTGCCAATTGTCGCTCCGGGTGATGGCACTGGCTACCGCCACACTGCCCACGCCGGTTGCCAATACTGCGGGGACTCGCTCAATGTTGATGCCGCCGATAGCGACGGTAGGGTAGTCCGGCGTGTTTTCCACCATCTGCTTGAGTATCGCCAGCCCCTGAGGAGATGACGGCATCTGTTTGGTTTGGGTCGGGAAGATATGCCCGATCGCGATGTAAGAAGGCCGCACTGCTTTCGCTATCGTCAGTTCATGTTCATCATGGGTGGAGACACCCAGTCGCAATCCGGCTTGCTGTATGGCGGCCAAATCGGTGGTCTCCAGATCCTCTTGCCCCAGATGCACACCGTAAGCGCCATGCTTAATCGCCAGCCGCCAGTAATCATTGATAAATAAGCGTGCTTGATAGCGTTTGCCCAATTCAATTGCTGCGACGATATTCTGTTCTACCTGATTGTCATCTAACTCCTTGATACGTAACTGTATAGTTGTTACTCCCACCGCTAGCAGACGTTCTATCCACAGCACGGAATTGACGACCGGATACAGGCCAAGCTGCTGTTTTGTTGTGGGGAAACCTCTCTCCGCAGAAAATAAAGCATGATTAGACGGGTTCATTATTTGCCTCCGCTTTCAGATTGGCGGGGGCGTGATACAGCTCGCTACCATGAGAGCGGAACTCGGCTGACATCTGCTCCATGCCGGATTGTAAGACGTCGATAGGTTGAGCTGCTATTTCCTCGATTGCTGCCGGTTTTTGCTGTGCTGCATAATCCCGCACTTCTTGCGAAATCTTCATCGAACAGAATCTCGGCCCGCACATCGAGCAGAAGTGAGCCACTTTACCGGACTCTTGCGGCAGGGTTTCGTCGTGATAAGCCCTCGCGGTTTCTGGATCGAGGGCTAAATTGAACTGATCTTCCCAGCGGAATTCGAAACGGGCTTTTGACATGGCGTTATCACGGATCTGTGCTCCGGGGTGGCCTTTCGCCAGGTCAGCGGCATGGGCAGCGATTTTATAAGTGATAAGGCCTTGTTTCACATCTTGTTTATTGGGTAATCCTAGGTGTTCTTTGGGGGTGACGTAACACAACATGGCACAACCGAACCAGCCAATCATAGCGGCACCGATACCGGAGGTGAAATGGTCATAGCCGGGGGCAATATCCGTCGTCAATGGCCCTAAAGTATAAAATGGTGCTTCATGGCAGTGCTCCAGTTCCTCGGTCATATTGCGGCGAATCATCTGCATCGGCACGTGCCCAGGGCCTTCAATCATCACCTGCACATCATATTCCCAGGCGATTTTGGTCAATTCTCCCAAGGTATGCAGTTCGGCAAATTGGGCTTCATCATTGGCATCCTGAATAGAACCGGGGCGCAGACCATCACCCAGTGATAATGAAACATCATAGGCGGCACAAATCTGGCAAATCTCGCGGAAATGTTGGTACAGGAAGTTTTCCTGATGATGGGAAAGGCACCATTTCGCCATAATCGACCCGCCACGAGAGACGATTCCTGTCAGGCGGTTAGCGGTCATCGGCACATAGCGCAGTAACACGCCAGCGTGAATAGTAAAGTAATCCACCCCTTGTTCAGCCTGCTCTAACAGAGTGTCGCGGAACATCTCCCAGGTCAAATTTTCGGCCACACCATTGACTTTTTCCAGTGCTTGATAGATAGGCACGGTACCGATTGGAACCGGGCTGTTACGCAGAATCCATTCACGGGTTTCATGAATATAGCGCCCAGTAGAGAGATCCATCACGGTATCGGCACCCCAACGGGTAGACCACACCAGTTTTTCCACTTCTTCCTCAATGGAGGAAGTCACGGCAGAGTTACCGATATTGGCGTTCACTTTCACTAAGAAATTACGACCAATAATCATCGGCTCAGATTCAGGGTGGTTAATATTTGAAGGAATGATAGCTCGCCCTGCCGCCACTTCCTGACGCACAAATTCTGCGGTGATATTTTCGGGTAAGTTAGCGCCAAAAGCCTGCCCCGGATGTTGCTGGCAAAGCACTTCACCGCGAATACGCTCACGACCCATACTTTCCCGCAGCGCGATAAACTCCATCTCTGGCGTGATGATCCCCCGACGGGCGTAATGTAATTGAGTGACGCATTTGTCCTCAATGGCTTTCTTCGGACGCGGCAAATGCTCAAAACGCAAATGATCCAGGCCTTCATCAGCCAAACGTTGTTGGGTAAAGTCAGAGCTAACCGAAGTGAGAGCCTCAGTGTCCTGACGGGCGGCTATCCAACTGTCGCGCAACTTGGGTAAACCAGCATGGACATCCAGTTTGGTGTTTGGATCGCCATAAGGACCGGAGGTGTCATAAACCGGGATGGACTCGTTATCTTCATAGCGCGGCGAATCTTGGCCACCGCCAATGAGCGTCGGGCTAAGTTGGATCTCGCGCATGGGCACTTGAATATCGAGCCGTGAGCCTTGCAGATAAATACGTTGCGAGTTGGGGAAGGTGACACCTTGCAAGGTATTAATAAACTGCTGGGCTTGCTCACGTTGCACTTTGCGTGGACGTGGCGGGTTTTTAGCGATTAATAACGTTGTATTATTAGACATAGCAATTCCTACCAATGTGGTTTATGGAGCCAATGTGGTGTATTGGAAAATTGCTTGTCTGGAGCTTGGCGGGAGTAACGATGTTGGCCAGCGACCGGCTGCCCACCTGTAAGGGGAATGCCGAGCCTGTAGCGATAAATTACTCTTGTTCCCTTCGCGGGTATTAACCCGATCAGGTTCCGCGGATCCCGAATTAACGGTCTCAGCCTGCGTTTGCTTTCCTAAAAAGGCACTCGCTAGGCACTCCGACAAGAATCTTTACTATACGATGTTGAATTAAAACTACAATAGCGGGCGGTAAGCTATTTTACTTGCCACTTTGAATGTGGGCAGTGTTCCAAATCTTCACATACTACGTGTACGCTGTCCGCGTCCGAATTGCCTGCGACAATTACGCTTACTATTAATGTCTTCGGTTAGTTGGCCTGATTCTCTTTATTTTCTGGCTGTGCGGCCTGCCAGGATTCCGCAGCCCACTGAATTAATTGGTCTTCCAACCGGAAACGGGCATCAAGGGCTTCGCCGATGTCCGATAATGCTTGTTGAAACTCGATACAACTGTCCTGATCGATTTCAATGTTGGTATAACGATCATGGAATGTCATGATCGTTTGAGTGTTATTTTTTAACGCGGGATACACTTTGGTGGTCAGCGCCATTTTCGGGCTGGATGTACCTTCTGCTTGTTTGATAATTTTGTCATAGATATGAAAGTGACCTGAAGATAGGTAGTCCACTAAGTTAAGGCAAAAATTCTCCAGCGCTTCTTCATTAAGCGGGGTATGCTTCTCTCTTTGCGGTTTAATACCGATCACTGTGCAATATGAGACTAAAAGATCTTTACGCGCATGAAGCCATTGATCAATTAATTTATTACTGCCACCAACGCGTTGAGTCAGGCTTTCCAGTCGGCTGAGCATGATCGACTCCGTGAATAAGAAAAAGTAAAAGTAAAAGTAGTTACGAAAATGTAACGAGTCGGATTCTAGATTGCCAGTGAAGTCGAGGTTGTGCAACAACGATATGGAATTACAACTTACAGGTAAAGAAAGTGGCTGGTGGATTGTCAGCCACGAAAACAGATTATGGTTGCCAAAAGGAGAATTACCACAAGGTAAGGCGGAGAATTGGTCACTGCAGGGCGTTACCGCACGTCAGATAGGCGAATGGCAAGGCCAACCGGTATGGCTTATACGTCAGATGATGGCGACCGGTATGGCGTCGGTTCGGCAACTGCTGGATGTTGATCGTGGTTTGTTCCAACTGGCGGGTCGCGGCGTACAATTGGCGGAATTTTATCGCTCTCATCGGTTTTGTGGCTATTGCGGCCATGAAATGCATGCCAGCCGTAGCGAATGGGCCAGTTTGTGTAATCATTGTCGCGAGCGTTACTACCCGCAAATCGCCCCTTGTGTCATTGTTGCCATTCGCCGCAATGATGAAATTTTGTTAGCGCAGCATGTGCGGCATATCGGTGGTATTCATACCGTTCTGGCCGGTTTTGTCGAGGTGGGTGAGACGCTGGAACAAGCGGTTTCGCGTGAAGTATTAGAAGAAAGTAATATCCACATTAAAAATCTGCGTTACGTGACGTCACAGCCTTGGCCGTTCCCGCATTCACTGATGATGGCCTTTATGGCGACATATGACAGTGGTGAGTTGCAACATGATCCTAAAGAGCTATTGAGTGTCGGTTGGTATCGCTATGATCAATTACCATTACTGCCGCCGCCAGGCACCGTCGCCCGTCGGCTGATTGAAGATACGGTAGTTTTATGTCGTGCAGAACATGAAGATGTGGGCTAACAGCTCGTTTTTTGACAGGTCAGAAAAGTATTATCTGGCATGTTACAATAACACCAGAGAACTAAGGGAAAAGGAAACCTTACCATGAATGCGTTGAAAAACGATCGCTATCTGCGGGCATTATTACGTCAACCGGTAGATATCACACCGGTGTGGATGATGCGTCAGGCGGGTCGCTATTTGCCTGAATATAAAGCCACCCGCGCTGTTGCCGGGGATTTTATGTCACTGTGCAAAAACGCAGAATTGGCTTGTGAAGTGACGATGCAGCCATTGCGTCGTTACCCGCTGGATGCAGCGATTTTATTTTCAGACATTCTGACCATCCCTGACGCTATGGGGTTGGGGCTCTATTTCGAAACGGGTGAAGGGCCACGCTTCCAGTCGCCAATCACTTGCCGCGCCGATGTTGAAAAACTACCGGTGCCTGATCCCGAGCAGGAATTAGGTTATGTCATGAACGCGGTGCGAACAATTCACCGCGAGCTGGCAGGCGCGGTGCCGTTGATTGGTTTTTCTGGCAGCCCGTGGACGCTGGCGACGTACATGGTTGAAGGTGGCAGCAGCAAGGCTTTCACTAAATTGAAGAAAATGATGTATGCCGAACCGCAAACGCT
>JBEGTQ010000088.1:0-11080 GCA_041179305.1 Pseudomonadota bacterium | reverse complement strand
TCCTGAATGCGGGCGCTCACGGTTGTAAAAATAGAGCCATTGGTTGATATCTCGCTGGATTTCATCCAATTCTTGGTAAATCTTACGGCGAAACATGACATCGTAGCATTCCTTTTTTATTGTCTTGTGAAACCGTTCACAGATGCCGTTTGTCTGCGGGCTGTAAGCCTGGGTTCGTGTATGCTCTACATCCTCAATATTTAGATATAATTCAAACGCATGACTCTATTTTTTGCCGCAGTACCCCGTTCCGCGATTTGTCAATATTCGTAACAACGCTACCCCTTGCTCATCAAAGAACGACAACACTTGCTCGTTGAGCATCTCTGTGTCTCACCGTAAGCTTCTCGTTAGAATTTGGCTTTCTCCGGAGCCTGCAACTGAGCCTCGGTGAGAACACAGCCCTCCTGAGCCATCTTAGTTTCCAGCGCAGTGAGCCGTTTTTTAAAGCATTCCAAATCATGTCGTAACCAAACAGAACGCACCCCGCTGCCTGAAATCAGTATCCCTTGCCGGGTGAGTTCATTGGCGACACGGTGCTGGCCATAAGCGGGAAATTCATAGGCCATATTCACGACGGCTTGTTCGATATGAGGTTCAACACGATTTTTTTTGATAGGTTTTTTACGACTGATTTCCTGCAGTGCTAACTCACCACCTTGTTCGTAAAGCGTTTTGAAGCGATAGTAGCTGTCTCTGCTATAGCCCATAATTTTACAGGCTTCCCGAACATTACCCAGTTGTCGTGCCAGTTCTAACAAACCGAGTTTGGGCTTAATGATTTTTGCTGTCTGATTCATTTTTTACCTTTCTGGTATTTTTTATATACAACAAGAGATGCCAGATCAAGTAAGAGCTACTACACATTGAACCAACGGTAACGCCAAAAACAAAAACAGCATTTTGCATTATTACGTACGTTGACTCCAGGCATGTTTATCTTCACCGAGACCTAAATGAAGTTCAATTTGTCGTTTTCAGCACAGGAGAATAAAATGTGAAATATTTAGATATTCGTCCCAGCGAAGTGGCTGTTCATGATAATTTGCGTGTTGTTGATGAAGAGATTATCTATGACGATTTGTGTGTTGCTGTGTATGAAGATGAGACTGGGATGTCTGTAGTAAACTTTAACAGTCAATCAAGTCTCAAGCGTTTTGTACACCATAATAATTTCCTTGTCATTGAACTCAGCACGCTACCAGACCAAAAATACCAGGCTGCCTGGGAATTTAATGATAATCGCCGCGGTATTGTAGTTAATCCGGAAAAGTTAAAAGCGCTTTTAGTATCAGAAGCAGAACGAATGAGGGATTATAAGTTATCGCTTGTTCGAGAAGAAATGGCTGATCTACGGTCGGACTTGATATCATTACTGACGCTGATCGTGAAAAGTTAGTGGCATTTAAGAAGTACATCACTGAATTGAAGAAGTTAGATCTATCAACTGCGCCGGATATTGAGTGGCCGGTCGCTCCGGTATAATAAAATACAATACTGATCCCAGCATCAACATAATCAATCCGCTTTTGTAATTCACTGATGATATACTGCCCCTGCTCAACCGTTATCTCCATTGTCTGAATTACTTCCGCACAGGATAAGATTGGAGGGTTTTTTACCTTGGTATTGAAAATCATAGAGTTGCTGCGTGTTGAATGGCTAATGGTCAGAGAGTCAAATTTATAGATCACAGAAAAATTCTGTTCGAAGTTTTTGTTGCTGACATGAGTAGAACTTCATATAGATAAATTATTATCTAAATGCACAGTATAAATTATCTAACCGTCAATGTGTTTTAAGTGTGAGCAATCGCCGCAAGATATCGTCGGGGTTTTACCATTTTTTCACCATTGTTTTACCATCAGTAAAACCCACAAACAAAAAAACCAACCCTAACGGATTGGTTTTTTTGAGGTATTTTGGTCGGCATGAAAGGATTTGAACCTTCGACCCCCGACACCCCATGACGGTGCGCTACCAGGCTGCGCTACATGCCGAATTTGTGGTGCTTATACTACATTTTTCTGTTATGAATGCAAGGGTTAGCAAGCGATTACCTGTTTTTTAAGCGCGTTCGGTTCTGTTTTATTTTGAACTAGTTCGCAATAAAGCGTTTCACATCGGTCAGAACTTGCAGCAGTAATGAGAGCTGTGGTTTTTCATCTTTAATTTCATGGCCTTCTTCATCGTAGGTGCGGTACTCCCCGTTGTTACTCAACACAATTGTTTGTGTTGGTGTAGTGATAACTAACATGCCATTGTCACCGGTTGCTACCCAATTGTTGTTACGTGCAGCGGAAAACAGGTCTTCCCCTTGGGAGTAGTCTTCTGGTGCAGTTTTAACGCGCAACAAGCGTTGCATTAGCGTAGTCATAATATCCTCATGACTCGTCAGCTTATTCACTGTTTGCGCTGGTGTATTCGGCCAGTGAACCACTAATGGCACTTGAAGTTGTTGGCGATTAAAGCTGCTGCCTGCGCTCCAGTTGTTATTATCACTGTTGTTAAATTCAACGCCATGAGCTGCAGTGATGATAATGACGGTCTTATCTAACTGAGCGCGTTGTTTCAGCGTTTCCAGAATAGTGGCAATCTGCTGATCTACATTTTTTACGCCAGATTGATAGTGGCGAATAAAGTCAGTGGGTAATGTCACTTTTTTACCCGTTATCGGATCCGACGCTTCAGGTGTGCCGTTAAGATTAATGTATGAGAACCAAGGTACATTAGTGTTTATATTTCCCAGCCATTGTTGCCATTGCGCCGTGGTTTCACTGTCGGTTCGCTTTGTTGGAATCGGTAGTGTGAAATCGGTTAACAGCGCTTGACGGTAGAGCGGTGACTCAAAACCATCGGATGAAAACAAGCCAAACTGATAGCTCTGGGCACCCAAAGCGTTAATGAGCGCAGAGGGCTCTCGGGCGGAAAGTATTCCATCTAAATAGGTAGGTGAAATGCCGTAAAACAAGCCAAACAGACCAGTATCTTCGCGGTTACCGGAGCTGTAATGCTGATTGAATTTGATGTTTGACCGGCTAAATTCGGCCAACTGCGGCATATCTTTTTCCAAACTACTGGCGTGAATGCCATCCACCACAATCAGCAAGAGATTATAACCGCTGCCTTTATCGCTAAACGTAATCGGGTTTAGCGGATATTCAACTGCCAGCGCATCTGGATTACCTTGTTCGATCAACCGGCGCTGATACGCCTGCTGATCGAGCAGGCCATGTTTCTCAAGGAATTTCCGGGCCGTCATCGGATAAGAAAGCGGTAGGTTCGCGCGCTGCATACTGATAGGGCGGTAGAAGTTCGCATCAGCCCAGATATAGATCAGGTGTGAGGCGAAAAAGGCAGAAATAAACAATATAACCAATGGTTTAACAAATCGCTGCCGGTTGAGGATGCGCAGTTTTTGCCAGGACCAGGTGCCAAAAAGCATCTCGACCAGAAAAATGACCGGTGCTGCAATGAACATTAGTTGCCAGTCGCGCGCCAGCTCAGCTTGATCCGGGTTAACCACTAACTCCCATACCACAGGGTTCAGGTGCAAATGGAAACGGGTGAAAACCTCGGTATCGACTAATAACAGTGTTAGCCCGGCCGTGGCAAAGGCGGCGGAGAGAAAACGCAGTAACCGTTGCGACATAACCAAAAAAGTC
This sequence comes from Pseudomonadota bacterium, assembly GCA_041179305.1. Lineage (GTDB taxonomy): Bacteria > Pseudomonadota > Gammaproteobacteria > Enterobacterales > Enterobacteriaceae > Yersinia. The sequence goes on along the minus strand of JBEGTQ010000088.1, from coordinate 7,415 downwards.
AATGGGAATATCACCAGGATATAGGCGGCAAAAACGATAAAACTAAAATGCCCAAGCCAACTGACCAAGGCATAAACACGGCCAATAAGCGACGAAGGCCAATCGGAGACAAACAGATAGCGGCTACCCAGCACCATGCTGAACAGAATATTAAACAAGGCGAACCAGTGCCCCCAGCCGATCATCTGGTAGACTTTTTCACGATAGCGCTTACGATTTGTCACCATATTGAGATTGTAGTCTTGGCCGATAAATTAATGAGCTTTATCTTCACGTACCGAAGCCTGAAGAGCTTCAGCGAAAGAACATGCCAATACTCTGCGTTGCGCCGGGGCAATGCTGGTATTGATCAAATTTGTTACCATATTTCCCAAGACCATCAAAGAAAGATCGGTTGGGGTACGGTGTTTTTCCAACACGCTGACTAACTCAGACAGCAATTGTTCAACGTGTTTGTCGCTATAGCGGGATGATTGTGGCATAAAAATTGTGCTCAACACCTGACAAAAGTCCCATATCTTACCCTATAGCGACGCACCTTTCCGCTATTTTATAGCATTAAGAATCATTAGCCATTAATTCGAAGGGGCCAACGCTTTTGGGTTGCAGCTTCGAGGTATCAGTGCTTGAATACGCCTCTGGCCAAAAGGAGTATTTATCATGAGTCTGGATATTGACCAGATAGCCTTACATCAGCTTATCAAACGTGATGAACAAACGCTTGATTTGGTGTTGCGGGACTCTTTGTTACCTGCCAATGCTGTTGTTGAAGAAATGATGGTTGAGTTGCACCGTGTTTATAGCGCCAAAAGCAAAGCTTATGGATTATTTAACGAGCAAAGTGAGCTGGCAGATGCACTGAAACGAAGCCGTAAGGGTGATGAAGATTTCCTTAGCTTTAGCCGTGCGGCAACAGGGCGTCTGCGTGATGAGTTAGCCAAATACCCGTTTGCTGAAGGCGGCGTGGTGCTGTTCTGCCAGTACCGTTATCTGGCGGTGGAGTATTTACTGATTTCGGTGCTGAGCAGTTGTCACAGTATGCGAGTCAACGAACAACTTGATCTGAGTACCACCCATTATCTGGATATTAACCGCGCTGATATTGTGGCTCGTATCGATTTGACTGAGTGGGAAAATAATCCGGAATCCACCCGCTATCTGAGTTACCTGAAAGGGCGGGTTGGGCGCAAGGTGTCTGATTTCTTTATGGACTTCCTGTCAGCGGCCGAGGGGCTGGATACCAAGGCGCAAAACCGCGGTTTATTGCAGGCAGTTGATGATTACTGCGAGGGTGCAGAACTCGGCAATCATGAGCGTCAGGCATATCGCCAGCAGGTTTATAGTTATTGCAATGAGCAGTTACAGGCTGGGGAAGAAATAGCATTGCAGGCATTATCGCAAGAGTTACCGACGCTGGGCGAGAAAGATTTCCAACAGTTTTCTGTTGAACAAGGTTATGCGTTGGAAGAGCGCTTTCCAGCGGATCGCAGTACGTTGCGTCAGTTGACCAAATTTGCTGGCTGCGGCGGTGGGTTGAGTATCAATTTTGATGCACTGCTGTTGGGTGAGCGGATTTTCTGGGATGCGGCGACCGATACGCTGACTATCAGAGGCACGCCACCGAATTTACGTGATCAGTTGCAGCGTAATTCGGGTAAAAAATAATTTTTTGAACAGTACGTTAGCCAATAAAAAACGCCACATTAGCGGCGTTTTTTATTGCGGCGTTCCAAATATCAAAAGCGATGCGATCAAACGCGAACGAAGTCGATATGAGCCAATTTTGGCTTGAAAACGTGACGCTGAACAGCTTGTACTTTAACTTTGGTTTCTTTACCGTCAACAATCAGAGTCAGTACGGAATCATAAAAGCCCGGTTTCAATTCAAGGTTCTTGGTGGTGTCATGGTCAAGAGCAATAGAGATTGCTGCTTCTGAACCACCGTAGATGATTGCCGGAAATTTATTTGCTGCACGCAGGCGGCGGCTCGCACCCTTACCCTGGTCTTTACGTACTTCTACATTGATAGTGGTCATTTTGTTTTCTCTTAAAGAAAATTTACCCTGCTACAGGCGACCCAGCAACAGGTTCGATACTCGGCTTTGATTAGGTAAACCCAGAGCAAAGCGGGCGGCATTCTAGCGAAATATCACCCAGACAGCAAATAAAACCGTGCGTATTAACGGCGAAATGCCGCTCAGGCAAGGGAATCAGCCCGCCGGAAACGACCCTGATAATCAAATATCTTTTCCCTGATCTGCCACCATTGCCCTCGGCGGCGGGCGACGACAAAATCCGGGTAACGTAATAGCGCTTGTTGCGCGACGACATCAGCAGCCGTTTGCCATTTCAGCGTAATACCGGGTGCTTGTTGGTGGGGGCGCAGAAAGATTTGCTCGAAGGCCATCCGCTGTGTAGATGTGGTTAAGCGAAAGCGTTCGCTGGTATGGGTGCCATCTTCATCATAATAGGTTATTTTCAACCATTCACCTTTCGCATCTTGACCGCTTTCCAAATTCATGCCACCACAACGCAGCACCAGTGCATCTTTCAGCTTTAATGCAGCTTTCAACATATCGTCTGGATCCACCAGAACGGCCTGGCACTGGTGGCAGCCACGAGCGGCAATGTCATTTTCTGCGCCGCAATGTGGGCAGGACTTAAAGCGGAAGCGGTAGTCACATTGTGCTCGCGCCCTTTGATCATCCTCAAACCAGCCCTGACAGCGGCGTCCATAGTGTTCAATGATGTCGCCAGACTCGGTACATTTTCCCCAAAAGATATTGGCGAAGCCGCAATCCGGGCAAAATACCTGTACCGGCTGGCTGCCGCTGTGGGGTTTGCTGGTGCCAACCTCCGGTGTGAACAGGTCATGGGGGTTGCCAGCGTAATCCAGAATCAGGCAGTCTTTTTTACCCGGATAAAGCCGCAGACCACGGCCAACAATTTGCTGATACAAACTCACTGACTCTGTTGGGCGAAGAATAGCAATCAAATCCACATGGGGTACGTCAAAACCGGTGGTCAGCACCGCCACGTTGACCAAATAGTGCAGTTCTTGTTGTTTAAAGGCATTTATCAGAGCATCCCGCTCGGCAAGTGGGGTTGTGGCACTGACCAGAGCAGCCTCGCCTTTGGGTAACAAGCCATACACTTCTTTAGCGTGCCCGACGGTCGCGGCAAAAATCATTACCCCACGGCGAGCGGCGGCATATTCAATTATTTGGCTAATGATATGTGGAGTAATTCGTTGTTGTTGCTTGAGTTCACGGTCTAAATCCGCTTCGCGGAACATCCCCTCACTGTTATTGGTCAGGCGGCTGAAATCATATTGTACAACTGGCATATCCAACCGTTCCGGTGGCGCCAGAAAACCGTGTTTGATCATGTAGCGCAGCGGTAATTCATAAATGCAATCGCGGAACAGGGAGTTTTCATCACCCCGAGTAATACCGTGATAGTGGAATCGATAAATCCAGCCTTTGCTTAGCCGGTAAGGTGTAGCTGTTAACCCTAATAGACGCAGACGCGAATTGGTTGAGCGTAAATGCTGAATGATCTGCTGATACTGACTGTCATCATGGTCACCGATGCGATGACATTCGTCTATAATCAATAAAGAGAAGGCGCTATCAAATTGTGGCAGGTTGCGTGCCACCGACTGCACGCTGCCAAACACTACTTTGCCGGCGCTTTGGCGTTGTTGCAATCCGGCGGCGAAGATGTCGGCTTCTAACCCATAGGCGCAGTATTTGGCATGATTCTGTGCTACCAGTTCTTTGACATGAGCCAGAACCAACACTCGTCCGTGAGCCAGTTTCGCCAATTCGGCGATCACTAAGCTTTTGCCAGCACCGGTGGGTAATACAATCAATGCGGGTTCGGCGTGGTGGCGAAAATGAGCAAGAGTGGCATCCACCGCTTCTTGTTGATAAGGGCGTAGCGTAAAGGCCATCAGGCGGCCTGCCAGATGAAGATATTCACTATTCCCAACTGATTTATCACTTGCAATCCATTCATCATTTGCAACAAATTCCCGCACGGTATGAGTGATATTTATCTCTCTATGGCTAAAAATTTTCTATTATTATGCCTGCCTGAACGCCTTGGTGCGAGAGCCTTAATGCTGCAATTTCAGTTGAGAAAAGGATAAAGTGTTTCTCAATAAGCATTTTTTAACTAACTGTTCCTAGGATGATGCGGCAACCGCCGCTATACTGATTAGTCTATTAGGTTAGCTGGCGAATGATTTTATCACAAACCATTTTACTGCCTTATTCATTTCACTCCGTATTATTAACATGTCGTCGTCGTTGGCAGGTGTGATTGCGGCTATGGTGCCCGTCAGTGGTACGACTTTATTACAGGCAAAGTAGATTCAATGCGATTGGACAAGTTTTTATCTCAGCAATTAGGTGTCAGCCGTGCGTTGGTAGCGCGTGAGCTGCGGGCTAAACGTGTGACCATTGATGGTGAGGTGGTCAAAAGTGGTGCGATTAAGCTCACACCTGAGCAAGACGTGAGATTTGATGGCAACCCATTACAACAAACGGCAGGCCCACGTTATTTTATGTTGAATAAACCGCAGGGCTATGTGTGTTCAACGGAAGACCCGGATCACCCTACCATACTCTATTTTATGGATGAACCCGCCGCTTACAAACTCCATGCTGCTGGCCGCCTGGATATTGACACGACCGGGCTGGTGCTGATGACGGATGACGGGCAATGGTCGCATCGTATCACGTCTCCGCGTCATCATTGTGAAAAAAGCTATTTGGTGACACTGGAGCACCCGCTGGCTGACGATACTGCTCGACAGTTTGCTGACGGTGTGCAGTTACATAATGAAGCATCGCTGACCAAACCGGCTCAGCTTGAAGTTATCGAACCGCAATTGGTGCGTTTGACCCTCTGTGAGGGGCGTTATCATCAGGTAAAACGGATGTTTGCGGCAGTAGGCAACCGGGTGTTGGTGCTGCATCGTGAACGCATTGGTGATATCAGACTTGATGACTTAGCCGCTGGTGAGTACCGTCCACTGACCGCAAAAGAAATTGCCAGCGTAGGTGCGCCACATCTCTAACTGGCTTGCTATTACGGTGTAGGCGGGCTTTATCTGCATTGTTTTGCACTGAATTTAACGTGTGGCAAGGTATTGAGGAGTAGTAGCGAGTGCAAGAGAACAACCGTACATCCTATATTGGTCTTATATTTATCCTTGGCCTGTTGTCGATGTTGATGCCGTTGGCGATTGATATGTATCTGCCGGGTCTGCCCATTATTGCACATGAGTTTGGTGTGGAGAGTGGCAGGGTTCAGATGACTTTGAGCGCCTATGTGTTGGGTTTTGCCATAGGTCAGATGTTCTATGGCCCCATGGCTGATAGCATCGGCCGCAAACCGGTTATCTTGTGGGGAACGCTGATTTTCGCCCTTGTCGGTATGGCTTGTGCGATGGCGCAATCGATTGAACAATTGATTAACTTGCGTTTCCTGCATGGTTTGTCCGCCGCTGCCGCAGGTGTGGTTATCAATGCATTAATGCGTGATATGTTCGACAAAGATGAATTTTCCCGCATGATGTCTTTTGTGGTTTTGGTGATGACGATAGGGCCGTTATTGGCACCAATTATCGGTGGTGCATTGCTGGTGTGGTTTAGTTGGCACGCCATTTTTTGGAGCATGGCAGGTGCCGCGATGGTAGGGGCGATATTGGTCGCGTTGTTTATCAAAGAAACACTGCCAAAGGAGAAGCGGCAGACGTTTCATTTACGCACGACTATTGGCAATTTCGGTGCGTTATTCCACAACAAGCGCGTATTGAGTTATATGCTCGCCAGTGGCTTCTCTTTTGCCGGTATGTTCTCATTCCTCAGCGCCGGTCCGTTCGTTTACATCGAGTTAAACGGGGTTTCACCGCAGCATTTCGGCTACTACTTTGCGCTGAATATTGTTTTTTTATTCCTGATGACCGTGATCAATACGCGTAATGTCAGTCGCTTTGGCGCGCTGAATATGTTCCATTTCGGTATGATTGTGCAGTTTGTTATGGGGATTTGGCTGCTGGTAGTTTGTGCCATTGGCCTGGGGTTCTGGGCATTGGTGCTGGGTGTGGCGGCGTATGTTGGTTGTATCGCCATGATAACTTCCAATGCGATGGCGGTAATCCTGGATGATTTCCCGCACATGGCAGGTACCGCATCTTCTCTGGCCGGGACCTTGCGTTTTGGTATTGGAGCGGTGGTAGGGACTTTGCTCTCAATGGCACCGTCACGCAGCGCCTGGCCGATGGTCAGCTCAATGGCATTTTGTATTACTGTCGCGATGCTACTCTATCTCTACGCCAGCCGCCCGGCTAAGGGGGCCACGTCGTAAAATACATCAATAGCTTTGTTACTTTTTTAGCCCACAATAGGGGGAGGGAAAAGGGTGCCGGGTTTTCTCTTCCTACTCTTTTTTTCAGTACAGAGTTTTCACTTCCTTTTGCCCTTCTCGTTAACCCATTAATAATAATCGTTATCTTTCAAATTGCAGGTGTGTTGGCCGCATCCAATAACCTGAATCACTTACTTATATCCGCGTATAGGGATTATCTTGTTTGCCGTTTTCCCGCATTTTGAAATATTTTGGGTATATTTATCCTTATTATCGAGCTGATATCGCCGAATTTTACCTAAAAAAACTGAAATATAGAGCTCGTCAATTTGGCAAGCATGATAATAATTTTTTATCAAATAGTTATTGTTAATATAATTTGCTTTTTACCCAATAAAATAAAAAAGCGGTTTTATGGTCTGATTTTTCGTTATTGTTTGTGCTAATTAAATTGTGGTTAACGATAGTTAATATTGTTACTTATCAAATAAGTATTGTAGTTATACTCCGTTTGGTTCTTGTTTTTCTGTTTTGTAAATGTAAAGCAATCGCATGAGTTAAGTAATCGATTTGCAATAAAAATAGTTGAGATGAGCGCGATAAAAGTATAAATATAACGAAAATTGAGATCTGAATCTCAAAGTTATGGGTTTTACCTCTGCAAATTGGCTGAAAAAACTCGAAAAAAGAATATGTAAAACATTCGTTATTCATTTGTTTGTTAAAAGTTGCTGATGTTGTGTTTTGATCAGATATGAAGCAAGCACAATAATAACTTAGCGACTATAACTTTAGTAAGTGTTAGCTATGTGGTGTTTTTGTAACTTTTGAATTTTTATTTTTGACTAGGAAAAAAACGTGAATAATATCCAGCTTTCGGTGGTACATCGTTTGCCGCAAAGTTACCGTTGGTCATCTGGGTTTATCGGCGTTAAAGTTGAACCGATGCCGCTGGCAACGATAGACGATACTAATGACCTAATGGGGTTGAAGTTACTCAGCCACGACGGTGATAATGCTCAGATTATCATGCAGCG
>JBEGTQ010000087.1:0-28391 GCA_041179305.1 Pseudomonadota bacterium | reverse complement strand
TCCGGTTATAATTAATCATTATACCCGTCGTTGTGCATCGTGAAGTAACTGGGGTATATGTGATTTGGCTTTATTCACACAATCTCCATTGCGTATGCTCTATAATGAGCGAACGTTTTTTCACACCATAGGCAGTGAACGTACCATGACTCAGGATGAACTTAAAAAAGCAGTGGGCTGGGCTGCGTTGGAGTATGTCACACCCGGCACTATCGTTGGGGTGGGCACTGGCTCCACTGCGGCACATTTTATCGATGCGCTCGGCTCTATCAAAGATCAGATAGAAGGCGCAGTTTCCAGCTCTGACGCGTCTACTGCCAGGCTGAAAAGTTATGGCATCCACGTATTTGATTGCAATGAAGTGGATGTGTTGGATATCTATGTTGACGGTGCTGACGAAATTAACGGTCAGATGCAAATGATCAAAGGCGGTGGTGCTGCGTTGACTCGCGAGAAAATTATTGCCGCTATTGCCCATAAGTTTATTTGCATTGCTGATGCATCGAAACAGGTTGATGTACTGGGTAAATTCCCGTTGCCGATTGAAGTGATCCCGATGGCCCGTTCTTATGTTGCTCGCGAATTGGTTAAGCTGGGAGGGTTACCGGAATATCGCCAGAATGTGCTGACCGATAACGGCAACGTTATTTTGGATGTACACAATCTGACTATTTTGGATGCCATTGCGTTAGAGAACAAACTCAATAGGATTGCCGGCGTGGTCACTGTCGGGCTATTTGCTAATCGTGGTGCCGACGTGGCACTGATCGGCACCGCTGACGGTGTTAAAACCATCATCTGAAATCTGAACATAGGATCGGGACATGGCAAAAGTATCACTGGAGAAAGACAGAATTAAGTTTCTGTTAGTGGAAGGGGTGCACCAGAGTACGGTTGATAATCTGCGAGCAGCCGGCTATAGCAATATTGAATACCATAAAGGTGCCTTAGACACCGAATCACTGAAAGCCTCTATTAAGGATGCTCACTTCATCGGCATTCGATCTCGTACGCATCTGTCCGAAGACGTGTTTGCGGCAGCAGAAAAATTGGTCGCAGTGGGTTGCTTCTGTATTGGTACCAATCAAGTTGATTTAAATGCGGCGACCAGGCGTGGCGTACCGGTATTCAATGCGCCTTTCTCCAATACCCGTTCGGTGGCTGAAATGGTGCTGGGCGAGTTGCTGCTGATGTTCCGCGGGATCCCAGCGGCAAACGCCAAAACGCACCGGGGTGAGTGGAGCAAGCTGGCTGTCGGTTCCTATGAGGCTCGTGGTAAAAAACTCGGTATTATCGGTTATGGTCATATCGGCACCCAACTGGGGATTCTGGCTGAAAGTATCGGGTTGCAAGTGTTTTTTTACGATATTGAAAACAAATTATCGTTGGGGAATGCACAGCAAGTTCGCCATCTGTCTGATTTACTGAATATGAGTGATGTGATTAGCCTGCATGTGCCGGAAAATCATGCCACCAGGTATATGATTGGCCGTGAAGAGCTGGCACTGATGAAGCCCGGCGCCATGCTGATTAACGCTTCACGCGGTACTGTGGTTGATATTCCGGCGTTGTGCGATGCCCTGGCGAGTCATCATCTGGCTGGTGCGGCAATCGACGTCTTCCCTGAAGAACCAGCAACTAATAAAGACCCATTTAATTCACCATTGTGTGAGTTTGATAATGTATTATTGACTCCACATATCGGTGGTTCGACTCAAGAAGCACAAGAGAATATCGGTGATGAAGTTGCAGGTAAACTGACGAAGTATTCCGACAACGGTTCAACGCTGTCTGCGGTTAACTTCCCGGAAGTTTCTCTGCCTGCTCATGGCGCCAATACCCGCCGCCTGCTGCATATCCATGAAAATCGACCAGGCATTTTGACCCGCATTAACCAGATTTTTGCTAAACAGGGCGTCAACATTGCAGCACAGTATTTGCAAACCCGTGCTGAAATCGGTTACGTGGTTATTGATGTTGAAACTGATGATGCGGAAAATGCTGAGAAAGCTTTGCAGGCGATGAAAGCGATCGAAGGAACTGTCCGTGCCCGCTTATTGTACTAATTGCTGATAGTTGTACTTAATTCTGATAGATCTTAATAACCCGGTATCGTAATGGTATCGGTTTTTTTCTTTTTATAGCTGTACTTACCACTGCCACACTTTTGTCGGTGTCACAATGGTGGGCAAGGGCACATCCCAAAACTCACACGGCAAATCGTTCACCCATTGGCAATCATGAGCCAGGCCAATAGGATATGGGCCACCGTCCTGCCAGTATTGCAACGTACGGTCATAAAATCCGCCCCCCATACCTAAACGCTGCCCGTGGCTATCAAATGCCACCAACGGAGTGATTATTACATCCAGTTGGTTCAGTGGCATAACGTCTCGCACATCTAATTGCGGTTCAAGAATTGTAAGGTGATTACGAATAAGCGGGCTATCAGGGCGATAGCGCAGAAACAGCAAATTGCCGTGGCTGAAAGGGTGAAGTACCGGCAAATAAACCTGTTTATGCTGCTGCCATAACCATTCAATTATGGGGCGGGTATCTAACTCACCATCAAACGAAAGAAAAGCCGCAATGGCGCTGGCTTGTTGAACTTTGTCATGAGCCGCGATGTGTCTGACGGCGAGATTGGCAGATTGCCGTTGTTGATATGGCGTCAGAAGGCGCCGACGCTGACGAATTTCACTACGAATGTGTTGCCGTTCAAGGGCATTTTGCGGATTCAAAGGCATATTATTGATTCAAAATATTTAGTTGATTCGAATGATGTGCAGTTGATCAACATAAACAGAAAATTGCCAGTGCCCGGCTGGGCGCGATAACCACAAGAATACAGGTTACCCGACTAAAGAGGGGGATCTCCGAGATGCCGTCGCAGGCTGTAACCCTTGAACCCATGGTTCAAGGTGAACGCAGCGTCGTAGCCTTAAGGCTTCTCGGCGAACCGAGCATGCGCACCAGCTAAGGAGTCACTACATTCTGTTGGTATTAAATATCGGCTCAGGGGACTGGCCCGCTGGCAAACATCTCAGAGAAATTTTTTACTCTACTGCTGAATTTATCTATCATTCAACAGCGATTTATTCAAACTGTACATCCTGACGTTCAGAGATGCGACCCTGTTCAAGTAACGCCTGTTCGATAGTCTCTTGTAACATCCGAATACGTTGCTCCATATTGGATGCATAGTCACGGGTTTTCAATCTTTCCTGAGCTAATTCGTGACAAACATTCAATGCCGCGATAAAAACTAATTGCTCAGTATTTGTGACTCTAGTGCGAACTTTAAGATCTTGCAACCGTTGGTTAAGATCTTCTGCGGCCATGTTCAACGCATCTTGTTGTTCTGGCGGACAATTAACTCTTAACGAGCGACCAAAAACTTGAATATCTACCGGTTGTGCAGACATGCCACCTTCCTGACTAATTTTCACGCCAGCCCTGTAAGCCAGAGACAAATTGCTCGTGGTGGCAAGGCGGGCGTCACTATATATTCCTCAATACCAAGATACAACCCCCTTTGTGGTGTTGCGTTTTCTGGTATAGCGACCTTTCTTGGTGGTAGCATAACACGAACTTATCTTGCCAACGATGACCAATACGCATGCCTATAAATAATAGATTACCAACTTACCAATCGCTAGCCCTGGCATTGAACCAGCAAGCAGTGCCATTAACCCCCGCAGAAATGCATGGACTCATCAGCGGTATGCTGTGCGGTGGCAGTAAAGACACTGCCTGGCAGACACTGGTGCATGATCTGACTAACGAGGGTATTGCTTTCCCGCAATCGCTCAGTTTGCCGTTACAACAGTTACATGAAGCAACACAAGAAGCACTGGAGAACGAAGGTTTTATGTTCCAGTTGCTGATCCCTAAGGGGAACGGTGTTACGGTATTTGAGCAATCTGATGCTCTTTCTGGCTGGGTCAACCACTTTCTATTGGGGCTTGGCATGTTGCAACCCAAGTTGGCTCAGGTAAAAAATGAAGTTGGCGAAGCCATTGATGACCTGCGTAATATTGCTCAATTAGGCTACGACGAGGACGAAGATCAGGAAGAGTTGACGCAATCATTAGAGGAAGTCATTGAATATGTGCGCGTGTCCGCTATTTTGTGCCATATCGAATTTACTCAACAGCGGCCGGCCGCGCCTGAAATACGCAAGCCAACGTTACACTAAATAGAACGGTTTAACATGTTGAATTAAAGCGATTAAACCGGTTTTTTCAGGAGAGTGTGATGACTCAGCAAGAATACCAAAACCGCCGTCAGGCGCTGTTGGCGAAAATGGCAGTGGGCAGTGTAGCTCTGTTTTTCGCTGCACCCGAAGCTACACGCAGTGCGGACTCGCAATATCCTTATCGGCAGAACAGCGATTTTAGCTATCTGACAGGGTTCAATGAACCACAAGCGGTATTGATTCTGATAAAAAATAATGAGACCGATAATCACAGCGTGCTGTTTAATCGGGTGCGGGATTTAACCGCTGAAATCTGGTTTGGCCGCCGTTTAGGGCAAGATGCCGCCCTTGTTACGTTGAGTGTTGACCGCGCAGTACCTTTCGATGAAATCGACGAACAGCTCTATTTGCTGCTTAATCGCCTTGATGTGGTTTATCACGCGCAGGGGCAATATGCTTACGCGGATAAAATAGTTTTTGCCGCGCTGGAAAGATTGCGTAACGGTTTTCGTAAAAATCTGCGAGCCCCCGCCACACTAACTGACTGGCGACCCTGGTTGCATGAGATGCGCCTGTTTAAGTCAAAAGAAGAAATTGTTGTGATGCGCCGCGCCGCTGAAATAAGTGCGCTGGCGCATACCCGTGCGATGGAAAAATGCCGTGCTGGTATGTTTGAGTATCAACTGGAAGGCGAAATTCTGCACGAGTTTACCCGCTACGGTGCACGTTATCCGGCGTATAACACCATTGTTGGCGGTGGTGAAAATGGTTGCATTCTGCATTACACCGAAAATGAGTGTGAACTGCGCGATGGGGAACTGGTTTTGATTGATGCCGGCTGCGAATATAGGGGCTATGCCGGTGATATCACCCGCACTTTCCCGGTTAACGGCAAATTCACCCCTGCTCAACGTGAGATTTATGACATCGTGTTAGCGTCTATCAACACCGCCCTGGCGTTATACCGCCCGGGCACCAGCATTCGCGAAGTGACCGGACAAGTGGTGCGCATTATGATTGCCGGCTTGGTGAAGCTGGGTATTCTGCAAGGGGATATCGAGCAACTGATTGAGGAGCAAGCACATCGGCCATTCTTTATGCACGGGCTGAGCCACTGGTTGGGGCTGGATGTGCATGATGTCGGTGATTATACCCACAGTGACCGTGGCCGCATTCTGGAACCGGGCATGGTGCTGACCATCGAACCGGGTCTGTATATCGCGCCAGATGCTGATGTGCCGCCACAATACCGTGGCATCGGCATCCGTATCGAAGATGATATTGTGATTACTGCTGACGGCAATGAGAACCTGACCGCCAGTGTGGTGAAACACCCTGATGCCATTGAAGCACTGATGGCGGCGGCGAGGTAGCGGATGAGCATAATCATTGTGGGTGGCGGTATGGCTGGTGCCACCCTGGCGCTGGCTATTTCATTCCTTACTCAGGGCAAGCAGCCAGTGGCGTTAGTTGAATCACTGCAACCTGATAGCAGGCAACATCCGGGCTTTGATGCCAGAGCGATTGCACTGGCGCAGGGAACCTGCCAACAATTAGACCGCATCGGTATCTGGCCAGCGCTGGCTGATTGCGCCACTGCTATTACACATGTCCATGTCAGTGATAGCGGCCATTCCGGTGTTGTGAACTTACGTGCAACAGATTATCGCGTTCCGGCGCTGGGCAATGTTATTGAGCTGCATGACGCAGGGCAGCGGCTGTTTGCTTTACTGAAAAAAGCGCCGGGGGTGACGCTACATTGCCCGGCAAAAGTGATCAATGTGGTTCGTACGGCTGAATCAGTCAGTGTTACACTGGATAACGGGCAGCAATTGAGCGCAAAACTGCTGGTAGCAGCAGATGGTTCCCATTCGGTGCTGGCCCGCGCCTGTCATATTCAGTGGCAGCAGCAGGATTACCAGCAGATCGCTGTTATTGCTAACGTCACCACCTCGGAGCGTCCGGCAGGCCGTGCGTTTGAGCGCTTTACCCGCAACGGGCCGCTAGCATTATTGCCGATGTCTGAAGGGCGCAGTTCACTGGTCTGGTGTCATGCCAAACAAGCTAAAGAACAGGTTGATAGTTGGGATGACGCCCGCTTTGTAGCAGAGTTGCAGCAAGCCTTCGGTTGGCGGTTAGGGAAAATCCTTCATGTGGGCAAACGCCACAGCTATCCGTTGCAGCTACTGACTGCTTCACGCCATGTCAGCCATCGTCTGGCGCTGGTGGGGAATGCCGCACAAACACTGCATCCTATCGCCGGTCAGGGGTTTAATCTGGGTCTGCGCGATGTCATGTCGTTGGCTGAAACTGTTGCTCTTGCAGGCACTGATCCCGGCGATTATACGGTACTTAGCCAATATCAGCACCGGCGTCAACCGGATCAACAGGCGACCATTGGTGTGACTGATGGTTTAATCCGCCTGTTTGCCAACCGCTATGGGCCGTTGGTGGTTGGGCGTAATCTTGCTCTGATGGCGATGGAACAGATACCTGCAATACGTGATACTTTTGCCCGCCGTACGCTGGGGTGGGTTGAGCGCTAAGTTTAGCCTTTGATATAGGAATATATTGGCATGCAATCATATGACGTGGTTATCGCCGGTGGCGGAATGGTCGGTCTGGCGCTGGCCTGCGGCTTACAGGGTAGCGGACTGCGCATCGCTGTTATTGAGCGTCAGCCAGTACCGGAGGCGCTGATTGCACCACTAACCGGTGCGCGAGAACTGCGTGTCTCCGCGATCAATGCTGCCAGTGAGCGCTTACTGCAAAAGATTGGTGTATGGCAGAGTATCCAAGCCCTGCGTGTCAGTCCTTACTGCGGCATGGAAGTGTGGGACCAGGACAGCTTTGGCAAAATCACTTTCCATGCCGATGAATATGGTTTTAGCCATCTCGGTCATATCATTGAAAATCGGGTGATCCAGCAGGCGTTGTGGCAGCGTGCAAACCAACTGGCTGACGTCACCTTATTGGCACCGGTTAGCCTTAAGCAGGTGGCGTGGGGAGAATCCGAGGCCTTTATTACCCTGGCGGATGATCGCATGCTCAGCGCACGGCTGGTTGTCGGGGCCGACGGTGCAAACTCGTGGTTGCGCCAACATGCGGATATCCCGTTGACCTTCTGGGATTACGCCCATCATGCGTTGGTCGCAACTATTCGTACCGAGGACGCGCATCAAGCGACGGCGCGTCAGGTGTTTCATGGTGACGGTATTTTGGCATTTTTGCCGTTTAGCGATCCACATCTTAGCTCGATTGTTTGGTCACTTTCTCCTGAACGTGCCGCAGAGTTGGCTGCTATGTCTGCGGCGCATTTTAACCGCGAGCTAGGCATGGCTTTTGATATGCGTTTGGGGCAATGCCAGCTTGAGGGTGAGCGGCAAACGTTTCCGTTAACGGGGCGCTACGCTCGGAGCTTTGCTGCACATCGGCTGGCGTTGGTGGGCGATGCGGCTCATACCGTGCATCCGTTAGCTGGGCAGGGTGTCAATTTGGGCTTTATGGATGCCGCCGAGCTGGTTTCTGAGCTGCGCCGCTTACAGCGTCAGGGTAAAGATATCGGTCAGCATCTCTATTTGCATCGTTATGAGCGCCGCCGTAAGCAAAGTGCCGCGATGATGCTCGCCAGTATGCAAGGCTTCCGTGGTCTGTTTGCGGGCAGCAATCCGGCGAAAAAGCTGCTGCGTGATATTGGCTTAACGTTGGCTGATAACCTGCCCGGAGTGAAACCGCTATTAGCCAGGCAAGCTATGGGGTTAAATGATTTACCCGGTTGGTTAGAGGATAACCTTGTGACTCGCCAAATTTAGCCTCAGTTGAAATAATCTAATTTCAGACCTATTTTCGCATTAGTTTTTCTTATTCAAAACCAAAACCCTAAAAGTTGAAACTGGCAGGGTTTTGGTTTTTTTGTTATATAATATCGCAATTTTTACTGTTCAATTGTTAATAATGTGCCGATGTACGCATTTTCCTGGCAGAAAACTCTGCACAATACGCCGGTCTTTTGCCCGGTTAGCGCGTGTTGTCACCTATTTTAGCTTATGGTTACCTGACGGATTCGGTGATAACGTTGGGCAAAAGGTATCGTTTGCGTAGCGGTATTTATGGTGAGTTAGCGTATCAATACCGAACACTTATTCTATGCTACACCCAAAACCGTTGGTGTTGCCGGCAGGCGACAACATGGTTGTCTTGAACGGTGCTTGCGCTGGCGCCCACAGAGTGAATCTCTGACGAGGTTCATGATCTTGATGAACTTACTCAGATAAGTGACTTGGGTGAATGAAAGTAGCGAACCCCCTGCGGTTTCAAGCGCGAAGGGTATGACTGAGGGAAAGAGATGATTAAGCAGACCGCGCTGTATGACCAACATGTTGCGCATGGTGCGCGCATGGTAGATTTTCATGGTTGGATGATGCCATTGCATTATGGTTCCCAAATCGACGAACACCATACCGTGCGCCAGGATGCCGGTATGTTTGATGTTTCTCACATGACCATCGTTGATCTACATGGTGCCCGTACCCGTCCATTCCTGCGTTATTTGTTGGCTAACGATGTCGCCAAACTGACCCAACCAGGCAAAGCCCTCTACACCGCTATGCTGAATGCGTCCGGCGGTGTTATTGATGACTTGATTGCCTATTTCTTGCGTGAAGACTATTTCCGTTTAGTGGTTAACTCCGCCACCCGTGATAAAGATTTGGCCTGGATAATCCAGCATGCGCAGCCTTATCAGGTTGAAGTGACTGTGCGTGACGATCTGGCGCTGGTGGCGGTACAAGGCCCGACAGCTCAACAGAAAGTTACCACATTGCTCACTCCTGAGCAGCAGCAAGCCATTGCCGATATGAAACCGTTCTTTGGTATTCAAACTGGTGATTTGTTTATCGCCACCACCGGTTATACCGGTGAAGCGGGTTACGAGGTAGCGTTGCCAAAAGAGCGAGTGGTTGAGTTCTGGCAACAACTGCTGGCGGCTGGCGTGAAGCCTGCCGGCCTCGGTGCGCGTGATACTTTGCGGCTTGAGGCCGGGATGAACCTATACGGCCAGGAAATGGATGAAGGTGTTTCTCCATTAGCGGCCAATATGGGATGGACTGTGGCCTGGTTGCCGGAAGATCGTCAGTTTATTGGCCGTGAAGCCATGGAAAAACAACGTGCTGATGGTACTGAACAACTGGTCGGTTTGATCATGACAGAAAAAGGCGTATTACGTAATGAGCTGCCGGTGCAATTTTCTGATGCCTCGGGTAACCACAAAGTGGGCGTTATCACCAGTGGCTCGTTCTCACCAACATTGGGTTTTAGTATTGCGCTGGCCCGTGTGCCTGCGGGAATTGGTGACAGTGCTGTGGTGCAAATCCGTAACCGTGAAATGCCAGTGCGCGTGGTAAAACCAGGTTTTGTGCGGGTAGGTAAGCTGGTCGCGCTGTAAGTATTCCGAATTCTATGAGTCACACCTTTTGGCTCTATCTCTTTTTAAGGAACAGTAATGAGCAACGTACCATCAGAATTGAAATATGCGTCATCTCATGAGTGGGTTCGTGCCGATGGCGGCGGCATTTATAGCATCGGCATTACTGAACATGCACAGGAACTGTTGGGTGATATGGTTTTCGTTGATTTACCTCAAGTAGGTAGTGATGTTTCAGTCGGTAGCGACTGTGCTGTTGCCGAATCAGTTAAGGCAGCTTCCGATATTTATGCACCTATCAGCGGTGAAATCGTCGCGGTGAATACCGAGCTGGAAAGTTCACCAGAGCTGGTGAATAGCGCCCCGTATACCGATGGCTGGTTGTTCAGCATCAAAGCGTCTGACGAAGGTGAATTGGCCGATTTGTTGGATGCTGAGATGTATCTGGCGACCATCAAAGAGTAAATGGCGTACCGCCCCGTTTTCGGGGCTTTTTTGATACCGATTCCAAGGCAAAGTTAGCCGCCATTCCCCGTCCCATGCTTTATTCAGGAATTTGTAGCACATGACTCAGAATCTCAGCCAGCTTGAACATAACGATGCTTTTATTCAGCGCCATATTGGCTCCTCGACGGAACAACAGCAACAGATGTTGGCCGCCGTGGGTGCCAGCTCGTTAAATACCTTGATCCAACAGATTGTTCCGGCAGATATTCAATTGCCAAGTCCACCACAAATGGGTGATGCTGCCACAGAAGATCAGGCGCTGGCTGAACTTAAAGCGATTGCCAGCCAGAATCAGCGCTACAAATCTTATATTGGCATGGGCTACAGCCCGGTATTGACCCCACCGGTTATCCTGCGCAATATGCTGGAAAACCCGGGTTGGTATACTGCGTACACCCCTTATCAGCCTGAAGTTTCTCAGGGGCGCCTTGAAGCGCTGCTGAATTTCCAGCAACTGACACAAGATCTGACTGGCTTGGATCTGGCCTCTGCTTCTTTGCTGGATGAAGCCACTGCCGCAGCAGAATCGATGGCGATGGCTAAGCGTGCCAGCAAATTGAAAGAGGCTAATCGCTTCTTTGTTGCTGATGATGTTCATCCACAAACGCTGGATGTAGTGCGTACCCGCGCTGAAGCCTTTGGTTTTGAAGTCATTGTAGACTGCGCTGAAAAAGTGCTGGAGTTGGAGGGTGTGTTCGGTGTTTTGCTGCAACAGGTTGGTTCTACCGGCGAACTGCATGACTATTCAGCGCTGCTGTCTGAACTTAGAAAACGCAAAATCATTACCAGCGTTGCCGCCGATATTATGGCGTTGGTATTGTTGACGGCACCGGGTAAGCAAGGTGCCGACGTGGTATTTGGCTCCGCTCAGCGCTTTGGTGTGCCGATGGGCTATGGCGGTCCGCATGCCGCATTTTTTGCCTGCCGCGATGAGTTTAAACGCTCAATGCCAGGTCGCATTATCGGGGTATCACGTGATGCCGCAGGTAACACTGCGTTGCGCATGGCGATGCAAACTCGTGAGCAACATATTCGCCGCGAAAAAGCTAACTCCAATATCTGTACCTCGCAGGTATTGTTAGCCAATATCGCCAGTCTGTATGCGGTTTATCATGGGCCACAAGGCTTGCAACGTATCGCCCACCGCATTCACCGAATGACCGATATTTTGGCGGCCGGGTTGCAACAAGTAGGCCTGAATCTACGCTTCAGGCACTGGTTCGATACCCTGACGGTCGAAGTCAAAGATAAAGCCGCTGTGCTGGCTCGCGCATTGAGTTTTGGTATCAATCTGCGTACTGACATTCATAACGCAGTGGGTATCACCCTGGATGAAACAACAGCTCGTGAAGATATTCAAACGCTATTTGCTCTGCTGGCCGGTGATAATCACGCTTTGGATATTGACCAGCTTGATGCCCAAGTGAGAAGAAATAGTCAGTCGATTCAGTCAGGTATGCTGCGTGAGGAACCGATACTGACTCATCCGGTATTTAACCGTTATCACAGTGAAACCGAAATGATGCGGTATATGCATCGTTTGGAGCGCAAAGATCTGGCGTTGAATCAGGCGATGATCCCGCTGGGTTCATGCACGATGAAGCTGAATGCTGCCGCTGAGATGATCCCAATCACCTGGCCGGAATTCACTGAATTGCACCCATTTTGTCCGCCAGAGCAAGCGGCTGGCTATCAACATATGATTGGCCAACTGTCACAATGGCTGGTGCAATTGACCGGTTATGACGCCATTTGTATGCAACCAAACTCAGGCGCACAAGGTGAGTATGCTGGTCTGTTGGCGATTCGTCGTTACCATGAAAGCCGCAATCAGGCGAATCGTCATATCTGCTTGATCCCAAGCTCAGCGCACGGTACTAACCCGGCGTCGGCGCAAATGGCTGGCATGTCGGTGATCGTCGTGGCTTGTGATAAACAAGGCAATATTGACTTACATGATCTGCGTCATAAGGCAGAAGCAAGCGGTGATGATCTGTCCTGTATTATGGTGACCTACCCGTCAACCCATGGCGTGTACGAAGAGACTATCCGTGAAGTTTGCCAGATCGTTCATCAGTTTGGCGGTCAGGTTTATCTGGATGGCGCTAATATGAACGCGCAGGTTGGCATCACCACCCCGGGCTATATTGGCGCGGATGTATCGCATCTTAACTTGCACAAAACCTTCTGTATCCCACATGGCGGTGGCGGCCCAGGCATGGGGCCGATTGGCGTCAAAGCCCATTTAGTACCGTTTTTACCCGGTCACAGTGTCGTACAAATCGACGGAATGACCACTCAACAAGGCGCGGTTTCAGCCGCGCCATTCGGTAGCGCGTTGATTTTATCTATCAGTTGGATGTATATCCGCATGATGGGCGCTGATGGTCTAAAACAAGCCAGTCAGGTGGCGATTCTGAATGCCAATTACATTGCTACTCGCTTGAAAGTGGCGTACCCAGTGTTGTATACCGGTCATGACGATCGTGTGGCGCATGAATGTATTCTGGATATTCGTCCGCTGAAAGAAGCGACCGGTATCAGTGAAATGGATATCGCTAAGCGCTTGATCGATTTTGGTTTTCATGCGCCAACTATGTCGTTCCCCGTTGCTGGCACGCTGATGGTCGAGCCGACGGAATCAGAAAGTAAAGTGGAACTGGATCGCTTTATTGATGCGATGCTGGCTATTCGTGACGAAATCGCGAAAGTCGCTCGTGGTGAATGGCCGCTGGCAGATAACCCGTTGGTGAATGCGCCTCATACTCAGGCGGAACTGGTGAGCGACTGGCAGCATCCTTACAGCCGTGAACTGGCGGTGTTTCCGGTGGCGGGTGTGATGGAGAATAAATACTGGCCGAGTGTGAAACGTCTGGACGATGTGTATGGCGATCGTAACTTGTTCTGTTCATGCGTACCAATCAGTGATTATGAGTAATACGTTTTTTCTATAACGAATATCGGTGTGAGTAAAATGAAGGGTCGCACAAGTGGCTTTTTTGTTATCTGGATGATAATGATTGGTATTTTTCTTATGAGTGACGACTTTTACTTCCAAATTGTGAGAGATATTCACAGGTGAGCATGGAACAGGGATATGCATAACAAAGTAGCATTAGTGACAGGCGGTAGCCGGGGTATCGGCCGCGCGACCGCGTTGCTTTTGGCAAAGCACGGCTATCGTGTTGCGGTGAATTATATCAGCGATGAACAGGCGGCACAGCAGGTGGTGGCAGAGATAGCCGCCGCAGGGGGCTTGGCGATTGCGCTACAGGCGGATATTGCCGATGAATCACAGGTGGTAGCACTGTTTGAACAGCTTGAAACTGAGCTTGGGCCAATCAGTGCACTGGTGAATAACGCGGGTATCCTGTTTCAGCAAACCAACATTGAAGGGCTGACCGCTGACCGCATTAATCGGGTGCTATCCACCAACGTGACCGGTTACTTCTTGTGTAGTCGCGAGGCTGTCAAACGCATGGCATTGCGTCATGGCGGTAATGGTGGTGCGATTGTTAATGTTTCTTCTGCTGCTGCTCGTTTGGGGTCGCCGGGTGAATATCTTGATTATGCCGCCTCTAAAGGAGCTATCGATACCTTAACCACTGGTTTGTCGCTGGAAGTTGCAGATGAAGGCATCAGAGTTAATGGTGTGCGGCCAGGCTTTATTTATACCGATATGCATGCCAGTGGAGGGGAGCCGGGTCGGGTTGATAGGGTACAAAGTTTGTTACCGATGAAACGTGGCGGTCAGCCACATGAAGTCGCAGAAGCGATTAACTGGTTGCTTTCAGATAGCGCCTCTTATGTCACCGGTAGTGTACTGGATCTGGCGGGCGGGAAGTAAACAGAGGCAGTATTGTTTCCATCGCCACTTTATATATGCCCAAGTGATTTCAAGATGCAGTCAGCCGCCAACTAAGCGAAGCCCCAGGCGCTGACTCAAGTCAGTGACTGGGATGAGTAAAACAGCTAACACACCGGCAGTTTGAAAGATGGCGAGTGTATTACTTCTCTTCAGTCAGTGAGTAAGGCAACGGCTGAATGGTGAGTACGCTATCTGCATCATCGCGTACCCGTAACACACTGTCTGCATCCAGATCGTTATTTAGCACTGCCTGAATCCACACCGTGCCGTCACTGAGTTGAATCGCAGCCAGCACGCTACCAGTACGTCGCCAATTTTCACCCAGCCGCCATTCTAAATCCTCACCCGCAATCGGTATACGGCTGGCATTGCCAACCAGCCAGTACAGCGCCCGCTTGTTCGCACCACGGTATTTTGCCCGAGCGACCATTTCCTGCCCGCTGTAGCAGCCTTTGGTGAAGCTAATACCCTTTAAAGCCTGAATGTTTATCGCTTGTGGAATAAACTGCGCGCTATTTTCGCTATCAATAATGGGGAAACCCGCTTCAATATCCAGTGCCAGCCACTGGTTACTGTTGCTAAACTGCGCACGACCCGACAACATCTGAGTCAATTGTTGAGCCTGTTCGGCATCGGTTATCAGCAGGAAACGCTCGGTGGGCAGTGAGAAATGCAACAGTGCGCTATTCCTTTGTTGTACGACCGGATGTTCGGCACTCGGCAACTCGGCGAATACTGCCGCCAGTGTCGTTCTCGCTTCTGCACCTGCAATGCCCAATAGCATGGCCTCAGGCTGATATGTTATTACCACCTTAGAGAACACGGCGTATTTTTTCAGTTCGCGTAATTGGTTATCCAACAGGCTGCGCCGTTCAATAAAGGCTAAAGCTTCGTCGCGATAGAATAACCGCAAGTTGCTCCACATCTTCCCTTTTGCATCACAATGGGCGCAAAGAACATGTTGATCGGCAGGCAGCGCGTCTACATCTGCGGTCACCTGACCTTGCAGATACTTAACTTTGTCAGCGCCGGTTAAGGTGACCAACGCCCAGTCATCAAGAGTGACCAGTGTTAATGGCAACTCAGAAGAGGCGGTGGGTGGACGTGCAGTGAACGGAGTGCTATATGTCATGCTGTACCTGCAAATAATGGTGAGCTGTCTCCCCAATGGTAAAATAGCCGGGTAGCTTTGCAAGCAGTTATTCCATTGATTCAGCATTGTTAGCTAATATCTTAGGTACAATAGCCGCATATTTTATGGCAGAGTGTACAATGTGATTGAAAAGACAGCATCTGTTAAGTTTAACCCTGCATTTCAGCGGGGGTAATCTTCCCGTTAGCCACCGGGTATATACCCAATTGGCATCAAGATACAACAGTCAACACCTCTGCATGTTGAGGGGCGACGGGTCTAATCGTTTATTGTATCGGGTGCAATATACCGGTCAGGTTCACAATATCCGTCATTGAGGAGTCAATCAAGACATGGACATTGATAATAAAGCCCGCATTCATTGGGCGTGCCGCCGTGGGATGCGCGAATTAGATATCTCTATCATGCCATTTTTTCAATATGAGTATGATGGCTTGAATGATCAGGACAAAAGCGTGTTTATTCGTTTGCTTGCTTGTGATGATCCGGATTTATTCAACTGGCTGATGAACCACGGGGAGCCGCAGGACAGTGATCTGCGTCAGATGGTCAAACTGATTCAAACACGAAATAAAGCCCGTGGCTCAGTGGCGATGTGACCTGCGGGTATCCTGGCATACTCAACTCTTTTCTTTATTGGCGCATGGTGTATTGGTCACCTTAACGTTAGTGGCACCCTGGCCACAGGGTTACCTCGCTTTATGTCTGGTATTGCTGACGCTGGTGGTGTTTGAGTGTATCCGCAGCCAGAAGAAAATTGCGTCCTGTCAGGGTGAAATAAGGTTCGAACCGGGTAAATTAGTGCTGTGGAAAAGTGACCAATGGCAAGTGGTCAAACAGCCGTGGATCACCCGTTATGGCGTGTTGTTAAATTTACAACACGTCAGCAGCCGTTCGACGCGTAAACGTTTATGGCTGGCTGCCGACAGCATGTCAGAAGAGGAGTGGCGGCAGTTATGTGTGCTGCTGCGGCATTTATTTGATTCTGATCAAGGAGTGCACTCATGAAGTCCTTGATTTGGTTGGTAGAAGATGAGCCAAGTATTGCTGATACACTGATTTATACGTTGGAAAGTGAAGGTTTTACCCTCCGCTGGTTTGACCGAGGGGAACCGGTGCTTGCCGCATTGGCTAATGGCACACCTGCCCTGGCGATAGTGGATGTTGGGCTGCCTGATATTAATGGCTTTGATTTGTGCCGCCGTATACTGGTGTTGGCACCGGGCTTACCCGTTGTGTTCCTAACTGCTCGCAGCGAAGAACTGGACAGAATTATTGGTTTGGAAATGGGTGCTGACGACTATATTGCCAAGCCTTTCTCACCACGGGAAGTCAGTGCCAGAGTTCGCACCGTACTGCGCCGTTTACAAAAATCTCAAACGCTATCTGCCTCTGCTGCGCTGTATAAATTCGGCTATTTCACCCTGGATGAAACGGGAGCGCGAGTCACTTACCATCAACAGGCTTTAGGGTTAACCCGCTATGAATATTTGCTGCTGAAAACGTTGTTACTGGCACCTGAACGCATATTTTCACGTCAGCAACTGATGGATATCGTCTGGGCACATGCAGAAGAGAGCCAGGATCGTACGGTTGATACCCATATTAAAACCCTGCGCTCAAAGCTGCGCACAATTCACGATGAAGAATCGCCGATCCGTACCCATCGTGGGCTGGGTTATAGTCTGACTTATTTGCTATGAGTTACTTATCATGAGCTGCCATCAATGAAGATCGGCATTCGCTTGCTGTTGGGTTATTTTCTTATCGTTGCCATCGCGGGTTATTTTGTCATTCGTATTTTCGTGCAGGAAGTTAAACCTGGTGTGCGGCGCGCAACCGAAGGCACACTGGTAGATACTGCCACGTTACTGGCACAGTTTGCCCGGCAAGATATGTTGCAAAATAAGGTCGTGAATGGCCAGTTGGCACAAGCCTTTGCTTCGCTTAATTTGCGGCCAATTGGTGCCAATATTGAAGGTATCCGTAAGGATCGTAATGAATATCGGGTTTATCTGACCGATGTTAATGGACGGGTGATATTTGATTCATTGGGTGAATCAATGGGGGGGGATTATTCACAGTGGAACGATGTTTGGCTAACGTTACGTGGAAAATATGGCGCACGCAGTACTCGTACGGATCCCAATGATGAGCAAAGCTCGGTGATGTATGTGGCTGCACCGGTAATAGTTGAAAACCGAATTGTTGGCGTACTCAGTGTGGGTAAACCCAATATCTCAATGGCACCGGTGATTAAGCGCAGTGAACGTAAGATTTTGTTGGCTGGCGTTATGTTACTGGGCATTGCTCTGTTGATCGGGTTGGGATTCGTATGGTGGATTAACCGCTCTATCGGCAAATTGGTGGATTACGCTGAGCGAGTGGCCGAGGGCCAGCCCGTACCGTTACCAGCGATGGGCAGTAGCGAACTGAATGATTTAGCCCGCGCGCTGGAAAGCATGCGCCTGAAATTGGATGGCAAAGCCTATATCGAACAATATGTTCACACGCTGACCCATGAGCTAAAAAGCCCACTGGCCGCCATTACGGGAGCCGCGGAGCTGTTGCGTGAATCGCCTCCCCCTGCTACCGCGCAACGTTTTCTTATTAATATTGAGCAGCAAAGCGCGCGCATCCGGCAACTGGTAGATAAAATGCTGGTGCAGGCGCGGTTGGAAAGTCAGGTCGATTTACAGCTCTCTCCACTGGATATCAGTAAGATACTCAAACAAACCTTCAGCGCGAAAGAAGCACAGGCGATCAGTTGTGGTATCACCTTGCGCCTGATCTGTGCCGACAGCGCGATATTAACAGGGGATGGATTGTTACTCAGCCAGGCACTAACCAATCTGATTGATAACGCATTGGATTTCACTCCATCGGGTGGTGAAGTGACACTGAGTGGTGAACGACAGGATCATGAATATCTTATTATTGTTGAAGACAATGGCAGCGGTATTCCTGATTATGCCCAAGATAAGATTTTCGATCGTTTTTACTCATTGCCACGCGCGAATAGCCCTAAAAGCACCGGATTAGGGCTGAATTTTGTGCGCGAAGTTGTGGCTATTCATCAAGGGACGATTCGGCTGGAGAACCGCTTGCCGCAAGGCGCTAACTCCCGTTTAACATTGCCTTTGAATGCTGTTTAACGGTCGACTTCACCTCCACTTCACATAGCCTCATTCTCCTTTCACTTCACTCTATTAAGCTGTTCTCCTGATCTTAAAAGGAGTGCATGTCATGTTCAAATCTGTTCTATTTTGGAAGCTCGCCACGTTACTAAGCTTGATTTTATTGATGATGATCCCCAAGGAAATGTTACTGAACGTCGTCCACGAACGCAGTGGTTATCGGCAAAGTGCTATTGATAAAGTCAGTGATAGCACCAGTCGATCACAAAAGATCCTTGGTCCGCTGATTGTCGTGCCTTACAGCGAATGGGTTGAAAGAGAAGTTGATGGCAAGAAGCAAGGGCAGCGAGTTAACCGTAATCGTTATTTATTGCCTGAAGTTATGAC
Source organism: Pseudomonadota bacterium (assembly GCA_041179305.1). Taxonomy (GTDB): domain Bacteria; phylum Pseudomonadota; class Gammaproteobacteria; order Enterobacterales; family Enterobacteriaceae; genus Yersinia. The sequence goes on along the minus strand of JBEGTQ010000087.1, from coordinate 9,719 downwards.
GGTAAATGGCGCACCGGATGTTGAGGTTCGCCAGTTAGGTATTTATAACGCGCAGGTTTATCAGGGGGAATTCTATTTCCACGCGCAATTTGAAGCCATCTCGCTGAGTGATTTGAATCGTGAAGGGGTCATCATCGGTACCCCATCTCTGGTGCTGACGTTAAGTGATGCTCGCGGGATCCAACAAATCTCACCGCTGAATATTGGCCGCACTAAGATTAATTTCGAACCAGGGGCTTTCCTTCGGCGTTCAGCACAGGGTGTTCATGCACCACTGACATTAGAACAGGTGCGGCAGGGTAAATTTGATGTTGATTTTAAAATGAGCCTGACCGGAACCAACAGCCTGTCGGTGGTGCCCGTTGGGCGCAGCAGTGAACTGACATTACAAAGCAACTGGCCGCATCCTAACTTTGTCGGTGAATTCTTACCGATGCAACGTAAGATTGATGAAAATGGCTTTCGCGCGCACTGGCGCAGTAACTGGCTGGCCAACAGTATGAACATCAATTTTACTGCTGATAGTACCGGTTTCGATTTTGATAAATTGCCGGCGTTCACGACCAGCCTGATTGAACCGGTTGACCATTATCAATTGACGACACGGGCTATCAAATATGCCATTTTATTTATCGGCCTGACGTTCTTTAGCTTCTTCCTGTTCGAAAGCCTGACGTTGTTACGTGTACATCCCATTCAATATCTGTTGGTAGGCACCGCGCTGGTGCTTTTCTATCTCATGTTATTGGCATTTTCCGAGCATCTTGGTTTCACAATGGCTTATGTTATCGCCAGTTTGAGTTGCAGCTTGTTGATTGCCATCTATCTCAGTGCGGTACTGGGTGGATTGCTGCGTGGAGCGCTATTTGCTTGCGGCCTGTTGTTATTGTATGGCGTATTATACGGGCTGTTGCAATCTGAGGATGACGCGCTGTTATTAGGCTCAGGATTGCTGTTTATCATCCTCGCGGCAGTGATGTTACTGACCAGAAGGTTGGATTGGTATCAGGTGGCAAATCCGCAATGTTTCACTGCGCAGACATCTCCCGAACCGAATGTTGGATCAACACCAGACAAGCCGATATCTGCCGAGGGCGGCACGAAACAGGCATTTCGTTTGTGGAAATGATATAAATGCCGGCGACAACAATGGGCAACATCAGGTGCCCGTTTCGCTGATTACCGCCCTATATTGATCATAACAACGCAGCCATTTCTAACAAAATCTGATCACACCATTGTTCGATACGTTGTTCGCTTAAATCGTACTGGTTAACCTCATCCAGAGCTAACCCGACAAAATGTTTGCCGTCGGCACTGAGAGGTTTGGGGCTGGTAAACTCAAACCCTTCGGTTGGCCAAAAACCAATAAACTTTACACCCAGCGGTGCAATATGGTCATGTAACATGCCCAGAGCATCAAGGAACCATTCGCTATAGCCGAATTGATCACCCATGCCATACATAGCAACAATCTTTCCCTTAAGATCAAGCTGTGTTAATTGTGGCCAGACAGCCTCCCAGTCTTCTTGTAACTCGCCGAAATCCCAAGTGGGGATGCCCAAAATCAGAATGGGGTACTCTTTCATCAGGTGAGGGCTGACATCTTTCAGGTTGTGCAAATCAACCTGTTCTTCACCAAGAATGTCGCAGATTTTCTCTGCCACCATTTCGGTATAGCAGGTAGTGGAACCGTAAAAAAGACCAATCTTCATGATGTATAGCCATAACATTACTAACAAGGAATAGCATCCAGTGTACCAGAATTGTTCCAACATCAGGCATAATGGCCACAGCGTTCAATTTTAGTTGACCACGACAAATCAAAGAGAGAAACAGCAATGCAACAGCAAAATAACCCGCTGATTGAACAGTTTCTTGATACCTTGTGGCTGGAAAGAAACCTGGCCGAGAATACACTGGCGTCATACCGTCTGGATTTGCATGCTTTAACGGGATGGTTAGAATATCACGGCAGTGATTTATTGCGCGCAGTACCGCAAGACTTGCAATCCTTTCTTGCCGATCGCATTGAAGGCGGCTATAAAGCTACCAGTTCGGCTCGTTTACTGAGCGCCATGCGTCGTTTATTCCAATATTTATACCGCGAAAAGCTGCGTGAGGATGATCCGACCGCACTGCTATCGTCACCTAAATTACCGCGGCGCTTACCTAAAGATTTAAGTGAAACGCAGGTTGATGCGCTGCTCAACTCGCCCAATGTTGATATCCCCTTAGAATTGCGCGATAAAGCCATGCTTGAGGTACTCTATGCTACCGGCTTGCGAGTGTCGGAACTGGTCGGGCTATGCCTCAGTGATGTTAGCTTGCGCCAGGGTGTGGTACGAGTCATTGGCAAAGGGAATAAAGAACGGCTGGTTCCGCTGGGCGAAGAAGCGGTGTACTGGGTTGATAACTATATGGAGCATGGGCGTCCGTGGCTTATCAATGGTCAATCGCTGGATGTGCTGTTCCCCAGCAACCGTAGCCAGCAAATGACCCGACAAACTTTCTGGCATCGTATCAAACACTATGCGATCCTTGCGGGTATTGATAGTGAGCGCCTTTCCCCTCATGTTTTACGTCATGCTTTTGCCACGCACTTGCTGAATAACGGTGCGGATTTACGGGTCGTGCAAATGTTACTGGGTCACAGCGATCTTTCGACAACCCAAATTTATACACATGTAGCAACAGAACGTTTGAAACAGCTACATCAACAGCATCATCCACGCGCATAATTTGTTGTTTGGTAGAAAGTACATGTTATGTAGAAATTAAATAGGATTGATAAATGAAAAGAAGTTTATTGTTGCTGCCGATACTAATTGCCGCACTCACTGGTTTGGCTCATGCAGATGATGCCGCTATTCAACAAACACTGAAAAAGTTAGATATTCAGCAAGAGGATATCCAACCATCCGTTATTCCGGGCTTGAATACGGTGATGACTGAAAGCGGTGTGTTGTACATCTCTACCGACGGTAAACATCTATTGCAGGGGCCGCTTTTTGATGTCGGTGGTATTCATCCTGTCAATATCACTAACCAGATATTGTTGAAAAAGCTGGAAGCATTGAGCGGTGAAATGATTGTGTACAAAGCGCCAAAGGAACAGCATATTATCACCGTATTTACTGATATCACCTGCGGCTATTGCCGTAAAATGCATGAGCAGATGAAAGACTACAACGCGCTGGGCATTACCGTGCGTTATCTGGCATTCCCGCGTCAGGGCTTAAGCTCCCAGGCAGAAAAAGATATGCGCTCTATCTGGTGTATGGCCGATCGCAAAAAAGCTTTCAGTGATGCCATAAAAGGTGATGCTGTTTCTCCGGCGACCTGCAAAACGGATATCAGCAAACACTATCAGTTAGGGGTGCAGTTCGGTATTCAGGGCACCCCAGCTATCGTGCTGCAAAATGGCACTATCATTCCAGGATATCAGGGGCCGAAAGAGATGTTGCAGATGCTTAATGCACATCAGGCTTCCTTAAAAGCGGCGGGTTAATCACTCGTGACGTTGAAAACCCAACTTCGCCGCCGTCAGGCGGCGGATGACAGTTCTCTGTCCGTGCAAATGCACCCATTGTTGCGTCGCCTTTATGCCAGCCGTGGCGTAAAAAAACCTGAAGAACTGGAGCGGGGTGTTAAAGGCTTATTGGCCTGGCAGCAACTGGACGGCATTGACGCAGGCGTTACCCTTTTGCAACAAGCGCTTGCTGATCGGCGGCGGATTGTCATTGTCGGCGATTTTGATGCTGATGGTGCCACCAGTACCGCACTGGCAGTACTCGCATTGCGCAGTATGGGTGGCAGTAATATCGATTATCTGGTTCCCAACCGCTTTGAAGATGGTTATGGGCTTAGCCCCGAAGTGGTCGAACAGGTTGCCGCTCGTGGCGCGGAACTGATTGTCACGGTGGATAACGGTATCTCCTCGCATGCAGGGGTGGATTTGGCACATGCCAGGGGCATTCAGGTGTTGGTTACCGATCACCATCTGCCGGCTGATACCTTGCCTGCGGCTGACGCCATTATCAACCCGAATCTGGCCGGTTGCGATTTCCTCTCGAAATCACTGGCTGGGGTCGGGGTTACTTTTTATCTGATGCTGGCATTGCGTGCACGCCTGAGAGACTGCGGCTGGTTCGAACAACATGCTTTGGCGGCGCCCAATCTGGCTGAATTGCTGGATTTGGTAGCGCTGGGTACCGTGGCAGATGTGGTACCGCTGGATGCCAATAACCGCATTTTGGTACATCAAGGGTTAAGCCGCATTCGAGCCGGAAAGTGCCGGCCTGGGATCCGCGCGTTGCTGGAAGTGTCTAACCGTGATGCCCGCCAACTGGCAGCAAACGATCTCGGTTTTTCTCTCGGCCCACGCCTCAATGCTGCCGGTCGTTTGGATGATATGTCCATTGGCGTTGCATTGCTGCTTAGCGACGATATTGCTCAAGCACGGACGCTGGCAATCGATTTGGATTCATTGAATCAGACTCGTCGTGAGATAGAGCAGGGCATGCAGGTCGAAGCCTTGCAGCTATGTGACCAACTAGAGCGCACCAGCACTGAATTGCCGTACGGTATCGCAATGTATCACCCAGAATGGCATCAGGGTGTGGTAGGGATTCTGGCGTCGCGTATCAAAGAGCGTTTTCACCGCCCGGTTATTGCTTTTGCTCCGGCGGGGGATGGTTTATTGAAAGGTTCTGGCCGCAGTGTCTCGGGTTTACACATGCGTGATGTGCTTGAGCGTCTCGATACATTGAATCCTGGGTTGATGCTGAAATTTGGCGGGCATGCAATGGCGGCGGGGTTGTCGCTGGAACAGGATAAATTCGATGAGTTTCGCCAGCACTTCGCTGATTTAGTCGGGGAATGGATGGATCCTTCACAATTAGAAGGTGTTGTCTGGTCCGATGGCGAGTTGAAAGGCAATGAATTATCACTGGAAACGGCAGAGTTATTGCGCAACGGTGGCCCGTGGGGGCAATCTTTCCCGGAACCGACATTTGATGGCAAATTCCGCATCTTACAGCAGCGGTTGGTCGGTGAACGTCACCTGAAGCTTATGATTGAGCCGCTGAACGGCGGGCCTTTGCTGGATGGTATTGCTTTTAATGTCGATACCAGCTTGTGGCCTGACAGCAGTGTGCGTGAAGTCAAATTGGCTTATAAACTCGATATTAATGAATATCGCGGTAATCGCAGTGTTCAGTTGCTGGTTCAGCACCTGTGGCCTTATTGATTTGCCAATCGAATGAATCACGATGAGCTGGCAGAGAACAATGATGCGGGTGACAAATCTGCCGGGCGCTGCCTCACAAAGGCGGAGCCTGGATATCGGCCGAATTAGTGAAAGTAGCTAACACGAGTGAAATATCAAATAAGAAGGGTAAATATAAGCAACCTGCTATAAACCGTCGTACAGATCCGTTAGAATTACCGGTTATAATGACATTCCGTCATCTACGACTCAACGTAAGACTCAAAACCATGTTTGAAATAAACCCGGTAAAAAATCGAATTCAGGACCTGTCTGATCGGACAGCCGTTCTCAGGGGGTATCTTTGACTATGATGCCAAGAAAGAGCGGCTGGAAGAAGTAAACGCCGAGCTGGAACAGCCCGATGTTTGGAATGAACCTGAGCGTGCACAAGCGCTGGGTAAAGAGCGTGCTGCGCTGGAAGAAATCGTCTCAACTATCGATCAATTGGATCAAGGTATGGAAGACGTATCTGGGCTGTTGGAATTGGCAATTGAAGCGGACGACGAAGAGACTTTTAATGAAGCGGTAGCTGAGTTAGAGATTCTTGACGGCAAGCTGGGTCAACTCGAATTCCGTCGCATGTTTTCTGGTGAATATGATAGCGCCAATTGCTATCTCGATTTGCAAGCCGGTTCCGGTGGTACAGAGGCCCAGGACTGGGCCAGTATGTTGTTGCGTATGTACCTGCGTTGGGCGGAAGCCAAGGGTTTTAAAACTGAAGTCATTGAAGAATCTGATGGTGATGTTGCTGGCCTGAAGTCTGCCACGATTAAGATCATCGGCGATTATGCGTTTGGCTGGTTGCGTACTGAAACCGGCGTTCATCGCCTGGTACGTAAAAGTCCGTTTGACTCTGGTGGCCGTCGTCACACCTCTTTCAGCTCTGCTTTTGTCTATCCGGAAGTTGACGACGATATTGATATTGAAATCAACCCTGCTGATCTGCGTATTGACGTTTACCGTGCATCTGGTGCGGGGGGGCAACATGTCAACAAAACGGAATCTGCGGTACGTATTACCCACCTTCCAACCAATATCGTGACGCAGTGCCAGAATGACCGTTCTCAGCATAAAAACAAAGATCAAGCAATGAAACAGTTAAAAGCAAAGCTGTATGAATTTGAAATGCAAAAGAAAAATGCTGACAAACAGGTTCTGGAAGACAACAAGTCCGATATCGGCTGGGGTAGCCAGATCCGTTCTTATGTATTGGATGACTCCCGTATCAAAGATTTGCGTACCGGTGTGGAAACACGCAACACCCAAGCGGTGCTGGATGGTGATCTGGACAAATTCATTGAAGCAAGTTTGAAAGCCGGGCTATGAGGAACTGAGATGTCAGAACAAAAACCACAAGTCGCTCAACCAGCGCAAGATCTCAATAATGAGTTACAAGCTCGTCGGGAAAAATTGGCTGCATTGCGCGAGACAGGAATTGCTTTCCCTAATGATTTCCGCCGTACACACCTCTCTGACCAATTGCATGTTGAGTGCGGCAATAAAGAGAATGAAGAATTAGAAGCACTGAATATTGAGGTGACGGTTGCCGGCCGTATGATGACCCGCCGTATCATGGGTAAAGCATCATTTGTGACGCTGCAAGATGTCGGTGGCCGTATTCAGTTGTACGTTTCTCGCGATGACCTGGCGGAAAACGTGTATAACGAACAATTCAAAAAGTGGGATCTGGGCGATATCCTGGGTGCGCGCGGTAAGTTGTTTAAAACTAAAACTGGCGAGTTGTCTATCCACTGTAGTGAATTGCGTTTGCTGACCAAAGCACTGCGCCCACTGCCGGATAAATTCCACGGTCTGGCTGATCAGGAAACTCGCTATCGTCAGCGTTATCTGGATCTGATCGCGAACGACGATTCCCGCCATACCTTCAAAATCCGTTCACAGGTTATGTCTGGTATCCGTAGCTTCATGGTGGAAAAAGGCTTCATGGAAGTCGAAACCCCTATGATGCAAGCGATCCCGGGCGGTGCTTCTGCACGCCCATTTGTGACTCACCACAACGCGCTGGATATCGATATGTACTTACGTATCGCGCCAGAACTGTACCTGAAACGCTTGGTTGTCGGTGGTTTTGAACGGGTGTTCGAAATCAACCGTAACTTCCGTAATGAGGGGGTATCGCCACGTCATAATCCAGAGTTCACTATGATGGAACTCTATATGGCGTATGCGGATTACAAAGACCTGATCGTGCTAACGGAAGAGCTGTTCCGCACGCTGACTGAAACTGTATTAGGTAGCAGTATAGTGAAGTATGGTGAACAGCACTTTGATTTTGGTAAGCCTTTTGCCAAATTGACCATGAAAGAAGCTATTTGCAAATATCGTCCTGAAACCAATGTAGCTGATTTGGATGATATGGAAAAAGCCATGGCTATTGCTGAATCATTGGGTGTCAACGTTGAGAAGAGTTGGGGCTTGGGCCGTGTGCAGTGCGAAATTTTTGAAGAGACGGCTGAAAGCCACCTGATTCAGCCAACCTTCATCACTGAATACCCAGCAGAGGTTTCTCCGTTAGCACGCCGTAATGATGATAATCCGTTTATCACTGACCGCTTTGAGTTCTTCATCGGTGGGCGTGAAATTGGTAACGGCTTCTCCGAGTTGAATGATGCTGAAGATCAGGCGCAGCGCTTTGCTGATCAGGTTAACGCTAAAGAAGCTGGCGATGACGAAGCGATGTTCTACGATGAAGACTATGTCACCGCACTGGAACATGGCTTGCCGCCAACTGCAGGTCTGGGTATCGGTATTGACCGTATGGTGATGTTGTTTACCAACAGCCATACCATCCGTGACGTTATTCTTTTCCCAGCCATGCGTCCGGTAAAATAAGTGATACCGCTTTAGGGTAATTCTGCCTGGGCGCTACGGCGCCCTTTTCATTGAGTAAAAACAGTAGCTATTATACTTCCTTTAGTCTAATCGCTTAAAATACCAGCGCTTAGATCCTATCTTCGCTTGCCCATAAGAAAGAACCGGTTATAATGCAAACCGCTTCGAAGCGGGTGTAGTTCAATGGTAGAACGAGAGCTTCCCAAGCTCTATACGAGGGTTCGATTCCCTTCACCCGCTCCAATCTAACGTCTCGCAGTATCTCCCGAAGTCCATAAAACCCAGTCATAGCAAGGTTTAGGCCACTGTTGTTGTCTCTTGACGGCTATTGTTGCTCACGGGAATCCACATACAAACGTGTATAGTTATCTGTATAGAAATTCTCTACACTCCAAATTCTATACACATCATGTTTTATACACTCTGGATTCTATACACATGGCACTCACGGACCTTGAGATACGCTGTGCAAAACCCCAAGAGAAGCCCTACACCAAAGCGGATGGTAATGGATTGTCGCTGCTGGTTGAGCCAAATGGCTCGAAAGGTTGGCGCTTCAGATACCGTTTTGCTGGCAAACCTAAAATGCTTTCATTGGGCACTTATCCTGTTGTCTCGTTAACTGAGGCAAGGCGAAAAAGGGATGAGGCTAAAAAGCTGGTTATGGTGGGTATTAACCCCAGTGATTTAAGAAAAGAACAAAAGTTAGTGCAGCAAGGAGAGGGGAGTAATACCTTTGAAGCTATCACCCGAGAGTGGTATCAGCGGCGTTATGATAGATGGTCTGAATCCTATCGTTTAGAAATGATGAGCACGTTTGAAAGAGATGTTTTTCCATATATCGGTTACCGGCCAATCAAAGAAATTAAACCACTTGAGCTAATGGCCGTGCTGTCCAAGTTAGAAAAACGGGGTGCCACTGAGAAAATGCGTAAGGTTCGGCAGCGATGTGGTGAGGTTTGGAAATACGCCATTATCACAGGCCGAGCCGAATATAATCCCGCCCCTGACCTTGCCAGTGCTTTTGCTCCCCATAAACGCGAACACTATCCACATCTTACGATTAATGAAATCCCTGAATTTCTTTCCAGCCTTGCCAGTTATAGCGGCAGCATGTTGGTTAAATTAGCGATGCGGTTGCTGATCCTCACAGGTACCCGCCCGGGTGAATTGCGGCAGGCCGAATGGGCAGAGTTTGATTTTGATAATGCCTTATGGGAGATCCCCGCGGTGCGAATGAAGATGCGTCGGCCACATATGGTGCCGCTTCCGGATCAAGCCATTACGATACTAAAGCAAATTCAACCTATCAGCGGGCGCTATCAGTTTGTGTTCCCCGGCAGAATACAGCACAGCAAGCCTATCAGTGATATGACTCTCAATGTACTAATCCGACGTATTGGTTATGGCGGCAGAGCCACAGGACACGGTTTTCGCCACACAATGAGCACTATTTTGCATGAGCAGGGTTTTAATACGGCCTGGATAGAAACACAACTGGCTCACGTCGATAAAAACAGTATTCGCGGTACCTATAATCACGCTCAATATCTGGATGGTCGCAGAGAAATGCTGCAATGGTATGCCGACTATA
>JBEGTQ010000086.1:0-5716 GCA_041179305.1 Pseudomonadota bacterium | reverse complement strand
GGCATTATTCATGGCAAGGTCAACAATTTGTGACTTCATGCCCTGTTGGCAGGCGCGGTATTCATATTCGAGTTGAAAGCTTCGACAGCATGCCTGACAGCGATAACGCTGATGCCCGGAGTTTCCCAGTCCATGTTTTTTCACCGGGGCTGTTTGCTTACAAAACGGACATTTTACATCAATCTTAGCCATCAGAATCCCTTTGATAAAAACGGGGAGTTTATCTGATGATCACCGGATTGAATACGTGACCAGATATTTTAGGATAATTTGCTCAACGCCACCTTTTAATGTCAACCAACTGCCGCTAAGTTGCCCCGCTTTGTTATACGTCTGCCGCTGAACATTTCCCATAGCATCAATACTGATCAGGGGTGCGCCGATCGCATTGGTGATGTTTTGTGTCGTGAAAACCTCAGTTTTCAGCGATTCCTTCCACCGAGTCTCATTATCATCCTGCCAATCAACATCAACTCCCTCAGACAACAATTGGCGAGCAACCGATAACGGTGACCCCGTCAGAGCAATACTGTTCGTCTGGTTCCGTCCCGCAGTATCATAGTGACACACACATTGCCCCACCAGGTTGCGCTCTTTTTCAGCCAACCCGCAACCGGCCCAGATGAAACGCTCTGTGATGTGTGTATTTTTCCCTTTTGCCTGCTCGGTAATACTCAATAGTCGACCAGGCAGAGAGCAACTTTCATATTGCCAGTGACGGGCAACACCGGTGGCGTTAACGGCCAAAACCGGTCGCCCCGCGATATCGCTCAAGGCAATAACCGTGCCTGCATCCACACTATCTGTACGTAAAACCTTACCGCTGAGTGATGAACGGTATGAATAATTGGGCTTAATGGTTTTATCGACTTGTTGTAATGCATAAAGTCTTGGATCGATGCTCTGCTTCAAAGCGCCTCGTGTATCAAACTGATGGTAGGTAATGCGTTCGTCAGTCATGTCACGTTTATCCAACTGACGGTGGTAAATTATGCTCCGTATAACCGAGTTTCTATTTTCCAACACAGTGATTGTTGGCGTTCCTTTGAACAAAGCGTTGTCCATGTTTTTCTCTCCAGATCTATATCGACATGCTTATTCTTCTCATGAGCAAGAAAAGCGTTTTTTGAGGTGTTACTCAATGTATTTTGGCAACATGTTATGTCGAAGACTTTAGAGACTCGTTGAACAAAAGCTATTTCAATTTTTCGAATTAACTGACATTCTTTTAGAATTGACTCACCAATTTCATAAAAAATAAATAAACACTTGCTTTTTTATAGCAATAAATATGACTATGAAATTAATAATGCCATTGAAGGAATAACTATAACGCTATCAAGAAAAAATCGTTTTGAGATCAAGACGGTAAAAGATAATCCTGACATAAATACAGGCTATCTTCACGAGCAGAACGATGGGCTAAATATTGAGATAACTTATTCAGAGCAAATAATTACAGATAAAAATGAGTGACAGCTCAATTAACTCAGATTTCGGTATATCGCCAAAACCAATGAGTGAAATTTGTTGACCCAGATAGGTGCCGACACCTGATGACAAACAATGACGCTGGCATTAAGTTTTTCCATGAAACATGGCTAAGTGAAATGTTTAATCCAATGATTCATTCTAATACAAAAACAGGATCAGTAGTTGTAACACATTGCTCGCACTCTCTTGGCTAAACATTTTATTTTACTTTCAGACCGGGGCGAAATAATCGGCATGTATCGATAAACACACCGTTATTAAGCATAGTCTCCATTAAAAAAATTATAACATCAGGTGCATTAAAACAGGATTCACTATGTCAGCGGTAAAAAAACAAAAAATAACGCTGTGGGAGTTTTTTCAACGTTTGGGAAAAACCTTCATGCTACCGGTCGCTCTGCTCTCTTTCTGTGGGATCATGCTGGGTATAGGAAGTTCACTCAGCAGCAAAAATATCATCACCCTATTGCCGGTAATTGGTCACCCTATTTTCCAGTTATTATTCACCTGGATGAGCAAAATCGGTTCATTCGCCTTTAGTTTCCTACCGGTAATGTTCGCTATTGCTATCCCACTGGGTATGGCGCGTGAAAACAAAGACGTGGCCGCGTTCTCCGGTTTTGTCGGCTTTGCGGTGCTGAATGTGGCGACCAATTTTTACCTCACCACCTGCGGGGTGTTGCCAACCACCGATCCTACGGTGCTGAAAGCCCATAATATCCAGAGTATTTTGGGTATTCAGTCAATTGATACCGGTATCCTCGGCGCAATAATTGTCGGCATTATCGTTTACCTGCTGCATGAACGCTTCAATGCCATTTGCCTGCCAAATGCATTGGCCTTTTTTGGCAATACCCGTTTTGTCCCGATCATCACTACTGTCGTGCTGGGTCTGGTAGGCTTATTCATCCCGTTAATCTGGCCATTCCTCGCTGCCGGCATCACCGGTTTGGGCAATCTGATTAATAGTGCCGGTATTTTCGGCCCGATGATTTTTGGCAGCGGCGAGCGGTTATTACTGCCGTTCGGCCTGCACCACATTCTGGTGGCTCTGATTCATTTTACTGAAGCAGGTGGCACAATGGATGTTTGTGGTCATCACGTCAGCGGCGCACTGACCATCTTCCAGGCTCAGCTATCCTGCCCGACGACTACCACTTTCTCTGAAAACGCCACTCGCTTTCTGTCGCAAGGTAAAATGCCGGCATTCCTTGGCGGCCTGCCGGGTGCAGCTCTGGCAATGTATCATTGTGCTAAGCCTGAAAATCGACGTAATATTAGAGGGTTATTGATTTCTGGTGTCGTGACCTGTGTGATTGGTGGCACCACCGAACCAATTGAGTTCCTGTTCCTGTTTGTCGCGCCGTTCCTGTATCTGATTCATGCGTTCCTGACCGGCCTGGGCTTTACCCTAATGGCATTACTGGGTGTTACCATTGGTAATACCGACGGTAATCTCATTGATTTCGTAGTATTTGGTATTCTGCACGGTAGCGCAACCAAGTGGTATTGGGTACTGGTTGTTGCCATCATCTGGTTTGCAGCATATTACATGATCTTCCGCTTTGCTATTCAGCATTTCAATATCAAAACGCCGGGGCGTGAAAGTGAAACCATCGCTAGCTGCAATGCAGAGAAAACCAATAGCGGTGCTGTTACTGATGAATCCGGTTATAACTCCCCAGCTATTCTGCCCATGCTGGGTGGGGCTGATAATATTGTCTCGCTGAATAACTGTATTACCCGCTTGCCAATGTCAGTTAACGACATGAGTCTGGCGGATGAAAAGGCATTAAGCGCCAACCGTGCCATTGGTGTTATCCAACGAAATGGCCATAATCTGCAAGTCGTTATTGGCTCGCAAGTGCAATCGGTGAAAGATGAAGAAGACTCACTAAATAGCCAATTAAGCCCGTCGTGATCTTATTTCTGATGCAATTATACTACCTGCCAAGCTATGTCAGCGGGTATATATACAACTCAGTGGATATTCTCATCCATTTTTTTATAATGACCTGCACGTGGCCGACAAGAATCTGTTTATGATAAAAAGTGAGTGCTCAGCATGATTGATCCCCAACTTCCTCTGACCGACATTCATCGCCACCTTGATGGCAATATACGTGCGCAAACGATTTTGGATCTGGGTCACCAATTTAACCTGGTTTTGCCTGCCGATGAACTTGCCGAACTGCGCCCCTATGTGCAAGTCACTAAAATTGAACCTGATTTAGTCAGTTTCCTGCAAAAATTGGATTGGGGGGTGGCAGTATTAGGTTCATTAGATGCCTGTCGTCGTGTGGCTTATGAAAATGTCGAAGACGCGATCAATGCCGGTTTACATTATGCCGAACTGCGCTTTTCGCCGTTCTACATGGCAATGAAACACCAGTTGCCTGTCGCCGGCGTGGTCGAGGCAGTCATTGATGGCGTTCAGTCCGGTTGCCGTGATTTTGATATTGATATCCGTCTGATCGGCATTCTCAGCCGGACTTTCGGTGACAAAGCCTGTTTGCAAGAACTGAATGGTTTATTGGCACATCGTGACGGTATTACAGCGCTGGATCTGGCCGGTGACGAACTGGGCTTTCCCGGTAACGTGTTCCGCAGCCACTTCAATCGCGCCCGTGATGCCGGTTTACGCATCACCATCCACGCAGGTGAAGCCGCCGGGTCGGAAAGTATCTGGCAGGCCATTCGAGAACTCGGCGCTGAACGCATTGGCCACGGCGTAAAAGCAGTAGAAGATATTAAGCTGATGGATTATCTGGCTGAACATAAAATCGGTATTGAATCCTGCCTGACCTCCAATATTCAGACCAGCACGGTTTCCTCGCTGGCAACTCATCCACTGGCGGCCTTCCTGCGTCACGGTGTGATAGCATCAATCAACACTGATGACCCTGCTGTTCAGGGCATTGAAATTGCCAATGAATACCATGTGGCAGCACCTGCGGCTGGCTTGACGCTACAAGAGATTCGTCAGGCACAAGTCAATGGCCTGACGATGGCGTTTATCAGTGAGCAGGAAAAACAGGCGCTACGGGATAAAATCCGCTATTAACCATCAACGAAAAACACCGGTACCTGTTAGCGATACCGGCGTTTTTTATTGTCTTTTATCTGTTTATTTTCAATTGATTATTTTCAGTGAGATCGGCTGAGGCTAATGAACGGTTAGCCTGCCTTTTCCGGGCATTCTCTCTGGCGACACGTTTAGCGTAACGCTGTGCCAACACGGCACACACCATCAATTGAACTTGATGAAATATCATCAGTGGCAATACCATAATGCCGACCACTGAGGCAGGAAACAGCACGTTAGCCATCGGAATACCGTTCGCCAAGCTCTTCTTCGAACCACAAAACACTATAGTGATTTCATCAGCGGTATTGAAACCCAGCCAACGGGCAGCCATCGTGTTAATCACCAGCACCACGGTCAGTAACACCATCGAACAGATCAGCATTGCCAACAATGACCAGCCATCAATTTGATGCCATATCCCCTGCACCACCGCCTCACTGAAAGCCACATACACCACCAGAAGAATTGATGACCGATCGGTGATATTAACCCATTTGTTATGACGCTCTACCCATTTAGCAATCAGCGGACGTGATAAATGACCGACAATAAACGGCACCATCAATTGCATGATAATTGAACCAATAGCATGCAATGTATCTGTATCACCGCCCTGTGTATGCATCAGCATCCCCACCAACAGCGGTGATAAAAACACGCCGAGAATACTGGAGGCAGATGCGCTGCATATTGCCGCCGCGACATTACCGCCAGCAACTGAAGTATACGCAATGGCAGATTGAACCGTAGCCGGCAAAGCGCACAGGTAGAGAAAACCCAAATACAGCGAAGGGGTTAATACCCCGGGGACCAACACATTCATACCCAACCCTAACAGCGGGAATAAGGCAAAGGTGCTGAGAAATACCACCAAATGCAGCTTCCAGTGCCCCATACCTGACACAATAGCAGTGCGAGATAACCTGGCACCGTGCATAAAGAACAACAACGCGATAGCCGCAGTGGTCAGGTGCTCAAACCACAGCTTAACGCCCCCTTCACACGGCAAGATAGAAGCCATAATTACCACCAGAATCAGTACTAATAAGAACTTATCTATCCGTAAACGTTGTAGCCAGGACATGCCACTCAATTCCTTCAGTTTAAAAACCGCCAAACACCCAACTTACACCT
>JBEGTQ010000085.1:0-7395 GCA_041179305.1 Pseudomonadota bacterium | reverse complement strand
CAGCCCTTTTCTCAGGATTTAGCTTTTGGCTTACCGAGTACCAGTAAACCTAAGATTCTGATTGTTGACGATCATCCGATAAATATTCAGGTGCTCTATCAGGCATTCTCTGAGGATCATCATGTCTGTATGGCCACCACGGGTAAGCAGGCACTTGATGTTTGTTATAGCCAGCAGCCAGACTTGATTTTACTGGACATTGAAATGCCGGACATGAATGGTTTTGAAGTTTGCGCCAAACTTAAAGCTTGTGCAGAAACGCGGGATATTCCGGTTATCTTTGTCACTGCACATATCGATGAAGAGACAGAAACCCGCTGTTTTAGTGAAGGTGCTGTCGATTTTATCAGTAAGCCGATTAACCGCAACACCGTGCGAGCAAGAGTGAAAACCCACCTGTTACTCAAAGCTCAATCTGACATGTTACGTCAATTAGTTTATTTAGATGGATTAACTGAGGTTCATAATCGACGTTATTTTGATGAAAAACTGGAACAGGAATGGAAACTGGCGAACCGTAATGATCTACCACTCAGCCTGATTATGATTGATGTTGATTTTTTTAAAAAATACAATGACTTATATGGTCATCAGGCGGGTGATGATTGTCTGCGGCGTGTGGCGCAAATTATTCGAGATACCTTCAACCGCCCAACAGATCTGGTTGCACGCTATGGTGGTGAGGAGTTTGTCTGTCTACTCCCCAATACCGGGTTAGCCGGGGCTATGGAGGTTGCTGAAATTATCAGGTTACGACTTCTTGAGCAGAAAATTCCCCATGCTGGCTCTACTGTTTATCCTTTTGTTAGCATTAGCCTTGGTGTCTGTTGCAAAGAAACTCAAAGTATCGGTATGCCGACCACTCTTGTACTGCAAGCTGATTTACAATTATATCAGGCAAAAAGAAATGGCCGGAATCAAACCAGTGGTGTGTCCTATCAATTGAGTGAGGCATAAATTAAATAGATTACAGCAGTCACCATCGCACTCCCTCCTCAGGTGCGGTTTGTCGCCACCGAAAATTAAATTCAGTCCGTAGACTATGGCAGCCTACAGACTGAATAAACGTGTTGACCGACAGAACGTTACTTGTACAGCTCGGCGGGTTTCATTTCCTTCACGGCGACGTCTTCACGCACGTTTTGTTTTGGCATCGGGTGTTGCGGTGCTGCGGCTACTTCGCTGGCACGTTTACGCAGACTGAACCAGCCGACAACCAGTAAGATAGCTACCACAGGTAAGGTGGCAATGGTGAATGTCCCGTTGGGATAGTCAAAAGCCATCATAACCAGTACGCCAGCAAGGAAAAACAGGGTCAACCAGGATGTTACGGGGGCTCCAGGCATTTTGAAAGAAACTGGTTTTGCTGTTCCCTGTTTGATTGCCTGACGTAGCTTCATTTGGCAAATGATGATAAACGCCCATGAACTGATAATGCCTAACGAGGCGATATTCAACACAATTTCAAAAACTTGTGATGGAACAAGATAGTTAAGAACCACGCCCAGAACATAGATGCTAACAGTCACGAGAATGCCGGCATAAGGCACAGATTGGGGGCTCATTTTAGACATGAATTTCGGTGCTGAACCGCCCATTGACAGGGAGCGTAGAATACGACCCGTGGAGTAAAGCCCGGAATTTAGACTGGAGAGTGCGGCGGTTAGTACCACGATATTCATGATAGTGCCGATATAAGGAACGCCCAAACTGCTGAAGAACGTGACAAAGGGGCTTTGACCCGCTTGATAGGCATTCCACGGCAGCAAACATACCAGTAATACCACCGACCCGACATAGAATAAGCCAATACGCCAGATTACGCTGTTAATCGCTTTGGGCAGCGTTTTTTCTGGATTTTTACATTCTCCGGCTGCCGTGCCGATCAACTCGATACCCGCGAAGGCGAATATAACCCCTTGAACCAGTACCAATGCAGGTAATAAACCGTGAGGGAAGAAGCCACCGTTGTCAGTTATCAGATGCAACCCTGAGGAATGCTCAGCAACACTTTGCCCGGTGCCGAGGAAAACCACCCCAACGACTAAAAAAAGTACGATGGCGACAACTTTGATTAGTGCAAACCAGAACTCCATTTCGGCAAACCATTTCACACCAATCATATTCATGGTGGCGACAATGGACAGTGCACCGAGAGCAAACAGCCATTGCGGGACATCAGAGAAGGTACCCCAGTAATGCATGTAGAGTGCGACGGCGGTGATATCGACAATACCTGTCATTGCCCAGTTAAGGAAATACATCCATCCGGCGACATATGACGCTTTTTCACCGAGGAATTCGCGAGCATAGGAAACAAAACTGCCACTGGTGGGGCGGTGTAACACTAATTCGCCCAAAGCTCTAAGGATAAAAAACGAGAAAACGCCGCAGATAAGATAAACCAACGCCAATGCTGGGCCCGCCATTTGGAGTCGGGCACCTGTACCCAAAAATAATCCCGTTCCAATCGAACCGCCGATAGCGATCATTTGTATATGACGTCGGCCCATACTTTTGTGGTAGCCGCTATCATGAGAATCTAACCAGCGCTTCTTTGCAGCATGATGGGTCTCCGTAGAGTGCTTTCCTGAAATCATAAACTTTCCCTATGTTTGTATCTGTAGTGCAATCATGGTGAATGTATTACAGAAGCTGATTGCTAAAGGTTAATGCATAAATGGCGTCTTGGCGCTGTTAGTTGTTATGGTTTTTATCAATGACATTTTATCTCGGGATGCATGCTATCGTTTTTGTCGGAATGTGGCAAAAAAATATTCACTTATAAATTATTTTTGTTGTTGTATTACCAGAACAAGTAATTGATCATGGTTGATTAATTTATAAGCAATTTACATGTGTTTGCTGTAAAGCATTCAGCTTTGTAATTGATTGATTTTTAACCGCAGCATAACTTGTTGTTAAATCTATTAAATCAGATTCACTATTTATGTATTATATAAATATATTGTTATACATTGTAAATAAAATTATTTTTAGTAACAATTTTATTTATTTATATAATATTTTTAACAAAATATTGCATTTAATCTTATTGTGCATAATGTGTATTTTTGGCTAATGAAGAAATTTGATATTTAATCTTACAATTTATTTTTAATTGTGGTGATTATGATAATCAATGGTGTTTTTTTAGCTATCCCCGCAGCTCTTCAAGATGCATGATCTTTTTCAACACGCTAAGCAAAGCTCAGATGCCCAGTTAACTGATCAGCACACCGAAACAGGTAACGGCGACGGGTTGGATGTTAGGTTAGCGAGCAAACTCATTAATTTAAAACACAGAAAGTAATTCTGTCGTTTAAAATAAGTATTAGAGCAAAAGACAACGATAGGAAAATAAACAGAAGTCAAACGAGAGATAACGAATATGCCTATAGAAGATAGCAAAAGTGAAATTATCGACTATGTGTCAACCGGACATCTGCCCGATTCGGGCAGCGTGATGAAATTGGTGCAAGAAGCGCATAAACGTTTTGGTACAAATACTGAAGGTGTGGTTTCTACCGTTTACCCTGCTTTAGAGCGTATTCCGCCGAACCTATTTGGTGTCTGTGTGGTCGGTAGCAACGGTAAAATACACGCCGCCGGTGATGTGGATGATGAATTTACTATCATGAGTGTCTCAAAACCTTTTGTGTTCGCTCTGGTTTGTCAGGCTATCGGAGCTAAAACTGCTCGTGAAAAACTGGGTGTTAACAGCACCGGGATGGCCTTTAACTCTGTCACTGCCATTGAGTGCACGCCAGACGGGCGCACTAATCCTATGGTTAATTCTGGTGCCATTGCCACCACCAGTCTGGTTCCCGGAGCCACCAGCGATGAACAATGGAGGTTTATCTATGATGGGTTGTGTCGTTTTGCGGGGCGTGAACTGACACTAAATGAAGAAGTGTATCGGTCTGCTTGTGAAACTAATTTCCGCAACCGTGGCATTGCCAATGTATTGCAAGGCTACGGGCGTTTGGGATGCGATCCGCTGATCGCCACTGATTTATATACCCGACAGTGTTCACTGAATGTCAGTGCCCGTGATCTGGCTGTCATGGGGGCGACGCTGGCGGATGGTGGCGTTAATCCACTGACTCATGTGCGGGTGGTAGATAATGATATCTGCCATTATGTATTAGCTGTAATGGTGACCGCTGGGTTGTATGAAACCTCCGGTGACTGGCTTTACGACATTGGCCTGCCAGGTAAAAGCGGTATTGGTGGTGGGATTGTGACAGTGTCACCTGGCAAGGGCGGGCTGGGTACCTTTGCACCGCGACTTGACCGTGCGGGTAACAGTGTTAAAGGGCAACTGGCTGCACGCTTTCTATCGCGTAGCCTGGGGATGGATATGTTTGTTTCGGAACCTTACACCGAAAAAAGTTGAGCCATCAGTGTGGCATAACTCTTTTTAAGCGTCAGATTTTTTAAAAAATCAGCAGTTCTGCACAGTGAACTGTTTTGAAAATCAGCATGTTTCTTAAAACAAAAAAGCATGTCAGGAGGATAGAAATTTATGGCGAATCAATCAACTCACCGCGCAGACGCGGAAATGAAAGAGTCATGGCTGCCGATGATCACCATCGCGCTGGCTCAGATCCTAATGTCATTTAATGTGGCTTCTCTTCCGGTTGCATTAGGTGGGATGGTGAAGAGTTTTAACGTACCACCAACTACGATTGCTACCGCAATTGTTATGTACTCATTGTCGGTTGCCGGTTTCGTGATGTTGGGTGCCAAACTCAACCAACGCTTTGGTCCGCTGGTGGTGTTTCGCAGCACCGTGATGCTATTTGGTATCGCCCAGGTGATGATGACCTTCAGCCCGAACGCCACTATCATGATCAGTGCGCAAGCATTGAGTGGATTGGCGGGGGCGGCATTAGTGCCTGCGTTGGTGGCGTTGATTGCTGAAAACTACCGTGGTACGCAACAGGCTACGGCGCTGGGCGCATTGGGTTCAGCCCGTGCGGGTGCGGGGGTGGCCGCGTTCCTAATTGGTGGTGTGCTAGGGACGTATATCGGTTGGCGTCCGGCATTCGGTATCCTGATTGTGTTATCTGTGGTCATCTTTGTACTGAGTTTCCGTCTGAAATCTGACAATGCACGCCCGGAAGTGGGTATCGATCTGTTTGGGGTGGTGCTGGCCGCATTGGCGATCATTCTGCTGTCGTTTGGTTTTAATAATTTGAACCGCTGGGGTTTTGGCCTGGCGCGTGATGGTGCGCCGTTTGATCTGCTCGGCTTCTCGCCCGCCCCCTTCATGATTGTATTAGGTATCGTGTTGGGTCAGGCATTTGTGGTTTGGACCCGCCGCCGTCAGGAACAAGGCAAAACGCCATTACTGGCGCTGGAAGTGATTACCTCACCGACGGAAAAAGCCGCGGTGTTTGCTATGTTCGCCGTGGTAGCGCTGGAAGCAATGCTGAACTTCTCTGTGCCGCTGTATATCCAGATAGTGCAGGGCAGTACACCAATGGCGACAGCGATTGCCATGATGCCGTTCAACCTGTCGGTGTTCTTTTCCGCCCTGCTGATTGTGCGTTTTTATAACAAACTGACGCCGCGTAAAATTGGCCGTTATGGCTTTATCACCTGTACCATTGCGCTGGTGTGGCTGGCATTTGTGGTGCGTAATAACTGGAGTGAATTTGCAGTACTGATCGGCCTGGTGATCTTTGGTCTTGCTCAAGGGGCTTTGGTCACTTTACTGTTCAACGTGTTGGTCAGCGCGTCACCAAAAGAACTGGCAGGCGATGTTGGTTCGTTACGTGGCACCACCAACAACCTGGCAAACGCCATTGGTACGGCTGTAGCCGGCGCCTTGCTGGTGGGGTTGTTGAGTGCCAACGTGATGCGGGGTGTGGCCGAAGCCCCTATCCTGACGCCTGAGATTCAGGCTCAGGTCAATATGGACAGCATCAACTTCGTCAGCAACGATCGCCTGCAGGGTATATTAGCGCAGACGACAGCCACGCCAGAACAGGTGGCTGAAGCGGTGCGGGTGAATGAAGAAGCACGACTGCGTGCGTTGAAATTCGGCTTGTTAATTATGGCGTTGCTATCACTGCTGGCTATCTTCCCGGCAGGCCGTTTACCTGACTACCTGCCAGGCGAATTGCCTGCGGATAATCTGAATAAGAAAGCCCATAACCCGGTGGAATCAGAGTAACTTGTTAATGTAAAAAGAGGCTGACAGTGTGCTGGGGAATAGCGACTGTCAGTTTTTTTGCCTTATATCACTCACGAAAATATAGCCTCTGGTATTAGGGTCGCCAGCGCGACACTGAGCGAGTTGCATGAAAATTTTTGAAAAGAGGGTGCTGTTGTGGATGCAGTTGAAGGAAAAGCGCTTCAAGTTTCTGACGCCATATATGCCTATCAGCTTGATGGCAGCGGCGGGGTGACATTAATCAATATCGATACGGTTGCCACTGCCGAACAGCCTTGCTGGCTGCATCTTGATTACACTCATCCAGAAAGTGCGGCATGGCTGCAAGATACGCCTCTGTTACCCGAAGTGGTGCGTAATGGTTTGGCCGGTGAAAGTATTCGCCCCAAAATCACCCGTCTGGGTGACGGTACGATGATAACGCTGCGTGGTATCAACTTTAATCATAATGCGCGTCCAGATCAGTTGGTCACGATTCGGGTTTATATGACGGATAAGTTGATTATCTCAACCCGCCATCGCAAAATCTACTCTATCGATGATGTGTTAAATAATCTGCAAAACGGTACCGGCTCGACGGACAGTGGCAACTGGTTGGTGGAGATTTCTGATGGCTTTACTGACCATGCAACTGAATTTATTGAAGATTTACACGATAAAATTATCGATCTCGAAGATGATTTACTGGAACAAAAAATTCCGCAACGCGGGCAAATGGCGCTACTACGTAAACAGCTTATTGTTTTGCGTCGTTATATGGCGCCACAGCGAGATGTATTTTCCAGGCTGGCCAGTGAGCGCTTGCCGTGGATGAATGATGATGATCGTCGCAGGATGCAGGAGATTTCAGAGCGTTTAGGGCGTGGTTTGGAAGATTTAGACGCCAGCATTGCCCGTACAGCGGTGCTATCCGATGAGATCAGCTCATTAATGGCTGATGCCATGAACCGGCGTACCTATACCATGTCGCTGCTGGCGATGGTATTCTTACCGACGACGTTCCTAACCGGGTTATTTGGTGTCAACCTTGGAGGAATACCCGGTAATACTGATTCTCTGGGTTTTGCTGCATTTTGTCTGATGTTAGTGATGTTAATTCTTGGTGTTGCCTGGTGGTTAAGGCGAAGTAAATGGCTGTAGATTAGATAGTTATGCCTCATTCAACGCAAAACAGAATAAGGCAATAAGCAGGCTGTTTATTTAATCTCCAA
>JBEGTQ010000084.1:0-6468 GCA_041179305.1 Pseudomonadota bacterium | reverse complement strand
GCTTTATTGATGGTATTATACTTCCTTATCGTATTTAGCAAGATGAATATCGTTCTATTTTTTTGTCAGATCAGGAACAAAACTGAGTGAGATTGTTTGCACAACTAGGCTGGTATTTCCGCCGTGAATGGCGTCGCTACGTAGGTGCGGTGCTGTTGCTGATTATTGTTGCTATCCTGCAATTATTGCCACCTAAGCTGGTAGGCGTGATTGTTGATAGTGTTAGCACTAAACAGATGTCTGTCAATATGTTACTGGTCTGGGTTGGTGTAATATTGGTGACTGCGGTAGTGGTTTATCTGTTGCGTTATGTCTGGCGAGTTCTATTATTCGGTGCTTCTTATCAATTGGCGGTGGAGTTACGAGCTAACATATATCGTCAACTTAGCCGTCAAACTCCTGGCTTTTATCTACGTCATCGCACCGGAGATTTAATGGCCAGAGCGACCAATGATGTTGATCGCGTGGTATTTGCCGCAGGTGAAGGGGTGCTGACACTGGTTGATTCGTTAGTGATGGGTTGCGCAGTACTGATTGTGATGAGCACCCAAATCAGTTGGCAATTAACCCTGTTATCACTGTTACCCATGCCAGTGATGGCGGTGGTGATCAAATATTACGGCAACCAATTGCATCAACGCTTCAAATCTGCGCAGGGCGCCTTCTCAATGCTTAATAATCAGGCGCAAGAAAGTTTGAGCAGTATTCGCATGATTAAAGCTTTTGGTTTGGAGGATCAGCAGTCACAGCAGTTTGCAGAAGTGACGTCGGAGGCTGGTGCCAGGAACATGTACGTGGCACGCATTGATGCCCGTTTTGATCCGACTATTTATATCGCTATCGGTGTTGCCAATTTGTTAGCTATTGGCGGTGGTAGCTGGATGGTGGTTAACCACAGTCTGACTTTGGGGCAATTAACCAGTTTTATTATGTATCTGGGGTTGATGATCTGGCCGATGCTGGCATTGGCCTGGATGTTTAATATCGTCGAACGGGGGAGCGCTGCTTATAGCCGAATTCGCAGCTTGCTGGAAGAAGCGCCGGTTGTTAAAGACGGTCATATCGAATTATCTGACGGGCATGGCACATTAGCGGTGAACATCCTCCATTTCCATTACCCCGCGAACGACCAACAGGTATTACATGATGTGTCGCTGAAACTGGCCCCAGGCCAAATGCTGGGTCTGTGCGGGCCAACCGGTTCCGGTAAAAGTACCTTATTGGCACTGATTCAACGGCAATTTGATGTGGATAATGGTGCTATTTGTTACCAAGGCCATCCGCTATCGGAACTCCGGTTATATGATTGGCG
The DNA here is from genome assembly GCA_041179305.1 of Pseudomonadota bacterium. GTDB lineage: Bacteria > Pseudomonadota > Gammaproteobacteria > Enterobacterales > Enterobacteriaceae > Yersinia. Next base: position 5,156 of record JBEGTQ010000084.1, on the reverse strand, counting down.
TGGTCGCTTATCAGTCGTCAGCCAGACCCCTTTCCTGTTCTCCGATACCGTTGCTGGTAATATTGCATTGGGTAAACCTGACGCCACGCAGGCGCAAATTGAGCGGGCAGCTCGGTTGGCCAGTGTGCATGAGGATATTTTGCGTCTTCCTCAGGGTTATGATACTGAGGTGGGTGAACGCGGCGTGATGCTATCCGGTGGGCAGAAACAGCGTATTTCTATTGCCAGGGCGCTGCTATTAGAGACTGAAATCCTCATTCTTGACGATGCACTTTCTGCCGTTGATGGTCAGGTCGAACATGAAATTCTGAAAAACTTGAGGGAGTGGTGTGAGCATCGAACTGTCATTATCTGCGCGCATCGTCTCTCTGCGTTGACCGAAGCCAGTGAAATTTTGGTTATACAGCATGGCACGGTGGTGCAGCGAGGAGAGCATAATTTATTGGTCAATCAATCCGGTTGGTACCGCGATATGTACCGCTATCAGCAATTAGAGGCAGCACTGAATGACGGTGAGTCAGAGGTGCTGGCGGATGAGTAAAATTCAGCAACTTTGGCCGACACTGAAACGCTTGCTTTCTTATGGTTCCGCTTATCGTAAGCCGTTGGTGCTGGCGGTATTGATGTTGTGGGTCGCTGCTGCCGCAGAAGTCAGTGGCCCACTACTGATCAGCTATTTCATTGATCATGTGGTGGCGAAAGGCACTCTTCCCATAGGATTGATCAGCGGGTTGGCATTGGCTTATCTGCTGCTGCAACTGTTGGCGGCGGTATTGCACTATTTTCAGGCATTGTTGTTTAACCGTGCTGCTGTCGGTGTTGTTCAATGCCTGCGTATTGAAGTGATGGATGCGGCTTTGCGTCAACCACTCAGCGCGTTTGATACTCAACCGGTAGGGCAATTGATTTCCCGCGTAACAAACGATACTGAAGTTATCAAAGATTTGTATGTCGTGGTGGTATCGACGGTATTGAAAAGTGCGGCTCTTATTGGCGCAATGCTGGTGGCGATGTTCAGCCTGGATTGGCGTATGGCGCTGATTTCAATCTGTATATTCCCAGCGGTGCTGGTGGTTATGGCGATTTATCAGCGCTACAGTACGCCGATCGTACGCCGTGTAAGGGCTTATCTTGCTGATATTAACGACGGTTTTAATGAAATCATCAATGGGATGGCGGTCATTCAGCAATTCCGCCAGCAGGCCAGATTTGGCGAACAAATGGCATCTGCCAGCCGTGATCACTACGTTGCGCGTATGCAAACGCTGCGGTTGGAAAGTTTTTTATTACGCCCATTACTGAGCTTATTTTCTGCACTGGTGCTGTGCGGTTTATTGCTGCTGTTTGGCTTCAGCCCCGAAGGTTCGGTAGGCGTTGGTGTTTTGTATGCCTTTATTAATTATCTTGGTCGCTTAAATGAACCGTTAATTGAGTTGACTTCACAGCAGTCTATCTTGCAGCAAGCTATAGTCGCGGGTGAGCGGGTTTTCGATCTGATGGATCGTGCTCAACAGGGCTATGGTATTGATGATCGGCCACTTTCCAGCGGCCGTATTCAGGTTGATAATGTTAGTTTTGCGTATCGTAGCAATAAAATGGTGCTGCAAAACATCTCTGTTGATGTGCCTTCACATGGTTTTATTGCTTTAGTGGGGCATACCGGCAGCGGCAAGAGCACGTTAGCTAATTTGCTGATGGGCTACTATCCGGTGCAGCATGGGGAGATATTGCTTGATGAACGGCTTTTGTCGGGGTTATCTCATCGGACATTACGTGATGGGGTTGCCATGGTGCAACAAGATCCGGTGGTATTGGCTGACTCATTTTTTGCCAATGTGGCGTTGGGGCGTGACATAAGTGAGCAACAAGTGTGGGATGCACTTGAAACTGTCCAACTGGCACCGTTAGTCCGTGGCTTACCTGACGGGCTGCACAGCTTACTGGGTGAGCAAGGTAATACCTTGTCTGTGGGGCAAAAACAGTTGCTGGCGATAGCCAGGGTATTGGTGCAGGCGCCGCAAATCCTGATCCTCGACGAGGCAACAGCTAATATTGATTCTGGCACTGAGCAGTCGATACAACGAGCATTGCAGTTGATTCGCAAAAATACCACGCTGGTGGTCATTGCCCACCGCCTTTCAACGATTGTTGATGCAGATACTATTCTGGTGTTACACCGTGGCGTGGTTGTTGAACAAGGCAGGCACCATGAGCTGCTGGCGGCTCATGAGCGCTATTATCAGATGTATCAATTGCAATTAGTCAGTGAAGATCTGGCCGCAATTGATCAAGTAAAAAGCGCGGCTAACTGATAAATACCCGGTCAGACTTGTTGATAAGATATGTCTTGCCTTGTTGATGCGATCCACGGCTAACGATTGATATAGTCTGCCCTTAGTATAATTAAACCAGCGGTGTCCGATGCAACGACCATTCAGAATCTGATGTTCGGCGCTGCTGCTGCAAGAACGGGCTGAAGACCTTCCAACTCAACTTTCGCTACAATGGTACCAAATCAGATACTCATCAGGCCATTGTTGATACGGCGATGAGTCTGTTTTGGATACGTGGAGAGAGTGTTGAAGTGACACACCTTGATAAATATCAGTTTTTAGCTGTTTGGTCAGCAATTTTGGTGGCCAGGCTCTGGCTGATAGGGTAGGTGCTTTTGTAGCTTTCACTGTCACCTATATTTGCCATAGAAACGGTTGGCGCCAGTACTGCTACGATAAGTGTTAATGCTGCGATAGTTGTTTTCATAATTAATTCTCTTCTGTTTGTTTAGATGAAAGCGGGTTGCTTTCGATAAGAAGAATAGTACTCCAATTGTAGTATTACGATATCAAAGAGATTTGTTTAAGTTGGTCAGATAAAATGAATAAGAATTCATCACGTAAAACATTAATAAACGATAAAAGAGTCCATCTTAATCCTTCTGAATGTAGACATAGTATGACTGTGCGTAAATGACGATTACATCTTTCAAGTTGCAGGTGTGTTGGCCGCATTTCGAAATATTTTGGGCACAGTTACTATTCTGTGATTAATTATTGTCTTAAGGTTAGGCCAGCAAGATAGCGAAAAACGGATTAAACGGGACGGTTATGCAATTAAGATGGTTTACAATAGAATTAAGACGGGTAAACCGGTGTATTTTTCTTTAATACTTTAAATTTAATTCATCTCACTTACCAAGATCATTTTTAGTCTCAATATTGGACTTGGAATCTAACGATTTTTTATAAAAATTTTCTGGTTTTTTATATAAATTTATTCATGTGTAAGTAGTGTAAATAATCAACTTTGTCCATTTTATAAAGTTATAATTTATTTTATTTACCTATAACTATATGTTTAATATGACTATTCTATTTTTGCTAAATGTCTTTTTATTTAAAGATCTGTTATTGTTTACTTTTGCATCATAGGATTATTCCTAGTAAGGCGAGGTGCGTCTGAATTACTTTTTCTATCGGTATTGGTAACATGATTTTCAATAGATTGATGCGCTGCGCTAGTTTGTTTAATCTCAAGGGTACTCCAATGATTTCAGTTGTGTCTTTAAGTCAGTCATCATTTTTTGGTGCAGGGTTAGACTATATCGTCTCAGATATCTTGCCATTGAGGAAATCCAAACATTCAATATCTCTACATAATTGTACTGATATTTGTGAAGTTTGCGATTATGTTGAGATGAATACCGTTAATTTTTTAATCATTGATTATACCTGGCCAGGTGAAAATTGGTTAAGTATGATAATTTCATTAAAAGAAAAAATTAAATATTATCATTTTAAGATAATTAGTATTTTCAGTGAAAAAATACTTGAAATAGAGCATATCGTTATTAAACATGCATCTTACCTGTCTTTTGATTTATATAATAGTATTCAAGGGCTACTCCTGATATTGTCTGATGGCACTGCTGTTAAAGGTCGAAATAGTAATAATATAAATATAGATGATATTCTCTATATCTATTACTTGAGGAAGTTCAAAATAACACAAAGAGAGTATACGATTCTTAGCCTGATTTTATCTGGTGATAATAACAAGCAGATTTCACTTAAACTGAATATTAGCGAAAAAACAGTAAGTGGCCACCGACACAGTATTTATATGAAATTAAAAGTTAAGTCAGTGGGGCAACTTTATAATAAGCTACTCAATCAGGCTGTGTGTTGTTAATTTCAGCTAAGAAAGGTTTGTTATGATTTTAACACATTGTTGTATCAGAGAGTTTGAGTTTGATTTTTTATGGGTATAGGCATAAAACGATACTACACCATCATTGGTGAAGGGGAATGGAGACATGCGAACATCGAACTGTCTGGTTAAAAATGATTGCATCATGAAGGGGAAAATTGCCAAATAGTCGGTATTGGCGACTAAGGTTATCGCATTGAGTGGGCTAATTGTTTCAATTGTCACTTTATTATTACTGATATGAATATTGTTAAAAGAATTCCCCGGAGCAAATAAAGTCCCCTGCATGTTGAGATTCCAAATCAAATGTTGCTCTTGCAACCATTCATCTTTACTTACGTTACCAGTGATTCTGCTATGGGAATTACTTAATAAAATCCCTAGGGGGAATGACCCTAAATGATAACTAGCCAATGATCTGTCTATTTTTAAAATAGAACCTATATCGATATCAACTTCACTATTTCTTAACCGCGATACTCGCTGTTCATCGGCATAATAACTATCGACATATTTAATAGTAAAATTGTCACTAATATTATCAGGTTGTGAAAGTTCGTATATTTGGCAACTTAACCAATGCTGAATTAACGGACTGGCACTGATAGTGAGTGAGTTCTGGGTCGAATCTCTGTTTTTCCCGGTTGTGATTGCATTATCAATAAGATCTATGGCAGATGAAAAATAGCTGTTGAGCGTTAGTGCCAGCGTGGTGGGGATCAGACCTTCTTTTGTATTAATCACAATCCGATCATTGAATTCACGCCTTAAACGAGCAAGGCCGTGGCTGACAGTCGAAATCGCGACATCCAGTTCTTCTGCTGTTCGAGGCCCCATTCCCAGTTGAAATGCAACAAAAAGGTAGGGCATTATGCCGCCTGTAAGTGCGTTAAAAATACCTCATTCGGAGAGCGATAGCCCAGACATTTTCTCCCTCGCGTATTGAGCAG
>JBEGTQ010000083.1:0-29148 GCA_041179305.1 Pseudomonadota bacterium | reverse complement strand
ACGGCTAAGAATAGGCAGCCAGCTCCCTGATGGTAGCGAGGTGGTTGCTCTAAATGACCACGCGGTGGCGCTCAAATACCAGGGGGCATTGATTAACTATCCTTTTAACTTTTGAGCGGGGAATATCATGTCAACATTAACGCATTTAGAAGATAGCCTACGCGATTCAGATGAACAAACCAAGGAACGCCTCATGATATTGGCCGCCGTATCTCATCGGTTGCTAATGGCCATGCAAGGGCCAACAAATCCGGAGCAATATCAGCGATTCACCTTATTGTTGGAAGCGGTCATTCAGGCCGAAGATATTATCAATGTAATTTACTTTCGCTATCACAATCACCGAATAAACATTACCGATTAATTTTTGATGATAATTACCCAGAAATAACGCCAGCGAGTAAACGACGTTAAATTTAATAATTAAGTCCGATTAGCAAAGTGAGGTAGTGCTATGCAAATAAATATTGAAGCGGAGAAGAAAAGAATAGAGCGAGAATGTTTGCGTCTGCAAAAATACTATTCACAATTCACCGAACTAAAGCAGTCTATTGCAGAGTTGATGAACAATGCACCAAAAAACTCACAAGCACAAAGCAAACTTAATGAACTTAACAGCCTGTTTCCCGATGGGATACGAGGGATGGAGCGTAGTGTTCAGCAGGATATAGAAGCGTTAAACGTGTCACTAAAAAAATTGAAATCGAGAATAAATCACGCAGTTTCAAATTAAGCGAACTAACTGAGGATAATATTATTAGCATACATAACCCTATTAATCATATATCCGATTCCGAAATTCCTGATGTGGGGAATTATAGTACTGAAGAACAGGACGGGTATGATTATGGCGCAGTCAATAAGACTGCCAGACGTGAAACGTCGGGTGTAGCTAATTATCACACGACACCTCGGGTTAGTGATGATAACGACTACTTTGGACATAATAACGATCAAGATAATATTTTCGCATTCGGTTATTCGGTACTTGAGGATCTTGAGTTGGTATTACAAAAAATAGCTAACGATCTTTATGGCGCGATCAAGAGCAGTACTGAGCGTGCGCGTAATACGCAAAATATGTCAAACCGCATGGATGAGGTGATTGCTGAGGCAGCTAAAGGTGACGATAAAACTAAAGAGAAAGTACCGGATGATGTCGTCAAATACATGCGCGACAACGGTATTTTGGTCGACGGTATGACCATCGATGACTATATCAGCAAACATGGAGGATCTGAGGGGTTAGACAAAGGCTCTCTCCAGGCTATCAAGGCCGCGCTCGACAACAGCGCGAATCGCGACACAGATTTAATGACTCAAGGCCAATTAAGCATTCAGAAAATGACCCAGGAGATCAATGCAGTTATCACGCAGATGACGGGATTACTCAGTAAATGGGGCGATTTATTGAGCATGATCGCACAGAAAATGTACTGATGAGTATGCCAATGAACGCCAAAGAAACGCAGGCCATAGTGCAGTTTTTCCAGCAAGGCGGCGCGCTGCGCATGTTGCTGGATAAAGAGGTGAGTGCTGAGCTGGATGTGCTATTTCGCTATGCCAAACAGCTAGCGGGTGTCGGTGAATATGGTGCAGCAGCGCGATTATTCAAGGTGCTCACCCTTTACGATGCCTGGTCGTTTGATTATTGGTTTGAACTCGGCGCGTGCTGTCAGGCGGATAGCGCCTGGGTTGATGCTATCTATGCCTACGGGCGTGCAGCGCAAATTCGGATTTCAGCAGCACAAGTGCCCTGTGCCGCCGGTGAATGTTACCTCGCCTGCGGCAATCGGCCTTTGGCAGCCAAAGCCTTTCGTGCCGCGTTGTTTGTGTGCGGTGAAGCGTGTGAAAAAGATGTGATGGAACAGGCAAGTATCCGTCAACGCGCACTGGTGGGCTTGGCTAAAACAGGAGAAAAAGATGAGTCGGATACTGATGGACGGCGTTCCCCGCGCTAACACCGAGCTTCACGGCATAACCCTTAAGTCCCAGACCGCAAGTGTGGCGAGTGGCGCCCTTGGCTGCCGTATCAATGGTGATGTAAAAAGTATTTTCGACGATGACAGCCAGCGTCAAGAGGTGGTACCTCATGTCACTCTAATGCAGGCCGAAACCGCATTGCAGCAGCTACTCAACGCAGGGCCGGCTGACGTGCGTAAACCGACAATACGTGACGTGATGGAAATGAACCCAATGGTGTTATCGATGATGATGACGCAGTTGGTGCTCAATTTTTCCGCCAACAGCGCTAGCGCAATCTTTAAACAGTTGGAACGGGCAACAGAGGTGCAAGCGGAACTGCGTAATAAGCAGGTGGCGGAGTATCAACAGCAGATCAATAAGGCTATTGAACAGTCTGATCAGGCGCGTAAGGCCGGGATAGTGAACGCGTTGTTTGACTGGATTATCGGTGGTGTTGAGGTCATCGTCGGCGTGCTGAAAATGGCTGAAGGGGTTCTCACCGCCAACCCATTGGCGATAGCCGATGGTACGGCTTATTTTTCTGCCGGAATGGCTGGAATGGTAAAAGCGGGGGCCGAAACTGCGCTGTTATTGGGAGCAGATAAAGAAACCTGTAACGAAATCATCAAGGATGCGGGTGTCGTGCAAAACGTTTGTGAAGGCGTGGCACTTGCGTTGGATGTTATGCAGATTGGCCGTGGTATCAGTGCTGCGCGTGCCGTGACGAAGGCCACCGAGGAAGTATTAGAGTCCGGCATAGGTAAACAACTGGTAGACGTCGTTGTCAGCGGTGCGGAAGACGAACTAAAAGTGTTAGCTGAAAAAGCAGGGCAAGAAGTGAGCCGTGTATTGGGCAAGGATTTTGGTATGGCGGTCGAGCGGGAGATGGTCGAGGTCGGTGATATGGCGATCGAAGCCGCAGCGCATGAGCTTGAATCTGAAGCGAATTTGGTCCGCAGCATCGGCAAGAGTTTCACCCGCGAAGGTGTGGCGAAACTGGTGACCGCAGCCATTGAAGATGCAGGTAAAGGGCTGCTCAAAAAAGGGGAAGAGGTCGTTGCTGAAAAACTGCGTGATGCCATTTTGCAGAAGTTACGCAGAAGTATCATTACGACGGTGATCCGAGACGGTACCAGTAAAGCGCTGCTGGTGACGCGTGCCACAGCAAGCGGTGCGGAGAAAATATCAGCGGCGGTCATTGCCAATAGAACTGCTGCACTGCAAAAAATCATTGAGCAACTAATTGTTCAGCAAGGTTTGATTGACTTTACGCAAAACTGGACTGAAGACCACAAGAAAACACAGCAAAAACGGCTTAACGAGTCCTACCAAAACGCCGCAGATGCGACCAACCGCGGTTTAGACATCATCAATAACAGTGGTACGGCGCTGGCGAATATTGCTGGCGCCAGAGCCTAAGGAGAATATATGGAGAGGCTTGATATCATAGAGCTGGCGCAATACCAACTTACGCATGCTGAGGATGCGATCGGTGAATTGCCGATGGGGGTAAACGCCGTAATTGTGGATAAATGGCCGTTGAGCGACGCACGGGCGAGTCTCACATCGTTCGCCAGCGAGGGCTGCCAGCCGGTGCAGGTTGACGGCAGTGAGGCGATTCACGGCGGCGGTAGCGCGTCGATAAATTCAGACTCATTTTTTGCCATGTTTGATGAAATCTGGAGCAAGCTGCTCATGCTCGCCAAACAGTTGCGCGACACCATGCAGTTCTATAACCAGAAGAAGCAGGAACTCGGCTGGGGGCTAGAGATAAATACGCTCAAACAAAGTTTTAAAGCCATTGATGATAGCTATGAAGCGGCCAAGTCAGCGGCGATAGGCGGGTTGTTTGCCGGTGTTTTAACCCTTGCCAGTGCGCCTTTTGGTGAGGCAGGGATGCCAGTGGGGAGTGCGGCTGGGCAGGCGGCGAATGGGATTGCGAATTGGGTTTCAGCGAGTAAAACCCGCGAGGCCGATGCTGAAAAGGCCATCGCTGATCTACAAAATAAAGGGGCACAATCGTATGCGAAAACCCTCGATGACACTCTGATGAAGGCGCGAGAGATCATGCAACAAATGATGGATATGGGCCGCAGCCTCGTTGAGGTATTCAGTCAGGTATTGCGCGCGATTTCGCGTTAATGCCGGAGAGGTCTTGATGGATGAGATGACGCGTCAACTACGTCATGAGGGGCTGCATCCACAACCTGCATTTTTAGCGGGTTGTGGGCTGCTGATAGGGCAACAAGTCGAGCTTTATCCCTATCGGCTTATTTATCGCATTGATGCAGGTAACCTCATCCTGTGTAATTTTAACCGCGTGCCGGATAGCGTGCCACAATTGTCATCGCTATTTCGGCTGTGGGGAATATTACGCCGCTTGCTCCACCACATCTCCGGGCTTAACTGCATCCGAATGTTGGTCATCACTGAGGTCTTCGATCCGCAGGTGGCAGCTCAGCGTCAGCAACTGGTGCGGTTGCTGCACCGCATGGGGGCGGCGGCGGTATTTTATGATGGCGATAATTGGCTAGAAATATCGCTCGACAGACTGCTTAATCGACGAAAACGGCTTTGATAGTGGTTTATCGCACAAACAATTGAGTATGGTACTTCAGGAGGCATCTTATGCATACGACATCGCATGAGCATGAACAAAGTTTCTGTCAAAGCCCCGTGGTCAACGAGGCCATGGCGCTTGACGCTGAGGAGGTTTATGCCCAAGGATATACAGCTTGGCAAGAGGGGCGCTACGATAGTGCCCTGATTGATTTTAGTTGGTTGGTGATGTCACAGCCGTGGAGCTGGCGCGCTCATGTTGCACTGGCCGGTGTGCGGATGATGCAAAAAGAGTACGCGATGGCGATAACTTCCTATGGTTACGCGCTAATGCTTGATGCCAGCCATCCAGAACCTGTCTATCAAATAGGCGTATGTCTGAAAGCGATGGGAGAACTTTCCCTGGCGAGAGAGGCATTGCAAACAGCACTGACCATGAGTTATGCCGACCCCCTATACAGTAATGTACGCACCAATGCGGAGTTAATGCTAAGCCAACTGCTGGCCTGGTGAAGAGTCGCTTATTTTTTGAGGCCAAATATGTCCCCAATTTCTGCGTTAGACCGGTCATACTCTCACGCTGCGGCTCCCCAGCGTAATTCTGAGGTCAACATATCTGAGATCCCAGTCCCTACGTTGATGGCGCCGGATTGCAAAGAAACACCAACAGCAGATACAGTCAGCGAAGCCAGCAGGCTAAAGAACAAAGCGTACGCCACAGAATTTCATTAAGCATCTGGTGCGCTTTTCTATATCGGGAGTCTTTTTTGGTCTGGCGGTGGCGGCATCGGTACTTTCGGGAGGGTTGGCAATACCCGCCGCTGCGGTCGCAGGGACGGCGATGGTCATTGCTGCTGGAGACGCCGCTTGCGCTCTGTATAATCTGGTTCAGGTGCGCAACGATCGTGAACCACTGGCATTCAGCGACAACTGCATTGTTTTGACCGTCAGGAAGCTGATGGAGTTTTGTGGCTGTTCTGCCCGGACCTCCGAGAGGATAGCAGATGCTGCCTCGGTGACGATAAGAGTCGGTGTTGCCTGCGCCACATTACTTTTACCTGTCTTATCGCCCAACACGGGTTTAGTCGACACCGCTGTTCAAGTTCTCAGCCTTATCTCGCTTACGGCTATAAATGTGAGAACCACGGCAGAGACTATCATAGGCGCGGTCGGCGATCGCATCGAAACTCAACGGAGCAAGCTCAATACCACCGTCAATACAGCAAGCGTTGGAGTGCAGACTGAAGAAGATAACAGCAAGATTGGCGATGAGAAAATCAATACCACCGTCAATACAGCAGACGTTGGCGTGCAGACCGAAAAGAATGATGATGAGACAACTGAACAGTGGGCTGCAAAACTGAATGATTTTTTTCTAAATTATATGCCTCAGCCGTAGAATGGCGCCCCATCCCCTATCATTGATAACCCGCAATCGCCGGGGCGTTGCTGATAGCATTGAAGTGCAGAAAGTACGGTAAAATGGGTGGGCAAACTGCCTGCCTCTGTCCTCGCCTAACCGCAATATATCGAACTCGTTGAGGTTGCCGCTTCCCAACGAAGTGATCAACGCTGAAATCTCACAGTTCAGGTTTACACCCGATAGGTAACTTAACGCAGACGACCATAATTCATTGAGTGGGCTGTAGAATTTAATTTATCAGACCAGTTTACGGGGAGAACATTATGAATGTTGAGCAACTTGTCGATACGCTATCGCGTCTGGCACATCAGGCGGGTCAGACAGTAGAAGATAAAATGAACGGCAAGGACCTAACCAACCCTGAAAGTATGCTTAAAGCACAATTTGCCGTGCAGCAATATTCCACCTTTATTAACTATGAGAGCGCGATGATTAAAACCATCAAAGATATGCTCAGCGGGATCATTGCCAAAATATGACTTTGTTGACGACAAATGAGCGTCGGTTGCTGGTTGAAACAGCATTTGCTGGCATCAATCACGGCCTGCAACGGCAGGTGCGTGCCATGTTGCCAGCATTGCCGCAACTGGTGGCCGATAAAGATATGCAAGCAGTGTGTTTGGCGGTGTTGCTTGCCGGGCTGGATGAGCCTGAACGGGCGCGTCAAATACTGGCCGATATCAATCTACCAGAAGCCGAATCACTGAGAAACTATTTCACCTGATCAGAGCGGGAGTCAGCCCATGAATATCATTAATAGCACAGAGGTTGCGGATTTATCAGCCAACGCCAGTAGGATCAGCGCACCCGAACTAAGCGTCGCAAGCAGCGAGAAGGTCACGGCCTTCAACAAATTGTTATATGCAGGTACGTCACAGGGTGATGTGGGGGCATTAGCGCCGCAGCAGATGTTAATGCAGCAGGCCAGCATGCTCAGCACCGCAGTAGGCGTGGATCTGGGGGCTAAGATTGCCGGTTCGCTATCCCAATCGGTTAACAAATTGGCGAACATGACATGAAGTGGACGCACTGTGTGCTGATATCCGCACTGAGTCTGCTGCTCGCGGGGTGTCGTGTTGAGCTTTACAGTGCGCTGCCCGAGAATGATGCCAATCAAATGTTGGCAATCCTGATACAACACAATATCGACGCCGATAAACAATCAGCGGCAGGCGGAATCACGCTTCGGGTTGAGAAAACGCAGTTCATCAATGCGGTTGAACTACTGCGATTGAACGGGTTTCCACACCGCAGTTATATTACCGCAAATACCATGTTTCCTCCCAATCAGTTGGTAGTGTCTCCGGCAGAAGAGCAGCAAAAAATCTTGTTTCTGAAGGAACAACGTATTGAAGGCATGCTCAGCCAAATGGATGGCGTGGTGGATGTGGTTGTCACTATCGCGTCGCAGGCTCCCGATGAAGAGGGTGGAACGGGGAATACATCGGTGGGCGTGTTTATTAAATATTGGGCGCAGGTCAATCTTGAGACATTCCGGGTGCAGATAAAAAACCTGGTTGAGAGATCGATCCCCGGAGTACAGCCAGATCAAATCGGTATTCTGATGCAGCCTGCAGAATTTAGGGTGCCGATCGTAGCTGATGTTGTCGCAACACCCCAGTTCCAGTTGAGGGTTCTACAGTGGTTGACCTTACATCGTTCGTTTTTGATACCGATATTACTGGCGGCGTTTCTGGTGTTCATCATGTTGGCACTGATGATGATGTGGCGCAAACGGTTCTAGCGCCCAACATACCTGAAGAGGCTGTATTACAACTGCATCGATACCTCTGGCGGCCAGCGTGTTATGCCCATCGGGACTGGCTGATTTCGCTGGGTTTCATTCCTAAACCGGGCTGGCAATATGGCCAGTGGCCTCAGATGGATCGCTACCTGAATCAGACGTTGCGGGCGCGACGAGGAACGCCGAGGCTACCGACTCAGCTCAACGATCGGCAACGGCGAATCGTACGGCTGGCGCCTAAAATGACAACCTTTGCACTGGCGATCGGGCTGCTCAAATTGGGATGCAGCGATTATCTGTTGTTGCCTGATTATCGGCAGGTCATTTTGCGTTGGCTTGATGACGAGTTGATTTGGCAGTTGTTTGGCCTTATCCGCGGGAAATGCAGGGCGCTGTTTTCACCCAAAGAGCTTATCGCTAACGCGATAACAATGGGTAACGCAGTGCTTCATCGTGCAGCGCAGGACGATCCGGTTTTGTATGCGGTGTTGATTACGCTGCCGCCGTGCGAACGAGCGCTGTGGCCGCAGGTCCCCACGCTGGCGATGAATTTATTGGAGCGAACGCTATGTCTCAGTGCCGAATACCGCTAACTGAGTTTGACTGGCAACTACCAACCGAACGTATTATTCCCGCCCGGTTACTTGAGGCGCAGTATCGGCAGGCTAACGCACTGCGTTGTGCTGAAAAAGACGCTGCCGGTATTGTTAATGCAGCGCGACGAAAAGCCGAGGGAATAGTACGCCAGGTCCATAAAGCACGGCGCCAGATGTATACGGAGATGCAGCAGGAGCAGGAGCGGATCCGGCAAGAAACACTCAGCCGCTGTGAGGCTCAGTGGCTCAAAACCCATGTGACGGCGTTGTTGCAAGATGAAGTGCTGGAACAACAGTTGATCAGGGCAGTATCCGCACGCATTCAGCGTAGCCTCGAGCAGGTACTCTGTGCGTGGTTTGACCAGCAGTCGATTGAAAATGCCTTATGTGGGCGGTTAGCCAGGCAGGCCGAGCAGATGGCCAGCGAAGGGGCGTTAACGTTGTCTATTCATCCCTCAATGCAGGAAACCATGATCGCTGAATTTGGCACGCGCTTTACCCTCGTTCTTGAATCTGATTTTACTCGCGATCACGCCGTGTTAGCCTCACCCCGTTTCTCCGTCGCGTTCTCACTCAGTAACCATTTTCAGCAGTTGCTCACCTGGCTGCGCACAGTGCCCGTCGAAACCGGAGATGTTGATGAAAATATCAGATGAAAGCGCTGCGATAAACAATAGAATGGCGTTTTATCACCCTAAGGTTCAGGATGAAAACACGTTTTCTCCGATGAACATAGCATTACAGGAACTGCAAGAAGCCTCAGGCAGTGCGCTCACAGAGACATTGGAAGAGATGGGCATGGTGCTGGGAGGGCGGTTACGCGACTATCAGAAGGGAGGGTTGAAGGAACGCGAAGAACTCAGACTGCAAGCGTTGTTGAAGATGGTGCAACGAATGCAGCAACAGGAGGGCGGAATATCACCTCAACTGATGCAAAAGGACTCAAATCAAAACATCGGCCAGCAGATCCTGAGCGTTGCCTCCTTATTGACGGCCGATGGTGTCGAGGGTAAAAAAAGAAAAACGCTGAACCAGCAGCTCGCTGAGTTAATGGAACAAGAGGGCTGGGAGATCGCTTTATTTGGCATGCTAGAGCTTGGTAGCGTAAATAAAGCGGTTCTAACACAGATAAACCGACTGTTTCAACAGGCGATGGATGAAGAGGCTGTTTCGCTGGCCGAATGGTTCCAGCGCATTGTGGCGTGGCCAGATCGAAGACAGCGCGTAAGGGTTCTGTTACGCATGATGGCCTTTGAGCTTTCTGCCTGCGTATCCGGGGCGCAACAACAGCGGTTAGCTGCGGTTCTGGTGCGTCTACGGCGCTTACTGCTGTTTTTAGGACTGGAAAAAGAGTGCCAGCGGGAAGAAGTGATTTGCCAGTTGCCAACCGACTCTTTGCTCCCCTTACTGATTGATATAATTAACGAAAGCTGGTTGTTTGACGAATGGTTGATATCACGTTTGACACCATTGACAACGTCTCACCGCCTGTTCAACAGACTGTTGCAGCATCTGGAAGCGCTGTTTTCGTTGATACCCGATCACTGTTTTAACGATGAAGACCAACGTGAACAAGTTATCACCGTATTACGAGGGATAAAGGGGGATCAGGCAATCACCTGATTCCGCACTTGCACTGCATCTGGAACTCTGTGTCCATGTTGAGGTGGAGGTGTTAATGACGTTAAGTTTGGTCACAGAGCGCAATATTCAGTTGTTTATCCAATTAGCGGATATGCGCACCTGCCCCGTCAGTGCCGATATGTGTTGGCATACCGCAAAGTATGAAACCTATCTTAACTATCGCAGCGGGCGTATGCATATTAGCCAATGTCTGCCGCAAGATCCTTTTGATAACAATTTGCTGCTGCTCGCGCTACATCGCTGGCAGCCTGCCCGCTTTGCGGGTATCCCTCAGCGATTTTTCCAACTACGCCGTGGCTTAGTGATGAGTTGCTCTCCTGCCGCAGACAGCGCCGCTGAGTTGTGGGCGTTGTTGCATCGTCGTCAACAGGCTTTTCTGGAGTCGCTATGCAAACCTCGGTGATCAATATGAAAAGGCTTCAGCGGGGGCTGGCTGCTTGTGCAGGGCGACAAGACATTATTTTAGCCGTGGTGCTGCTCATCGCGATTGTGATGATGATACTGCCGCTGCCGACGTTTATGGTGGATATTTTGATCACGGTCAATATCACTTTCTCGGTGATATTACTGCTGGTTGCCATCTATATAAACGATCCGTTGGATCTGTCAGTTTTCCCGTCTCTGTTGTTAATTACCACGCTATATCGTCTTTCACTGACCATCAGCACCTCACGTCTGGTACTGTTGCAACATGACGCGGGGCAGATAGTTGATGCCTTCGGCCATTTTGTGGTGGCGGATAATCTAACGGTTGGCGTGGTCATTTTCACCATCATCACCATCGTGCAATTCATTGTGATTACCAAAGGTACCGAGCGGGTGGCAGAAGTCAGCGCTCGCTTTTCTCTGGACGCCATGCCCGGCAAGCAAATGAGCATCGACGGCGATCTGCGTGCTGGTGTAATCGACGCTAATCAGGCCAAGCAATTACGTCAACATGTTCAGCAAGAAAGTCGCTTTTTAGGGGCGATGGACGGAGCGATGAAGTTTGTAAAAGGCGATGCTATCGCCGGGATCATCGTGGTTCTGGTTAACCTCATCGGCGGTATCATTATCGGGGTGGTGCAATATGATATGTCGTTAGGGGATGCGGTGCAAACCTTCAGCATACTGTCGATTGGTGACGGGTTGTGCGGCCAGATTCCTTCGCTACTTATCTCGCTGAGTGCGGGCATCATTGTGACCCGTGTCCCCGGCGAGAAAAAACAAAATCTCGCCAGCGAATTAACCACCCAGCTTGGCAGGCAGCCACAGGCGCTGATGCTGACTGCTGTTATCTTGTTTTTATTTGCCATAATACCGGGATTTCCTTTCCTTGTTTTCTTCGTGATGGCGGTGCTTTCGGCGCTGCCGCTACTGTTTATTTGGCGTCGCTCACGCCAGCCGGAGGGAGAAACGCTGGTGTTGGATGAGATGAACGATGATTCGATGCAACCCGGAGCACGCCCATTAACGCTGCGGTTGATGCCTGAACTCAATACCAACACGCTGGCAAGAGACATTGATGGCGTTCGCT
The DNA here is from genome assembly GCA_041179305.1 of Pseudomonadota bacterium. GTDB lineage: Bacteria > Pseudomonadota > Gammaproteobacteria > Enterobacterales > Enterobacteriaceae > Yersinia. The sequence goes on along the minus strand of JBEGTQ010000083.1, from coordinate 17,701 downwards.
GGGCACTGTTTGAAGATTATGGTGTGCCTTTGCCCGAGGTAAGCATCGTAGTGGACGGCAAGAGCCCATTGAAAGGGATGAGCGTGCTGATTTATCAAGAGCCGGTATTTTCTCTGGCAATACCGGCGGAAAACCCCTGTTTGCTCCTCAAGGCTGACGGACAGATCGCGGGCAATGTTCAATCTTTGCCGAACAGCATGGGTAACATCACCTGGCTGCCAAAGGAAACGGGCAAAAAGGCACAGGGCATGGGCTTGACGGTTGTGGAAGGCAACCAGCGCATTACTGCGCTATTGCGGCAGGTGTTGCTCCGTCACATGGCTGAATTTATCGGCGTGCAGGAAGCGCGCTATCTGATGGATGCGATGGAAAAACGCTATTCCGAACTGGTTAAAGAGCTCCAGCGCCAATTGCCCATCGGCAAAATCACCGAAACCCTGCAGCGTTTGGTGGCAGAAGGTGTATCGATTCGTGATTTACGCATGATTTTCGGCACCTTGATTGAATGGGCTCCGCGTGAAAAAGATGTGCTGATGCTAACCGAATATGTTCGTATAGCGCTGAGTCGCCATATTTTGCATCGACTCAAACCGGAGGGCCAGCCATTGCGCGTGCTGCGTATTGGCGAGGGAATTGAAAATCTGATACGAGAGTCGATCCGCCAGACATCGATGGGGACTTACGCCGCTCTCAGTCTCTCACAAAGCACTCGCATACTGGGCTTGATCAACGCGGCGCTGGGTGAACATGGCGATTTACGCATTGTGACATCGGTCGATGCTCGTCGTTTTCTACGTAAAATTATTGAGTCGAGTTTGTTCGATGTCCCGGTACTCTCGTGGCAAGAGTTGGGGGATAACTGCGAAGTACAAGTGGTACACAGTATTGATCTCAGTGCAGAGGAGTTAGCCGGCGATGAATATTAGCGCGGTGGATGCGTTGGAACGGCGTCTCACTCCACTCAACGAACTGCCTAACGGATATATCAAAACCGGACGTTTATTACATATCGGTACCACTTTGCTAACGGCTTATCTGCCCGGTGTTTTTATGGGCGAGGTTTGTCGTCTTCTGCCCGAGGGGGCGCTAGCTGAAGTTGTGGGGATTGATGGTGCAAACGCGTTACTCTCGCCGTTTGTCAGTACTGCCGGTTTATATTATGGGCAGCAGGTTCAGCCGTTGGCACGGCGGCACCTTGTTCCGGTTGGCCAAGACTTGTTGGGGCGAGTGATTGACGGCCTGGGGCAGGCTTTAGACGACGGCCCCCAACTGCAAGGGCCGTGGCGTGACTACGATGCGCCACCGCCGTCGCCGTTAGCGCGGCAGTTAATTAAAAGCCCTATGTTGACCGGTATTCGCGCCATCGACAGCTTGTTAACCTGCGGTGAAGGGCAACGTATTGGTATTTTTGCGGCTGCGGGGGTGGGGAAAAGTACCTTATTGTCGATGCTGTGTCGTAGCCCCGATAGCGAGATCAACGTGCTGGTGCTGATTGGTGAGCGTGGCCGTGAGGTACGCGAGTTTATTGAGCAAACGCTTGGTGAAGAGGTACGCAGCCGTTGTGTGATTGTGGTTTCAACGTCTGATCGGCCTGTACTTGAGCGGATGCGGGCACTGTTTGTTGCCACCACGATTGCCGAAGCGTTCCGCGACCGAGGCCAGCGGGTTCTGCTATTTGCCGATTCACTCACCCGTTATGCCCGTGCTGCGCGGGAGATCGCCCTTGCCAGCGGCGAAGTTGCGGTACCAGGCAGCTATCCACCCTGCGTTTTTGCCGCATTACCGCGTTTGCTGGAGCGAACAGGCAAGGGCGAGCGGGGCAGTATCACCGCGTTTTACACGGTGCTGGTGGAGGGCAACGATATGAATGAACCGCTTGCCGATGAGGTTAGATCGTTGCTGGACGGACATATTGTTCTCTCGCGTCGGTTGGCCGAATCGGCTCATTTTCCTGCTATTGATATTCTCGCCAGCCTAAGCCGTATTATGCCGATGGTAACCAGTGCGGAACACCAGGCGTTGGCTAACGCGTTACGCAGCCAACTTTCGGTATACCGCGACGTGGAGCTTTTGGTTCGAGTAGGCGAATTTCAACGCGGAGAAGATTCGCAGGCTGATCACGCGGTGGATAGCTATCCCGCAATTTGCCACTTCTTGAAACAACAGGATAATGAATCATGCAATCTCGACGAACTGCTGCCACAACTACGTTATCTGACGGGCAAGTGATGCTGCACTGTTTACTTAAAATTAAAGAACGCCGTGAGGATCGATTGCATCGGCAGATGGCTGAACTCACACGTCAGCATATGCAAATGGAAGTGATGCAGAATCAAAGTCGGGCACGTTGTGCTGAATTAGCGCAGTTGCAGAACCAGATACTAACGTGGTCTGGAACCTTGCAGGCAAAGGAACTGGTGGAACAGAAGCAAAAAATGGGCAGCCTGTTTCATGAGACACACAGTTTAGCGCTGCAACAACGTTCCTTATCGGACAGGCAAAAACAGTTGCAAAATCGGCTTGATGTGCTGCATCAAGAGTTGGTTGTTATTATGAAAAAAAAGGAAAAAATCAGAGGGCTGCTGAATAATGAATATTATTAAAGTCGAAGGCTGTCTGTGGCATGACCCATCTGAAAACAGCGAAGACGAGGCGCAGCAGCAGCCAGATAAAATCCGATTTTCACAGTTGATGGGTCCGATAGCCATTGCGCCAGGCCACTCTGGCAGCAAATCAGCGCTGCTGCGACAGCAAACTAACCGCTATAAAATACTGGGGGGACCTGCGGCGGGGCTAATCTGTGAAATAGAGGTGCTGGAAGGGAAAACCTATTTGAATGTTTTAGTGCCACAATATGCGTTGTTTAACACATTAAAGCATGTATCCGCCTGGTTGAATGCCGGGCTGCTAGCGGCAGGTCATCAGGTTACGCTGGGGGTCAGGTATGTCAAACATGACGCCGAGTGAAGGTGAAGTAGCTAAATATCTACCAGTAGAAGGTGTGACCTTAGGTGTGCTGCATGTTGCAGTACAAGAGTGGCAGAGTGCCCAGCCAGGGGTGGTGTTTGCGGTGACAGTGGGTGAAACGGCGTGTGACATCTGGCTGCCGGAAAGCGATTGGCAAATGTGGTGCGAAGAGACGATAGGTTCTTCAGATTCAAACGCCATTGACCCACTGCTGTTAGCGGGCGTTGCTGAATGGGGGCTTTCACCGCTGTTGACTGCCAGTAACGCGGTGATGGCGTATCCAAAAAGTTATCCACGTAGTTGCAGTACACTGCCGGATCAACTTGCGTTGACTTTTAGCTGGCAGATAGAGCTTCACCGGTTTAGTGCTTTATTGTTTGGCTGGCCGATGACCTATTTCCAGTCCATCGCTGATCGGGTAATGCCTGTTGTGCGGCCACGACATTTGTTGCCCTCTGCCGCTTTTGCCTGCTACGGGGGGTGGTGTTCTCTTTCGCTCTGCGAATTGAGAGGTCTTAACATTGGGGACGGCGTGCGGATACAAACCTTTGGCAATCTCCGCGCGGGTGAACTTATCGTGCTGCTGTCGGCTGGCGTTGCGGCGCGGGTGAACTTTGGTCTGGAGAGTAATATGCAGATTAGTGAACTGGTGCAGGATGTTGAAAGCCTGCTGATAGAAGAGCGGGATGAGGTGGATAACTTGCAACCGCTCTCAGTGAATATCGACGATCTGCCGCAAATGCTGTTGGTTGAAGTGGGGCAGGTGGATATCTCCTTAGGCGCGCTGCGTGCGTTGAGTGTGGGTGATATCTTGCCCGCTGACGCACGATTTGGTACTGAAGTTAGGTTAAGACTGAACGGTCGGGTGGTGGGCGCGGGAGAGTTAGTCGGCTGTGGCGACAGCTTTCTGGTGCGGATCAGTCGCTGGTATCTCAGCCCCGCAGAAGTGGCGCAAACGCAGGTAGATACGGTAAATACCGGATAGCCGTGGGGTAGGGCAGTGGCTATAAGTAGTTCATCATTGTATCGTTAGGAAATGCCATGTCTTTACCTGATTCTGCCTGGCAGCTCATCTCCCTGCTGTTTGTCCTCTCTCTGCTGCCCCTGGCTGTAGTGATGGGAACTTCATTTCTCAAATTGGCGGTGGTGTTTTCTATTTTGCGCAATGCGCTGGGGATTCAGCAGGTACCGCCGAACATGGCGTTGTATGGACTGGCGCTGGTGCTCTCTCTATTCATTATGGCGCCAACTGTGTTGGCGGTGAAAGCTCAATGGAACCCGGTGGCTAAAACCGGCGCGCCGGTGTGGATGAGCGGCTGGGATAGCCATGCGCTAGGCCCATATCGTCAATTTTTGCAAAAAAACTCGGATCAGAAACAGATGCGCTATTTTCGCAACCTGATCGCGAAAACGTGGCCGGAGGACGCACGTAGGCGTGTCAAACCGGATTCACTGTTGATCTTATTGCCCGCGTTTACCGTGAGCCAACTTACTCAGGCATTTCGTATTGGCCTGCTTATCTACCTGCCTTTTCTCGCCATTGACCTACTGGTTTCGAACATCCTGCTGGCGATGGGTATGATGATGGTGTCACCGATGACCATTTCATTACCTTTCAAGTTATTGATTTTTCTGTTGGCAGGCGGATGGGATCTTATTCTTTCCCAATTGGTGCAGAGCTTTCTATGAATGATGCCAGTCTTACGCATTTTGTCACCGAGCTGATGTGGCTGGTTCTGATAACCTCTTTACCGGTGGTACTCGTAGCCTCAGTTGTAGGGGTGGCAGTCAGCCTGTTTCAGGCGTTGACCCAGATTCAGGATCAGACATTGCAGTTTATGATTAAGCTACTGGCTGTTGCGCTGATGCTAATGGCGACCTATCACTGGCTGGGTGGTTTATTATTGGCGTATACACGACAGATTCTACTGCAAATAGGCACACATGGATGACAAATCTGATCAGTAATGATGGATTGGTCACGGTGGCTGTCGCGATGATGAGGCCGTTGGGGCTAACGCTATTGTTTCCGCTATTACAGAGCGGTAATTTAGGATCGTCGCTGATTCGCAATGGGGTGTTGCTGGCGGTGATGCTGCCGATGTTACCCATTATCCATGCGCAGGAGGGGATTCATCAGGGCTGGAACTGGCTAAGCTTTATTCCCGGCGAAATAATCATTGGTCTGCTATTGGGATTTTGCGCGGCGATCCCTTTTTGGGCGGTGGATATGGCGGGTTTCCTTATTGATACGCTGCGCGGGGCAACCATGGGTACTCTGTTCAATCCGGCCATGGCGACACAGACGTCTATTTTGGGTTTGCTATTTAGTCAGTTTTTGTGTGTGTTGTTCTTTATTACCGGCGGTTTCAATCTGCTGCTTTCTGCGCTGTATGATTCCTATCACTATTTTCCACCTGGCAAGGTATTGCTGTTCACCTCCTCTTTTTTTGATTTTCTGCTCATTGAATGGCAGATGTTGTATCGCCTGTGCCTGAGCTTTTCTCTGCCAGCGGTGCTTAGCATGGTTCTTGCGGATTTAGCGTTGGGTCTGCTGAACCGTTCTGCTCAGCAGCTAAACGTATTCTTTTTATCGATGCCGATTAAAAGTGCGTTGGCTCTTTTTTTGCTGTTGTTATCGCTGCCTTATGCTTTTCATCACTATCAGCTTGAAAGTCAGGCGCTATATCAGAATGTGAACCGCTGGTTAGCCAGCTATGAGTGAAAAAACCGAGCAGCCCACCGAGAAAAAAAAGCGCGACAGTCGGCAGGAAGGGCAGGTGATTAAAAGCATGGAAATCACCTCAGGGGTTCAATTGCTCGCGGTGCTGGGTTTTTTCCATTTTTTTTCTGATGCGATGATTCAGAGAGTAGCTGAGTTGATACTGCTCTCTGCGGGTTTGATTAATAAACCCTTTAGCTATGCCGTGGGAATCATGACACGGGCGTTACTCAGCTCAGGAGGGCTGATGTTTGCGCTGTTCGGCGGCATGCTGGCTACCGCTACTATTGTTAGCGTGTTGGCTCAGGTTGGCTTTATGCTTGCGAGTAAGGCACTTGGTTTCAAAGGGGAGCGGATTAACCCTGTGAGTAACCTAAAACAGATTTTTTCGTTGCGTAGTTTGATTGAACTGATCAAATCCTGTCTGAAAGTTATCTTGCTGTGTCTCATTTTCGTTTACTTATTTAGCTATTATGCACCGACGTTTCAGGCACTGCCTTACTGCGAACCGGCCTGTGCTATTCCGGTGTTTTCAACCTTAGTACGCTGGATGTGGTATGCGCTGCTGGCGTTTTACGTGGTACTTGGTGTTTTTGACTATGCCTTTCAGAGCCATAACACCCTGAAGCAACAACGCATGAGCAAGGAGGATGTGAAACAAGAGCATAAAGACATGGAAGGCGACCCGCAGACGAAACAACGTCGGCGCGAGCTACAGCGTGAAATGCAAAGTGGAAGCCTTGCACAGAATGTTAGGCAATCAGCCGTGGTTGTACGTAACCCAACCCATATCGCTGTTTGTCTTGGATACGATCCGGTTGACATGCCGGTACCGAAAATTTTAGAGAAGGGTAGCGATGCCAGAGCGGAACACATCGTCAACCTGGCGCTACGAGAGTCGATTCCGGTGGTTGAAAATGTTGCTTTGGCACGTCAACTGTTCCATGACGTAAAGTGTGGTGAAATGATCCCTGAGTCGCAGTTTGAACCCGTGGCAGCACTGCTACGGCTGGTGTTAAAGATTGATTATGACGCTCAGGTAGATGAATAAGTCAGCAAATTTTTATGAAGTGAAATGCAATGCAAATAATTTGTTGATACCGCTTGATTTTCTGTTCCTGGTTATACTATATTGCGCCGCAGCGAAATAAAGTGACATTTCAAAGAATTACGCCGGCATAGCTCAGTTGGTAGAGCAACTGACTTGTAATCAGTAGGTCCCGAGTTCGACTCTTGGTGCCGGCACCAATTTTAAAACCCGTTATCTGAGTAAGGTAACGGGTTTTTGTTTTTCTGCGTTCAAACCAAAACAGTGGCAGTTGTGACACTACTATTAAGCGGTATCAGTTATTTTTTGCTAATTCAGCCACTAATTGGTTAACACCATCACTCATGTTGGTGAATTTAGTCAACTGTGTACGGGTTACTACGACGAAAACGCCAATATTTTTCTCCGGAATCATTGCCATATAGGTAATAAAACCACCGCCGCCACCGGTTTTTTGCATAATGCTCGGTAATTCAGCATGTGGTGCCATATAAACCCAGCCCAGGCCTAGCGCATCAGCCCGGCCGGCAACATCCATCCCTTTCAACGAAGTTAACTCTCGGCGCTGGAAGTACATCGTTTGTTCACGTTTGGCTGATCTTTTACGTGTATGGTTATCAGAAGATAAGAATTGCTGCATCCAACGCTGCATATCTTCGGGTGTCGAGTAAATACCACCACTTCCCGCAGCGGCGAGTGTATTTTGACAACGACTGCTGCCAACACCTACCATCAAACGGTTACATTGCTCAGTGGTTGGGGTCAGTGTGGTATTTTTCATTCCCAGCGGCGCGGTGATTTTATCACGCAGCAATCTGGAGTAAGGCTTGCCTGATGCCCGTGATAAGGCATCTGCCAATAAGTCATAGGCCAAATTGGAGTAAGCGGCTTTTACGCCAGGCGGAACTGTCACATTAGCCTGCTTAAGCCATTGCCACCGGTTATCCTTGGTTGGCCAGGTAAATACCGGTCTTTTTTGTGGCCCACCCGGTTGTTCGCGCGGCAAGCCGCTGGTATGGCTGGCCAGATTTAGCAGAGTAATCGGCTGGTTAGCATTATAATAAGGCACTCTGACCCCTTTTGGGGCGTATTTCTTCAGCGGATCAGTTAATTTAACGGTGCCATCATCGGCCAGTTTTACCATCACTTCACTGGTCATCAGCTTGGTAATAGAGGCAATACGGATCAGTGAGTCTGGCCGTGGGCGAAGATTGTTACCGGGCTTGGTTTCACCAAAACTACGATTAACCACCTGATTGTTATCGATAACAACCAGTGCCATACCCATAGCACCACTGTTGTAAAAAATATTTTTAGCATATTTATCAACAATCTGTGATGCCAGAAGCGCAGTTTTGGCATGGCTGTGCAAGGGAATAGCGAGCAAAGCGGCGGCCAGCAGCGGAGCAGAGAGATGTTTAAGCAATCTTTTATCCATGTTCAAAAAATAAATAAGAGTGATGGGCTTAATCTTAATCGGATACTTAAACAATATAGGCTGAAATTTATTGAGTATATTTGTTCTTATCCTGAATTCCTGTCGCACCCAAATTATTATTATCCACCTGTGGTAAGCCTACCTCAGACGAGTAAGATAATAATCCAGTGGTAGTGTAGTTCAATAGCTTCTTGCGCGTATCTGTGATATCCAGATTACGCATAGTCAACTGACCGATACGGTCATCTGGTGAGAATACGGAGGCTCCTTTTTCCATTGTCAAACGCTCTGGCTGGTAAGTCAGATTATCAGACTGGGTGTTCAGGATGGAATAGTCATTACCACGACGCAATTCTAAAGTCACTTCACCGGTTATTTCGCTGGCGATCCAACGTTGTGCAGAGTCACGCAGCATTAATGCTTGTGGATCAAACCAACGGCCTTGATAGAGCAGACGGCCCAATACACGGCCATTGGCATGATATTGTTCGATGGTATCTTCGTTATGAATACCGGTCAGCAAACGTGCATAGGCGATGTGTAACAGCGCCATTCCCGGAGCCTCATAGATACCACGGCTTTTGGCTTCGATAATACGGTTTTCAATTTGGTCACTCATACCCAAACCGTGACGGCCCCCGATACGGTTGGCTTCCATCATTAACTCAACATTGTCACCGAAAGTAGCACCATTTAGCGCAACCGGATAACCATGCTCAAAACGGACAGAGACTTCTTCCGCCTTGATCAGGACATTTTCGTCCCAAAATTTGACACCCATAATCGGGTTAACGATTTTGACACTGGAGTTCAGGAATTCAAGATCTTTGGCTTCGTGAGTCGCACCTAACATATTGGAGTCAGTGGAATACGCTTTCTCGGTTGACATTTTGTAGTCAAAGCCGGACTGAATCATAAATTCGGACATTTCATGGCGGCCACCGAGTTCATTGATGAAATCGCTATCCAGCCACGGCTTATAAATTTTTAACTCAGCATTAGTCAGCAGACCGTAACGATAGAAGCGCTCGATATCGTTACCTTTATAAGTGCTGCCATCACCCCATATATTTACATCATCTGCTTTCATCGCGGCAACCAGCATAGTACCGGTTACGGCTCGGCCCAATGGCGTCGTGTTGAAGTAAGTGACACCGGCAGTCGCGTTATGGAATGCCCCACATTGAATCGCCGCGATACCTTCCGCAATAAGCTGTTTACGGCAATCGATCAGGCGGGCTTTCTCTGCGCCATACTCCTTTGCTTTACGTGGAATTGCTTCATAATCTTCTTCATCAGGCTGACCCAAATTTGCGGTATAGGCGTAAGGAATTGCGCCTTTTTTCTGCATCCATAACAGCGCGGCACTGGTATCCAAACCACCAGAAAAAGCGATGCCAACACGCTGGTTAATAGGGAGTTTTTTGATAATGCTTGTCATCAATTAAATCCTGTATGAATTAGGTTTGTCTGGAAAAGGTATCAATGTCTATGCCCACGTTACTTCAAGATGCCGCAGACTCCCTACATCTTGAAGGGTAACGGGTATATATCGATGAATCGGCATTTATTGACTAATAATCACTGTAATAGAAATCCTGTTGTTCACAAAGAATTACCTGAACGATATTCCAAAAGTTGCTTACGGTACAGAGGTTAGATATTTACCACAAAAGTGGCTTCAACCAGACGTGGGTAGGGGAGAGGAGAAGATTAATAAAGCAAAAATCCCGCTTAGTTTCCTAAGCGGGATTCGCTAAATTTGGCTCCTCTGACTGGACTCGAACCAGTGACATACGGATTAACAGTCCGCCGTTCTACCGACTGAACTACAGAGGAATCGTGTGAACGGAGCGGATAATATCCAGCAAGACGGATACTGTCAATGCTAAATTGGTCTATTACGTTTGACTGCTCAGCATCTGAACAAGTGCGTTGGAAATAACAACATAAACCGTGTTAATCCAGGATAGTCGATTGCTTGCCTGTGTTTCTGTTGTGTATTCAATATGGTGATTTGCTTTGCAACAGTTATTGTTCACATTCAATGAATGTACTGATGATTATAATCAAGTTAATCCTTTGAGGCCATGACCGGAAAATTTCTTCTTATAGTTCCGCCAACATTTCACGGGTGACCAGCACAATGCCATTTTCTGAACGATAGAAGCGGCGGGCGTCCTCATCTGCATTTTCGCCAATCACCATACCCGCGGGGATCTTGCTGGCGCGATCAATGACACAACGATGCAGGCGACATGAGCGACCAATTTCCACATCAGGGAGTAATACGCAAGAATCGATATTGCAGAATGAGTTGACCCGCACTCTGGAAAATAATACGGAGTTGGCCACCATCGAACCGGAAATAACACAACCACCGGAGACGAGAGTGTTCATTGTCATCCCGTGGCTGCCAGATCGATCCTGAACAAATTTTGCCGGAGGTAACGGTTCGGCATAAGTTCGTATTGGCCAATGAGAGTCATACATATCAAGCTCAGGCGTGATGGCAGCCTGATCAAGGTTAGCTTGCCAATAAGCATCTAATGTTCCCACATCACGCCAATAATCAGGGGCATCAGGCGATGTGGAAACACAAGACAGTGAGAACTGATGCGCCCAAACATGACCTTGTTCGGTAATTTTCGGCAAGATGTCTTTGCCGAAATCATGGCTACTGCTCTCATTGGTATGATCATCGGTGAGTAATTTGAATAGAAATTCAGCGTTAAAGACATAGATCCCCATACTGGCCAGGCAGCGATCCGGTTTGCCGGGTAGTGTCGGTGGATTTTCTGGTTTCTCCCAAAACATTTTCACTTGCAAATCGTCGGCGACGTCCATGACGCCGAAGGCGGTAGCGTCTTGTTTGGGTACTTCAATACAGGCTACGGTACAGGCTGCACTGTTTTCCGCGTGGTCTAACAGGATGCGCGAGTAATCCATTTTATAAATATCATCTCCAGCCAAAATCACAATATATTCAGCTTGATAGCGGCGGATAATATCTAAATTCTGGAAAATGGAATCGGCCGTGCCGGTATACCAGTGTTCTTGCCCTTGGCGCTGTTGCGCTGGCAATAGATCAACAAACTCATTCATTTCTTCACTGAGAAATGACCAACCATGTTGAATATGTTGAACCAAAGTATGGGACTGATACTGGGTAATCACGCCGATACGGCGAATACCTGAATTAAGACAATTAGATAATGCGAAGTCGATAATGCGGTATTTCCCGCCGAAGTGAACCGCCGGTTTTGCCCTTACGGACGTAAGATCTTTAAGGCGTGTGCCGCGGCCACCAGCAAGAATCAGTGCGACAGCTTTGTTTGTAAGTTGTCTTGCCGACATGGTACTGTCGATATCGCCTGTTTTCCGCATGTTTCAGAATCCTTATTATTTGCATGTATCGTCGTCAAATAAGCGAACTACACTTAACAATTCTAAAATGACAAATATTTTTTGATAAGTAACCGAAAGAGGATCTCTGCATTATGGCGCTTTAAACGTAAATATTATTAATTATAATTATCTGGTAAGTGCAAAATTAATTATGATAATAAAACCAAGTTTAGTCTGTTTTATGTTTTTTTGTAATTAGATGGAGTAATAGGGGATGTTTTGTCAGCATTGTCAATACATTAACAATGCTAATGTATTTTGTGGCTATCTCACGGCTTCTTGCTTCTATACCTTGTTAGTCTAACGGTCATTGACCCTATTTGAACAAATGATGTTTTCAATCAGTAGAACCTGTTTTTCAGTACCCCCCGTGAATGACTTTCCCTGCCATTGCCGGATAACGTGTTCAATAATAGGCATTCACTTCATAAGCAGTGGGTTTACTACCTAAAAATAAATAAATTTTTATATCAGCACGTTATTTGTCAATTTTTCCAATATTTTTAACGGTGATTGCTGGGGATTTCTCATTCCATTAACCGGTAGCAGAAAGGTTTGCTCCAACATGAACTGCCCGCTCATTGCGGCGTGAGGCGTTTGATCAGAGAAACAGATCCAGCTACTGCCGGAGGGGAAATCAATTGCCTGTTGCAGGCCGCTCTTCTGATAATCCAAATCTGACTTCATTTTGTCATGTAACTGAAGCATCAGATGGTCGTAATGGCTGCGGCGACGTTTGGTAATGCCGATTTTATGTTGCAGCCAACTGCTGAGTGGTGAATAGCGATCAAGTTGTGGCAAATAGCGGCGAGCTAACTGGGTAAAGTCTTCACCTACCCGCCAGGCACGAGATTCTTTATGTGGATTGATGTTGGTGAATATGCGGATAATACGTTCACCGTGGTTGGGGCGCGATGGAAAAGCATCAACATGCAGGCGGCTATCATCTTTTCGCCATGACGTTTTGTCGCGCCATGCTGCCACTGGGTGTAACCTGAGGCTATTGGTCGGGCTGTGCAGCGTAGCGGTATATTCCGGTAGTAATTTCTTCACCAGGCTGAGGCAGCTCTGGTAATAACGTTCCAGTAACTGGCGGGTTAATGCAATTTTACTTTCGTCAGTGACACCAGTCAATATACCTTCTGGCGGTTTGAAGCTAATATTTTTGCGTTTTACGTCAACCAGTGTCGGATCAAGCAGGTGTTTCTCTTGCTCGCTCAACTCAAAACAGAGGCGCGGTAAAAATAGCACCTTACCTTGCTCAAGAGCCTCGATAGCACTCGGATGAGCTGCTTCAATCTGGCTCCAACTGTTGTAGGGCAGGGTTTGAATCAACGAGTCTGGTGTCTGATTTGAGGTATGGGTACTCATCGCGGGTCCATTTTAGATATTTATTTAATTATGCCCGTCATCTCTCAAGATGCAGATGTGTTGGCTGTTTTTACTCACTCCAGCGACTGATTTGAGTAAGCTCCAGGGGCTTCGCTCAGTGGCTTCTTCTCTCGATCTTGAAGTGACTTGGATATAACAGTAGATTATAGATAAAAATGTAATACATTAACGGGATCTGTCTGAAAAACTTTATTTGTCAGACTAGGCAGCTTACCAAGTTTGTCTCTCTGGCGGACGCAAAGAGCGTGAGAAGCATGATTATCTTGGAACAGAAGTGTTGGCGAGTGATGTATTGGCACTGGGTTCATTGGTGTGTTGTGTTTTTTTTTGCAGGTAGGCCAAGTCGTAAACATCATAGAAATCTATTTCGCCTTTATTATTAATTATATGTTTAAACCGAAGTTTAAGATCATCATTGATATCTTTGCTATTCAATATTTCATTGATTGCCTGAGTCGATAACGCGCGACTAAAGAACCACTCTCCGTTATAGCAAACACGTAAATCGAGAATGCCAATATCTTCAAATTTAAATACCGGTTTGATCTCCATAATTAAAATGGCAGACATCAAGGTGAAGAAAACAGTAAGGGCAATCATATGGCCGGAACCGAGATAGGGAGTTAAGTACATTAAAAATAATACAAAAACATATGAAAGTAGCATTGCCAGGCACAGATAGGGATGCTTGTAGACAAAATCGCTATTAAATTTTAACCGACCGTCTCTTTTTTCTTTTATATTTATTCGCGCGATATCCTCGATTAATATTTTTCTAATTGCATCCATAATTATGACCTTATGATTAATGACTTATTCAGACTAAACCATTGCGACTTTCTATAGATTAACATGTAAGGTTAAATTTAGAGCATATCAGTTCAATAAATTAGTAAGCTAAACTGTTATGCGAAGAGGGCAGTTTGTATACCATAAGACCATCATATAGTAGCTGATTCTATAGTAAATGTGAATGCTTGCTATAATATAGCGAATAGTGCACGTTGAAATCTGTGGGTATGGTATTAACCGCGATAGTAACCTTTTGTGGTGATGTCATGATGCGGCCTCATTACTAAAGTGATTGGTAATAGTGTTGCAGCGGCACACGCTTGGTAGACGACATGAACTCATTTACAGCAGTTTTACTGATTATCCAGCATATAAATGTAAAACAAGTGTATAATTAATAGCTATTTTGGTTCCTTTTTAGGCATGCAAACAAGAATATTCGGTTTGCTTGCTAAAAAGGGTTGCTATTAAAACTCGGTCATGAGTTAATGTTTCCCGGCCTGTGGTAAAGACCTATTTATGCACGACATCTTGAGTAAAGTGGTTCATATTTAAAGCGTTATCGTTGATAGCTCTTCACTGACGAATTTCCTTCATAGTGCCTCCATAAGTAACGATTGATAACTGGCTATAACACGCCCATGGTGGCAAAATATTTTTAATAAAGGAAAGACACATGTCTAACATGATGAAAGGTCAAGTAAAGTGGTTCAACGAGTCTAAAGGCTTCGGTTTCATCACTCCAGCCGATGGTAGCAAAGACGTATTCGTTCATTTCTCTGCAATCCAAGATCAAGGCTTCAAGACCCTGGCTGAAGGCCAGAATGTACAGTTCTCTATCGAGAATGGTGCTAAAGGTCCGTCTGCAGCAAACGTAACTGCAATCTAATTAGCCCTTGGCTGATTATAAAAACCTGCTAGTGCGCCGGGAGATACCTCTTAAATTGGCGCTAATAAGCCAAAACTGCACTTCGGTAGGTTCTGGCTGAGCGGTTAAGAATGGCATACGGTGCTGTTCACATTAAAATTAGCGGGGAGTCTGGAGTGTCGCAACATATTCTCCGCTAATGTCAGATAAGATAAAATCCGCAGTGATTTAAGATTTTTGGTCTGGCATTTCAGATTTAATTCTTTATTTTTAGCATGCTAAATCAACAAGTTATAATAATACCGTGCTCAATCTCACCAGGAGACGGAGTACCAGTATACGCCCTGCCGAATGGCTCTGACTCGCCTTGAGACCCAAACCCGCACTTTTATCATCACGGAAGTGCTGTTCAATTTGCATTCTACGACTGTATAGGTCGTGAAGGCTATCTGCACTATCCACGCCAGTAACCGGTATCTACCAGATATTGCTCAATTAATTCCGTGGAGAGTAAATTGTGGGTTATTACACACCAGGAGGGTCGTTCAACGGATCATTTGAGGCTTAATTGATTGGCATTAGGCTTTATGCCCCGCATTTTTGCAGCAACGGATGCTCATGGCCAAGTGAGCAGCAGTGTCTGCGGTTGCTACTAATGGTTCACTTATTCGCGCAGTTTCAACACAGACCATCGTCTTATAACCATTATTTGGCATATCTGCCATACTGCAGGACAATTCAGCGCCCGGGTTCCATACAACCACATCACTTTGGTGATGGTGATGTACTTCAATGGTGCGCTTAAGCGCTGCATCTTTTATTACGCTGTAGGCTTCAGGATGAGTATAGATCCGGTCTGTCTGACCATTAAACATCAACTCACGTTGCTGGGTTGCGTCAGCGATGTTTAACACTTTATCGACGTATTTCTCACCCAACCCGCTCACTTTAATTTGGCTGATATCACCAATTTGGACGTAAGTATGCAACGCTGCCTTAGCTTGGTATTCACCATGTGACTCTAGTTCAATCTCACATTCATCGCCCAACTTGAAACGTGCGATTAAAGTGAATGCATGCGGCCATAATTTACGCGAAACCTCGCTGTCTTTCAGCGTGAAAGCCAGGATCACACCATTTTCGTGTTCATCGTGGTCACTGAGTTTCCACGGTAGTATACGAGCAAAGCCGTGAGAGGGTTTTGCTGTTGAGCCAAACCAAGGCCAACAAATAGGCACGCCGCCACGAATTGCAACACCAATGTTAAATGGGGTGTTATTGCTTAGCCAAATGATCGGTTGCTCACCACTGGGTTGATAAGTCAGTAGATGGGCACCTTGCAGGCTTATTGCTGCACGAAATTTCGGATGAGAGACAACCACGATCGGCAACTCATCCAGTTGGCGCTGGCTGATGCAGGGCGAAATTTGTTCAACAATAGGCAGGGTGAAGACTTTTTCGTTCATTCGTTTGGCCTTACAAGTAAAGGGGCTAGCGATCGATTGAACTTCAGATTTTCGATCATATCACAGGCTTTAAATCTTGCAGAAAATCGACGATAAAATAGTATTTACTAATTGATTTCACTAAATTTTTTATGTATTCGAAAGGGTGCGAAAATAATATTTAACTCCAACAATAAACAACAAAATGCAATGTTTATTCACCACATAGTTTAATGTCAATTTAAATAACCAATGCATTGTAATGTTATAGGTTATGTTACGGATTGTGTTGTTTTATGTTATATTTAGTTATGTTATGTTACAGGTTGTGATTTGATTTTTCAGCAACACTCTGTTGTTCGAGTGAAACTAATAGGAGAATTAAAGATGAACTTATCGACCGCATTTCGACAATTGGTAGTACCCACAGTTTTTCTATTGTCCACGCTTGCAATATCACCTTCTCATGCAGAAGTGAATCAATCTCAGCAATACATCTGTAGCGGTGCTCACGGTGATGAGGCAGGTTTAGAACTGTGGGATAGCATTTTTAACGCTAATAGTGAAGCTGATGCAATCAACCAAGCGAAGATTAAATTCATGCCGTCAGGCCTAGGGGGAGTTGTCGGTGTATTCTTTTGCAGGTTCCTGTAAAGCTCGTTAGGAATTAAAAAGAATAAATATTCCTGAGAGCTATTTTAAATTGTGGCTCTCAATCTGCAATTTTATTGACATTCAACCATTGTTTATTAATTTTTTCTCCCGAGGTTGTGTGGCTGTTGATTATTAGTCAGCATGTTTATGCGTTTAATATGAGGCTGTTAAAAAGCACGGATCACGACGCACCGGGCATCAGCGCTACCGCTGTCAGGCCTGCCGGCGGCGCTTTCAACTCGGGTACCAGTACCGTGCCTGTTATCCCGGTATAAAAGAGCAAATTGTCGACCTTGCTATGAATAACTCCGGTATCCGCGATACTGCCCGCACGCTACATATCAGCATTAATGCTGATATGCGCAGGCTAAAAACTCGCGCCACGATGTGTAACCACGCTCCCTCTGGATAACCGGAAAATTCAACTCATTCTGTTAGGTCGATGAAATGTGGTCATTTGTGGGTAATAAAAAGCAGCAACGTTGGCTGTGGTATGCCCGGGAGGCACGTCTCAAACGTATTATTGCTCATGTTTTTGTGTTTTTGTCCGTCGGAGCAAAAAGACATTTCGCAAATTATTGGGGTTGCTGTCAGGTTTCAATGTCGCCGGACGAAAAACACATCAAAGGCAAGCTCTACACAGCGGATTGAGCGTGAGCATTACTTGGTGTAATAATAATCACTAAATTGAATGCATGACCAAATTAAGGTAAAACTAAACGGCCTGAGTCCGATACAATATCGAACTCAGGCCATATCAGCCGCCAGTTAAAGCAAAGTGCCCAACATAATGGGGTTCACTTCATCCGGGTGGCTTTTGGTAGACATCTACATCAATCCATTACCTGGAGATGTGAGTGATCAAGTCCAGAACTTTGTTTGAGTAGCCCGTTTCGTTATCGTACCAGGCAACCAGTTTCACAAAGTTGTCATTCAGCGCGATACCGGCTTTAGCATCGAATACTGA